>JBAURN010000049.1:0-26827 GCA_049581225.1 Solirubrobacteraceae bacterium
CTCCGGCGGTTGACCCCAGCTTGGTGAGGATGAGCTTCTTGAGCAGTAGGAAAGGACCCACGGGCAACATGGCGGCGAGCGCCACGTTGTTGTCCTTGAGCTGCTTGCGAAATGCGCGGCAGCGCTCGCAGTCGCGCACGTGGCGGCGTACCGCGGCTGTCGGCTTGGTAAGGCCCTCGGCGACTTCGCCGAGCTCGAGGCGGGCCTCGTCGCAGGTCAGCTTGCGCGCCTCGGCGGCCTCGGCCAGCGAGATTCGAGCGCGTACCAGGAGCGACTTGACGGCCGGCACGGTGGTCTCCATGGCGTCTGAGATCTGCTCGTAGGAGAGGGCGTCGATCTCGCGCAGGAGCAGAGCGGTGCGCTGGGTCTCGGGCAGTTGCTGGACGTCGCCGATCAGCTGGCGGAAGCTCTCGCGCTTCATGACCTTCTCGGCGGTCGAGAGGCCGCCCTCGGCGTAGTGAACGTCCATCGAGTCCACGCCGATCGCGGAGGCCTTGCGCAGGTGGTTGAGCGAGCGGTTGCGCGCGATCCGGTACAGCCAGGGGCGCACGTTGATCTCGCGCTCGTCGGCGAGGATTGCGTTGAAGGCGGCGGCGAACACCTCTTGGAGGACGTCTTCGGCGTCCTCCTTGGAGCCGAGCATGTGCCTGCAGAAGGCGAGCAGACGCGACTGGTAGCGTGAGAACAGGGTTTCGAAGGCCGCGTGCTGGCCGCGCCGGATGAGCGCGATCAGGCGCTCGTCGGACTGCAGGCGCAACAGGGCCGAAGGGCTCCTCAGGCCGGGCGCTGCTGGGGCTTTTAGTGCTGAGACCTCCACGGCGGTCCTTTCGGGGCTCTCACTCCTAAATACACCGTAGCGAGGGCGGAGTTGCGGTCTATTACGAAGTATCGCTGCCCTTGCACAAGGGCAGATAAACACCGGCGGGGCCCTCTTGGGGCGCCTACTCGCGGGTTGCCGACACGGGCGGGGATGGCACGCACTGAGCGGGAGCGTCTGGCTGTTGTCCACTCTAGACAAACACGTGAGTCGCTGGACTAGAGTGTCAAAGTGCGCCCGGGTGGCGGAATTGGAAGACGCCGTCGACTTAAAATCGATAGTCCGCAAGGGCGTGTGGGTTCGAGTCCCACCCCGGGCATCCCATCCGCACCCTTCGGGCGCGGGATCCCCGTTGGGGGCGAGCAGGGTTCGAGTCCCACCCCGGGCGGCGGCTCTTGTAGAGTCGCGCCATGTCCACGCAGAGCACGCAGGCGCAGGATCAGGTCGAGGAGGAGCTGCACGGGGGGCGCTTGATCGCGCGCCGCCTGAAGGCGCACGGGGTGAGCAAGCTGTTCACGCTGTCGGGCGGGCACTTGTTCTCGATCTACGATGGCTGTCGCGAGGAGGGGATCGCGATCGTGGACGTGAGGCACGAGCAGACGGCGGCGTTCGCGGCTGAGGGGTGGGCCAAGGTGACTCGCGAGCCGGGGGTGTGCGCGCTGACGGCGGGGCCGGGCGTGACCAACGGGATGAGCGCTATGGCCTCAGCCCAGGCCAACCACTCGCCCATGCTTGTGCTGGGCGGGAGGGCTCCCACGTTGCGGTGGGGGCAAGGGTCGCTACAGGAGATCGACCATGTGCCGTTTGTGAGGCCGCTGTGCAAGCTGGCGACGACGGCCCAGTCCACGGCGGAGATCCCGGGGCTGGTGGACGAGGCTTTGGGTGCGGCGCTGGCTCCGCACGGGGGGGCCGCGTTCGTGGACTTTCCACTGGACTACGTGTTCATGAGCGCACCCGAGACGGGCGAGTCGCGTGCACGCGCGAGTCAGGTCGTGCGGGGAGCGGACAGCGGGGAGATCGAAAAGGCGGCGCGCCTACTCGAAGAGGCGGAGAGGCCGGTTGTGATGGCCGGGACCGATCTGTATTGGGGGCATGGCGAGGGAGCCTTGCTGGAGCTGGCGGAGAGCTTGGGCATCCCGGTCTTTCTGAACGGGCTGGCGCGCGGATGTGTGCCGGCGGACCACGAGCTGTTCTTCTCGAGGACCCGCTCTCAGGCGTTGAGGGGAGCCGACGTGGCGCTGGTGGTGGGCGTGCCGATGGACTTCCGGCTCGGCTTCGGGGGGTCGTTCGGGGAGGACACGGCGATCGTGGCGATCGACGTGGCCGAGCCCGCGCGCCGGCATCCGCGGGAGCCGGCGGTGGAGCTGTATGGGGACTTGGGCGCCACTTTGAGCGACCTGAGGGTGGCCGCGGGGGACAAGGCGCTGGCAAGCTCGGGGTGGGTGGAGGAGCTGAGGGCGGCTGAGACCGAGCGGCGCGAGGGGGAGCGGGCCGAGCTCGAGGACAAGCGCAGCCCGATGCACCCGATGCGGTTGTATGCGGAGCTGGCGAAGGTGCTCGATCGAGACGCGATCGTGATCGGGGATGGCGGGGACTTCGTGTCCTATGCGGGGCGCGTGATCGACAGCTACGGGCCCGGCTGCTGGCTTGATCCGGGGCCGTTCGGGTGCTTGGGGACTGGGCCGGGGTATGCGTTGGCGGCGAAGCTGGCTCACCCCGAGCGTCAGGTCGTGCTGCTGTTGGGCGACGGGGCGTTTGGCTTCGCGGGGATGGAGTTCGACACTTTGGCGCGCCACGGCGTGAACGTGGTGGGGGTGATGGGCAACAACGGGATCTGGGCTTTGGAGAAGCACCCGATGGAGTTCTTGTATGGGTACTCGGTGGCGGCGGACCTGAGGCCGGCGACTCGCTATGACCAGGTGGTGGAGGCTTTGGGGGGGCACGGCGAGCTGGTGGAGCGCCCGGGCGACGTGGGGCCGGCTTTGGAGCGGGCGCTGGGGGCGGGTAAGCCGGCGCTTGTGAACGTGCTGACCGACCCGACGGTGGCCTACCCGCGCAAGTCCAACCTGGCCTGAGCCCAAATAAGGAAGCCGCCCGGGCGGACGGCTTCCTTAGGGGCTTGACCTCGAAGCGTAGGCAGGGGTGCAGCCTCGAAGCCGGGTAGGGCGACCCGCGAAGGCGGGTCTATGGACCGGGGTAGAAGGGGCGCGAAGGAGCGGCCCTCCACTTGCCGATAATGGCGTGTCGGTGGGAGGGCGGGATTTGTTGAGAGGATTGTTGTTCGTTCGTATTTGTGTCCACTCGCCTTCCCGAGCCTTTGAGTGGGGGCACTTCGGGGCATGACCGTGGCCTCGCGGAATCGGGGCGGGCTCGTGCGGGGCCGTGACCGGGCGGCTCAGTCGAGGCCGGCCAGGCGCAGGCTGCCGCCGCGAAGGATGTCGTGCTCGGAGACCTCCACCTGGTCCAAATCGAATGCCTTCATGGCCTCCTCCAGGAGGATCACGCCGGCGACGATCGTGGGCGCTCGGTCGGGGTGCAGGCCGATCACTTCGCGGCGCTGGGCTTCGGTGAGGTCGGCAAGGCGCGCGATCAACAGTTCGACGGTGGCTCGGAGCAGGGTGTAGCCGTGTACCCGGGCGGGGTCATAGGGGTCGAGGGCCTGGTCGATCGAGGCGGCCGAAGTGGCGGTGCCGGCGACTGCGATCGCTTGCTTGACGGCTTGGCGCTGATCGAGGGGGAGGCCAGCGAGAAAGATGGAGCGGGTGTCGGTCGCCAGGGCCTGCAGCTCGTTGGGTGAGGGAGGGTCGGTGTGGATGTGGCGCTCGGTCATGCGCAACACGCCGGCCTGGACGGACACGTGGAAGGAGGCTTCGTGGTCGGAGCCCACGATGAACTCTGTGGACCCGCCGCCGATGTCGATCACCACAGTCGGCTCGGAGGAGACGGGACGGTCGCTCATGGCGCCCAGAAACGTGAGCTGGGCCTCTTCGTCTCCGGAGAGCACCTGGGCGTCGAGGCCAAACCGGGAGCGCACGCGGTCGGTGAACTGGGCGCCGTTGGAGGCGTCTCTGACAGCCGAGGTGAGGACCGCCATGTTGGCCTCGCAGTCGTATCGGTCGATCGTGGCTCGGTACTCGGTGAGCGTGGCTTCGACGCGCGCTATCGCCTCCTCGGAGAGCCGCCCGCCCGCGTCGACCTTGTCGCCGAGCCTGGTCACTTGGGACTCGCGATGGAGCTCTCGAACGGCCCCGGTGGCCTGGTCGACGTCGGCGACGAGCAGGCGGGTGGAGTTGGTGCCGATGTCGACAACCGCGGTGCGCATGGGCGGGGATCGTAGAGGGTGGGGGCTGGGTTGGGTGTCCCAAGCCTTCCGAAGGGGCCGTCTCTTTGCTAGAACATGGGTGCGACGCGGGGTGGAGCAGTCTGGTAGCTCGTCGGGCTCATAACCCGAAGGTCGCGGGTTCGAATCCCGCCCCCGCTACTCTAAAAAGCCCCGCTCAGGTGGGGTTTTTTTGTGAGCGGGGACGGCTGGTTGGCGCGTTGGGCCTTCCGGGTCAAGCTCAGGGTCAAGCTGCTGCAAGCCTGGTCGGCCCAGGTCAAGTGAGGACCACGCAGGCAAACCGCGAATTGCGATAGCACTCCGATCCGCTGCCGGACGCCCGACGCGCTGGCTCGTGTGGCGAGCGCCTCCTCGAAGACGTGAGCGACCTCCCGAGGCGTAGAAGACACCGGCCGTCGAAGCTGCCAGCGCGTCTCGCAGCAGGCACGGCCGGTCGGGGCGGCGTGCTAGACCTCAGTCCATGCCGACGATCAGGTTCGAGAAGATCGGAGACGGGTTCCCGGCGGGCGATCCTGTGGCGCGTTTCGTCACGGTGCTGCCGATGATCCTCGGGATAGCCCGCCATCCCTAAGCGTCAGCCGCTTACGGGCGGGGCCGGCGCGGTGCAGCAAGACTCGCCGCCAGGCGTCTGGTCCCTCTTTGAGCGCGACGGCGGCGATCCCAAGCGCTGCTATGGGATCGGCCCACCATCAGCCGGCCAGCGCGTTCAAGCCCAGCCCCACGAGCAGGCCGGCGGACAGGTAGGCGCAGAGCATCGTCTGCCGGCTCTCGCTCTTGGTTGCCGAAGAACCCAACTCCTCAGCCACGCGGCCCTTCGCGGCAGCAAGCACAGGCATCGTCCCCAGTGTCACGATCGACAGCCCGATCCTGGTGGTCATCGCGGCCAGTCCCTGCTTTCCATAGATCGAGCACTGTCCATCATCGCAATATCCAGATAGGGAGCGCCGCGCGTTCGAGATCGGGGGAGCAGACGAGCGACGTGAAGTTGGATCGCGGCTTGGTTGGGGGCTGGCAGGATCTCGTCGAGGTTCATCGGAGTCTTCAGAAGAGCGTCGTGGAAATCTCCCGTCGTGTGCGCAGAGACCAGTCGGCCGACGTGCAGCGTTGCCCCGGAGCTGCTGGAGCCTCTGTTGGCCGGCGCGAATCGTGGCGCACCGGCGTGGGCTGGCGTCACATGGAGGTCGAGCCAGATCGGGCGCGGTTTGGTGTCCGGTGAGTCCAGCGGCGGCAGGACGGTCTCGATACCCGTGTCGGCGGTCGCTTGCCAGCCCAGTTGCGCGAGCTTCTGACGGCGCGCCTCCTTGCCGCCCTCGATCCACAGTGCACGCAGCATCGTTAGGCCGATGACGATCGCGGGCAAGCCGACGAGGACGATTCGAAATTTGCGCAGGCTAAGCAGGGTGAACACGTAGCCGACGTCCGGGATGTGAAATACGACGACGTCCTGTGTGCTCTGGTTGAGCGTGAACTTCCACGCGTCCGGATGCCTGTTAGCGTCTCCCTTGGTCCTGTAGACGCGTTCGCCGTTCGCCCCGCGCCCGATCCACCAGATGCGGTGGGTGACGCGCGCCTGGCTCGTGAACCCCGACGGCGGTGAATATGTGATCGGGTCTCCCACCTTCAGATCGGCGGTGGGGATCGGGCGATCGAACACGATCGAGCCTCGATTGTAGGTGCCCGTCATCGAGCCCGTCAGGATCACGTAGCGCTGGAAGCCGAGCAGGGCGGGGACGAGCATGATGAGCACGCTGGCGATCATTGCCACGAAAGCGCAGTTGAGCACGATCCCTCGCGCCCTGCGCGCGAGCCTGCGCACAGCAGAGTCCGCCGGGCGCTCCGTCGGTGCGACGTCCGGTTGGGTTGATGGTCGTGGGACGCCCGGGAGGCGCCTCACTACGATTGCGTAGCCGTCCACACGTATTCCACTCGGGTCGCGGCGCCCTCGTAGGTGTTGTCGGCGCCGTTTACGCCTTCGGGGAACGACACCGTGAACGTGTACCGGTGCGTCGATTCGGCCGCGAATGCCCCAAGGGAGAGCGTGCCCATCGAGCCGAGCGTGCCCGTGTAGACGGTGAACGGAGCAGGACACGAGCTGACACAGGCAGGATCTCCCAGAGCCTTGACTTCGAGCTCTAGCTTGCCCGACAGCGCCGGCGACGCAGGCGTGTCGGAGAGGCCCGCCTTCGCGAGCGTGAAGGTGGCTGGTATGTTGCCCCCGTTCTTGATGTTGACCGCGCCGGAGGCCGATCCGCCGGGCTTCATCAGGGTCGCGGTCAGGATCGAGGCTCCGCTCGCCGAATCGGTGACGACGACCGTTCCGGCGGTGATCAGCGTGTCCGGGTTTGAGCTGGTGGAGTTGAAGTTCGCGCCAGAGCCGACCGCGGTCGCGGTCGCGATCGTCAGGGCCCCCAGCACGAGCAGGAGTCGACGAGGCGAGGCGGTGAGCATCGATGAGGGGGAGAACACGGCCTGGGATCATCCGAGTCAGACGGCCGCGAACTGTGCGGGGTGCGCATATACGGCTGCCACGGGCGCCTCGAACCACGCGATGAGCTCGACCAACGGCAGGGGCGCGCTGAAGTAGTAGCCCTGAGCTTCGTCGCAGTCGATCTCCGCCAGGTCGCCCAGCGTGTCGAGGTCTTCGACTCCCTCGGCGATGACTCGTACATCAAGCTCGTGTGCGAGCCGAACGATCAGGCGAACGATCATCTTGTCCCGGGGCTGCAGGTGCAGGCCCCCGACGAACTTGTGGTCCACCTTGAGTTCCGATACGGGCAGGTCACGTAGGCAGGCAAGCGACGAATATCCGGTACCGAAGTCGTCGATGCAGATCCGAACACCCAAGCTGTCGAGCGACCGGAGCATCCCCGCCGCCTTCTCGGGATCGGCGATCAGGGCCGCCTCAGTCACCTCGAGCCCGAGGGCTCTGGGCGGGATCCCTGCGCTTGCGAGCATCTTCCCGATCTGCTCGCACAGCGCGTCATCCAGGACGTTCGGAACCGACAGGTTGACGTTGACCCCCACGTCCATGCCTCGTTCGCGCCATGCCTCACAGTCGCGCAGAGCCAGTCCGATGACGTGCAGCGCAAGCTCGCTGTTCAGGGCACCGTCGAGGACAGTCGGCAGGAACTCGCTTGGCGCGAGCAGGCCATGCTTGCGGTGGCGCCATCGCAGCAGCGCCTCGACACCCGTCACGCGACCCTGCGCGAGATTGACCGTCGGCTGATACAGCAGCAGCAGCTCGTCGTGTTTGATGGCATTACGCAGCTCGCGCAGCAGTGCCTTCTTGCGCGGGTTGGACTGACTACGGGCCGCCTTGGAAGCGCGCAGCAGGATCGGCCACAGGGCGACGTAGAAGAGCAGCGCGGCTCCGAACAGGATGAAGTCGATGCGCTGTCTCTGATTGGAGACCTGCTGGGCCACGGGCGCTTCGGGAATGATCAGCTCGGCGACGGCGATGGGCTTGGTCATGTTTCGCCCATAGAGGGGCACGGCCACATCCATCTGCTTGCCGACGAAGGTCTCCGTGGACCACGGTATGCGGCCGCGTACCGCCGTCGACGTCCTGCCTGAGAAGGCGGTTAGCACCTCCGGGGGGCGCGACACAGTCATTCCGATCAGCCGCTGGTCAGTTGAGTACAGCACCCGCGAGCGCAAATCCCAGATAGCGCCTCCGTCGACGCCGACCGTCCGTCGTGCAGAGAGCATCGCGCTATTGAGGGTTTTGAGTTGCCGAACGTCGAGATGCCCGGTGCCGGCTGGGAGCTGGGGTGCCAAGGTCGATACGACCAGCAGTTCGGCCGAACGCGTCGCGCTGGCGAGCTGGGCGCTTCGGAGTTCGGCGCCGACGATTCGCGAGACGGCGAAAGCGACCAAAGCGACCGCGAGTAGGCCAGCAACGCTGAAAGTGAGGAGGAAGCCCGGCCGCACGTAACGCAGCTCGGGAAGGGCTGCGAGACCGGGTCGGTGCGATTTGTCCATCTACCTTGTCATCGGCATCCGGGAGGCAGATGGTGAACTGACGTATACGTCTTGAACTGACGCCTGCGCTTTGATTGTCCGCGCTCCTAATACCGACTTTTTGGACGGAACGACATAGTGGATTCGGGGCCGACTACTGCTCGGCCCCGCAGCTGTCGATGAAAGACATACAAACTATCCGGTCTGATCGCCTGCGGGCACTCTCCGGCAAAGGAGATGCTATGAACAGGCTCAAGTCCCTCTGGACGGCTTCGCCCCGCAAGGTGCTCGCCGCCCTCGTAGGCCTGATGGTCGCGGCAGCGGTGGCCGTCGGCTCAGGCGCGAACTTCAACTCCACCAGCGCAAACCCCAGCAACGTCTTTACCGCTGGGACTATCAGCCATTCCAACTCGAAAGCCAATGCGGCAATCCTGACAGCGGCGAATATAGTCCCGGGCGCCACAGCTACCGGCACCGTGGAGATAAAGAACACCGGTTCCGCCGCCGGCACCTTCACGCTCGCCCATACAGCCGCCGTGGATACTCCTGCCTCGCCCGGGTTCTCCAAAAAGCTCACGATCGTCGTTCAGGATCTTGGTGAACCGGCCTGCGTTTCATCGTGCCCGGCCGCCGTCACCCTCTACACGGGGCTCATGAGCGCGATGCCGACGACTATCCCGCTCGGTGCATTCCCCGTTGGATACACGCATCGCTACCAGTTCACGATGACCTTCCCGGATTCAGGACTGGCCGGCGCTGACAATGCCTACCAGGGCGCATCGACGAGCGTTGAATACGACTGGTCCTCGACGAGCTGATCGGCCACCAATACTCCCGAGAGCTTCTCATGGACGATCGGACGGCACCCGCGGCACCGGATGAGCTTCCGGACCGCGGGGCGCCGGGAAACTCATCCGTTGCGCGAGAAGGCCGTTCAGGCCATCTTAATGGGCGCAGCGTCTCTGGGATCGCCATCAAGCTTGCCGCCACTATTGCCGTCCTTGCCGTGGGTGCGCTCCTCATCGGCACCGCGACCTGGTCCAACCTCAATGCGACGGCCACCAACCCCTCGAACTCGATCAAAGCGGGAATGGTCCAGCTGAGCTCAGGCTCCCTCACGGCCCCTGTGATCTCGCTGACGAGCGCAAAGCCTGGAGCCGTCTCCACGGGCTGTATCCAGATCACCAACAGCGGCACGCTGTCCGTCCAGATGAAGCTCTACGGGACCGGCTCCGGGACGGGGCTGAACGAGTACCTGAAGCTGGTGGTCACGCGCGGCTCCTTCAGCGGCACTCCCCCAGCCGGGTCTTGCACCGGGTTCACCGCAGACGCCACGAACTACCTCGCCCAGGGCGCCGGTGTCGTATACAGCGGCACGCTGGCCAACTGGCCGAGCAGCGCGAGCTCAGCACTCCCCGACCCGACAGCCTCGAGCCCGGCCACATGGAGTCCTCAGGCAACGCACAGCTACCAATTTCAGGTCTCGGTGCTGAGCGATGCGCGAGCCCAGGGACTCACTGGGCACGAGACATTCACCTTCGAAGAGGACAGCATCTGATGAGCGTGCTCGCACCATCGCGGCCGCGCGCCGGACAGGCAGGCGTCAACCCAGATTGTGCCCTGCGGCTCGCCGACTACGCGTCGAGCGTACTATGCGCGCTCGCGCTGATCCTGCTCGCGTTGGTGCTCCTGGTGCGCCTGGCCGGATACCGACCGCTAATCGACTATTCGAACAGTATGCGGCCGGCCGTCAACGCAGGGGACGTCCTGATCAGTCACGCCGTCCCGGCACAGAGCATCCGTCCCGGTGACATCGTCAGCTTCAACGACCAGGCGCTTCAGAGCCGGCTCGTCACCCACCGGGTGCTAGCGATCCGCACGAACCGCCAGCAGCTGTACTTCCTGACGCGGGGGGACGCCAACGCCGTTCCCGAGCACTGGTCGGTCGCCAGAGCGGGCTCGGTCGCCAAGGTGGATCTGCGGATCCCCGAGGTCGGCTGGGCAGCCGCATGGCTGAACAATGGCCTCGCTCGCACCGCGACGCTGTCCCTCCTCGCGCTCGTGCTGGGTGCCGCGCTGCTGCGGCGGACCTGGAGAGCGTGATGGCTCGTGGCGCGGCGCGAGCGGCGCTTGCCTGGCTCGCCCTCTGCGCTGCCTGCGCAGCCACGCTGGGCGGCACGCTGTCGGCCTTCAACGCCTCCTCCACAACGCCGTCGGCCTCATTCACCGCAGCTACCGACTGGACTGCTCCAACCGCCTCGGCGGGAGTCATCGGGCGCACTACGGCCTACTACCCCGGCTACATCGAGCAGGACGCCAGCTACTACGTCTACGCCAATGTCACCGACACCGGCAATCCCGCGAGCGGGATGGGAAGCGTCACTGCCAACGTGGACACGACCACCTCGGCGCATCCTGCCGTCGCGCTGGTGGCGGGCAGCTACACCGCCGGCGGAGTCGCATACAACTACCGAACCGCCGCGCTCACGGCCAACAGCACCCTGTCGGCCGGCGCCTACGCCTTCACGATCACCTCCACCGACACAGCAGCCAACTCGGAAACCCAGAGCTTCACCGTGACCGTCGACAACACCGCCCCGGCGGCGTCTGACGTCCAGAGCACGAACGTGAGTGGCGGCACCGTCGGCCACCTCGACCAAGGCGACACGCTGACCCTCGCTTACAACGGAGTCATCGACCCATACTCCATCCTCAGCGGCTGGAACGGGACCAGCACCAAAGTCCAGGTCGATCTCGTCGATGGCGGCGCCAAAGCCAATGACAGTGTGGAGATCTACAACACGGAATCCACTCCCGTCCAGATCCCAGTCGGCGTCGTCGACCTCGACAGCAGGAGCTACCTGACCGCCGGATCCGGCCAACACATCGTCTACGGCGCACAGGGGACAGCGACGCCGTCGACCATGATCCAGAACGGCGCCACTATCGTCATCGACCTGGGTACTCCGAGCGGCGCGTCGTCGACGAGCACGACACAGGCGGCCATGGTATGGGCCCCCTCCACGTCGGCCACCGATGTTGCGGGCACGGCCGTGAGCGCAAGCACCGCCACTCAGAGCGGAACCGCTCACGTCAACTTCTAAGCCAAGGGCGGGTCCCGTAAAGAGGGAGCGTGGTCCGAAGGAGGACCAGGCGCGCGAGCCACGTAAGGACTCGGCATCGTCTGAAGGAAGCAAGCGGCGTGGGTCCTGCAAGGACTATGGCGCGAAGGTGAGCTTCGAGCGGTTGCCGCCCGCTGCCTTCGCGGCGTAGAGCGCGCGGTCTGCGGCGAGCACTGCGCCTCGCCGGTCGGTGCCCAGCGGCGCACTGCCGATGCTCACCGTCATCTCGCCCTCGCTCATCTCCAGCACGGCCGTGCGGACCTGTTCGGCGACACGGCCGGCCTCGACCTGAGTGCATACGGGCAAGAGGACGGTGAACTCGTCGCCGCCGATACGCGCGACCGTGTCACCGGCGCGTACCGCGCCGCGGATTGCCTGTCCGAGCCTGACCAGCAGCGCGTCGCCGGCGTCGTGGCCCTGGGTGTCGTTGATCTCCTTGAATTCGTCGACGTCTATGACGAGCAGCGCGTTGTGGTCTGCTGATTTGCTGAGCGCGATCATGCGGTCGTCAAACGCGCGGCGGTTCGGCAGCGCGGTCAGCTGGTCGCGATAGGCGAGGTAACGGTACTCGGCGGCCCGCCGCGCATAGCGCCGTGCGACCTCGCTCGCGTCGGTGACCTCAGCGGCGAGACGTTCATCCTCCACGGCGCTCGCGGACAAGGACAGTCGTGACTCTGCAATGGTCGAGCGCTGCGTCATCCCTGGCGGCAGCTCCTGAGGCTGCCCTTGCAGCAGCCCCTCGACTGCGTCGAGCGCGCCGGCGGCGTCCGCCACCCACGGATAGGGAGCGTCGCGCCACTCGTGCGGCACGCCGTTGCCGCCGAGCATGATCCGGCCCGCCGGGTGAGCGTCATGGATCGCAACGATCGCCCGGGCGAGCTGGGGTGTGTCGCACGACTGCGTAGAGGTCAGTCCAATGACGGCTGGCACATGCTCCGCAACGAACGCCCGCAGCGCACCGGACGGCACATCCGCCCCGAGATAGAGCATGTCGAAGCCCGCTCCCTCCAGCACATCGGCAACCATCCGCAGCCCCAGCACGTGCGCCTGTCCCTCCACTGCGGCGAGCACGACACGCTCGCGCGAGACCGGTGGCGCAATCTGTAGCGGCTCCTGGAGAGGCAGCAGGGCCCGATAGCTGAGGCCCGTCGCGACGTGCTCGTCGGCGACCGTCAGCTCCCCCTGCTCCCACAGCTCCCCGATGCGCCCCATCGCGGCCATGATCACACGAACCTGGATCGTCGTAGGGGCAACACCAGCGCCGAGCGCCTCCTGCACCACTGCCTCCGCCGTTGGTGCGTCGGCAGCGCACAACGCCACGCAGTAGCGCTTGCCGATCGCTGCGAGCCGGCGATCGCCCGCGCGGCGAGACTGCTCGCTCATCCGCCAGGACCCCCGGCTAGGGAAGACCGCGGCACCCGAACCGTGCGCACCACGACGCGGCGATACAGTGCGACACCTGCTCCTGGCTCGATGGGCAGCCTCCAAGCAATGGCCTGACTCGTTAAGTTTACAGACACGCGATGCACAGGGAGCGATGGCTACTTGCTCCGACTGATAGCGATGCCGGCATTTGTCGAGGTGCTGCCGCCACACCCGTCGCGTCGAGAGCCAATACTCTCGCATCGAGGTGAAGGACAGCGCGACCCGGCAGAACTACGGTCTCCCTCGCAGCTCGCTTGATGACGCCGCATTATCGCGGGCTCGCTGTGCCGATGAACCAGGCAAAGAGGTTTCCAAAGCACCAAGAGTCCAGAAAATTGGATCTTTGCCACCGATAGGAAGTGTGCCATGTCGCGCCGCGACGATTCCATGCTCGATCGGTGCCCGCTTTCGCGATCGACGCTTTTGACATGCTCTCTGCACTGGTCGAGGCACGCGGTCGAGGACAAGTGGACGCCGACCTATCCGGGAGCCTGGTGTTCTCGGCAGCGGGCGGGGCTACTGCTGCGGCCGCTCTACGGACGCCAACGCCGAGATGAACGGCTCACGAACCGCCTAAGAGACGAGCCTGCAAGACTCGCAACATGCTCACTGTCTTCGCGCTTGCGAGAGACATTCATGATGCGGATGTACGCACTCGAGCATCGTGGACGACGGTTCATACTCGCCTTGCGTGCGGATGCCGCTCTCCGGCGCCTACGTATTTCCTCGCCGGGACCGGGCCATTCGGGATCGTCGAGGCAATCTGGGCCGTGATACGACGCTGGCACACCTCGAAGCCCCCGGCTGACGCGAATAGCAAACATCCTTTGGTATAGGAGGGGGCAACGGCCATCAGGGTCTGACTGAAGCTCTTTGGGTCGTCCGCCACCATCCAGGACCCTCGCGTTTGATTGCCGCCCACGACGGGTGGGCGGCAATCACGCTTTGGTGTCAGGCGGTGGCCACCGGGGGATGGCGGTGTCTGAGGTTGACCTGCCAGTTCGCGAGGGGGAGCAAAGAAAGGGCCGCTCCGAGAAGGATCAGGATGAATCCCGCGAGGGTGGCGATTCCGCCAATGACCGACCATCCCCAAGCGTTAAGGAGTAGGCCGTTCAGCGTCTCTCCCATGAACAGGGTGGTGCGCTCACCCGCGAGTGTTGTGTTCTTCATGCCACCGGCGATCCACTCGGCGCTGATCTGTGAGTAGGTCTTGCCGCCCGCAACTTTGGTCAGGTCTACACCGATCTGCTTCTGTGCGTAGAGCTTTGCCTGCTTGCCGGTGAGTACCTGCTGTCCGGCGTAGGCGGCGAGGGCCGGGTTTGTCGCGGGCTTTGGGAAGAAGATCTTCTGCGGAGCGAGTTGGTCGTGAACCACCTGCTTGTCATAGTGACCGCCGACGAGCGCGAGTGCGCCGACGACGATCATGCCTGCCGCAGCGACGGTGGCGATCGAAGTCAGACTGGTCAGTTTCGCGAGTAGCGGGCTGCGCGGCGCGTGATTGGGCTGGGAGTCCTCATGGCGTCCGTCGGGGATGAGATCGGCGACATCGGTGGACGCTACACCGTTGCCGGTGGCCCCGGTGGGCGGGTGCGGCATGACTGGGCTGGGCATGGTGTTCCTCGTTTCGTGGAGTGCGCATAAGCGCCAGCGACCAGAGGAGCACCGCGGACATGACCAACATAGCATGAAATCTATATCTATGAATTAGATATCCAGATACGCTAGTCTTGATACATGCCTGAGGCCCCAACGCATCGCTGGAAGTTCTTGACGAACCATGCTCAGGTTTTGGCCTGCATCGCCCACGACCCGGGCGTGCTCTTGCGAGAGATCAGCGAGCGAGTCGGGATCACCGAACGCGCCGCGCACCGGATCGTCACCGAGCTCGCAGACGGCGGCTACATCACGCGCGAGCGCAACGGACGACGCAACCAGTACACGATCCAATCCGGCCTTCCGCTCCCCGACCGTCTCGGCCGCGTGCAACGGATCAGCGACCTGCTCACCATCCTCATCGGCACCACCGACAAGCTTCCAGGCACACCGGACCTCACGACGACCGCCCGCACGTAGCTCTCCACAGATCCCCGCAAAATGCGGATCTCGCGCTCCCTATGGGTAAGGACAAGCGTCCGCAACCGCCTGACTCGGCCCCCAAGGAACGCTGATCGTGACCGCGATAGAGACTTTCAGCTTATGCCGGTGAGAGCAGCGCGATACCCATAGGGGACAGACGCGCGTGCGCTCTGTTTCGCCGCCGTGACCATCAACTGTCAATGGGAAGCCCAATGGAGTCGCGGGCTTCGGTTCCGACAATCGCGGCGCAGCACGCCTACTGTTATCGACCGGCAGCCAACCAAACTTGAATGAGAGCCGAGGTAGAGGGGGTGCGTTCACCTTAGCTGCCCCATGGGCTATGCAATTACGAATACACGAAATAATCCTAATATACGGTGGCTGCCGAGCTCCCCTGATAATTGGATGGACGTCGACAATCGCGCCGATCCCAGGATCATCCGTACCACGGCCGTTCTATCCACGCTTATGACTTGCTGAGCGTGCTACTGTTCAGCGTTAGCGTATTCCCATTCGTGCTATCAGTCGTTTGGTTATGTGCTGTTGGTTGCTGGACGTGCAGACAGACACTTTCGTGACTGCTCCTTTCGCGGACCGCGCCTCGCCGGCAAATTTGTGCTTACGGAGGTCTTGGTCATGCCGCAGAGTCGCGTTGGATCGGCAGATGAGCCGGCTGCTCGTAATGGGCTGACCCGGTTGGCAACCCACACGTCTGGCTTGCGTCAGACGCGCGATGGCGCTGACGCGCACTCGACGCCAGATGTCGAAGCGTACCTGCGTAGCGCATTTGAGGACGCTCCGATCGGCATTGCTCTGATCAGCATCGACCCGGAGATTGAGGGCCGCTTCTTGCGGGTCAACCGGGCGCTTTGTGAGTTGACGGGGTATTCCTCTGAGAAGCTCCAACTGACGGGCATCCACGCGCTTCTACACCCGGACGATCTACCGACCGATATCGCGGCGATGAAGAGACTTAACGAGGGAGAGGTCGACGGTTTTCAGCTCGAGCAACGTCTACTCCACGCCGAACGCCATGCGGTGTGGGTCACGCTCAATGCCACGCTGGTGCGTGACGCGACCGGCAATCCGCTCTACTGCATCCGCCAGTTGCAGGACATCGAGGAGCGCAAGCGCTACGAGGGCGAGCTGGGCTATCTCGTAGAGCACGATCCCCTCACCGGACTATTGAATCGTCGCGGCTTCGTACGTGAGCTTACGCAGCAGATTGCCTATGCGCGCCGCTACGGCGACGGGGGCGCAGTGCTGTTTCTCGATCTCGACGACTTCAAGTACGTAAACGACACGCTCGGGCACAGCACTGGCGATGAGGTAATCAGCGATCTCGCACGGGTCGTGCGCAAGCGGCTTCGCGAGACAGATATCTTTGCGCGCCTCGGAGGCGACGAGTTCGCCGTGCTGTTGCCACACACGGCCGTGAGCGAGGCCGAAACGGTATCCAGTAGCCTGCTCGAGGCCGTAAGAGATGGATGTGCGCTGTCGCTCGGTGAGGGCCGACGCGTGACGATCAGTATCGGGATCACCGGTTTCCAAAAGCCCGGTAAGGATCTGACCCCTGATGACATCATCGATGCCGACGTCGCGATGTACGCCGCTAAGGAAGCCGGCAAGGATCGCGTCGCGGTCGCAAGCAAAGCAACCAAAGAGCGAATGAGATCGAGAATCACCTGGGCCGAGCGCGTCAGACGCGCAGTGCAGGATGGCCTGTTCGAGCTCTACTGTCAGCCCATCGTAAAGCTCGCCAACGACAGCGTCTCCCAATGGGAGCTGTTGCTGCGACTACCCGGCGACGGAGGTGAGCTGATCTTGCCAGCGCAGTTCCTCTACACAGCAGAGCGCTCAGGACTGATCTTGGATATCGATCGCTGGGTCCTAAGTCAGGCGATGCGCTTGATCGCTGAGCAGCGTGACACAGGCTGTGAAGTGCGGCTCGAGGTCAATCTCTCCGGCCGTTCTGTCGGAGATCCCGAGCTGCTCACGCTGATCGAGCAAGGCCTCAAGGACAGAGCGATCAATCCGGCAAACCTCATACTCGAGGTAACTGAGACTGCTGCGATCGCAAATATGGACCGTGCGCGCGCCTTTGCAACCAAGCTGAGGGCTCTTGGGTGCGGTTTTGCACTTGATGACTTCGGTGCCGGATTCGGCTCCTTTTACTATCTCAAGCACATTCCCTTCGACTACGTAAAGATCGACGGCGAGTTCATCCGCAACCTGCCATCCAGCAGCACCGATCAGTTGATCCTTGACTCGATCGTGCAGATGTCAAAGGGACTCGGAAAGTACACGATCGCCGAGTTCGTCGGCGACAGTAAGACAGTCAAGCTATTGAAGGAGCACGGCGTCGACTACGCACAGGGCTACCACATCGGCAAGCCCCGCCCGGTGTCCGAGGCGCGGACACACTGAGCAGAATAGCCGCCGGACCACTCGGCGCGGTGTGTGCCGGGAACCGCTAGTGGGTGTCCGTTGTCTCGACTGCTCCGAAGCCCTCGAGTGGCCCATCGACAAAGAAAATCTCCATCGTGATGTCGGGCTCCACATGGGCCTGACTGAGAAACGCCACAACTTTGCGTCCAGTGAGCTCTTGGATCCTCTCTGTGTAACGCTTGGCCATGATGCGTTGGAAGTCCTCGCGCATAGCGATGACGCGATCGGGCTCACCGCTATCCATGATCGTCTGCTCAAGCGCCGTAAAACCACTTCCGCGCATGACAACGACAATGATGTCGTCAAGCACATACGTCTTAGCCTTCATTGGCCCCCGCCCATAATGCTCGCGCAGGGTACCGACGATGCTCGTCGAGATCGCCGCCAAGAGCTGACCACCACCGAGCTGTCCTGTGGCCTGCGCAGATTGTGTGTCCACTCCTGTCACTCCTTGATCGATCTCGACTTCGGAGTGTCGGGATCTAACTGCCCCGTGATCGCCCAGCCCATGGCTAAACGGCCACGATCCGCTCGAAGTCCACGAGGTCAAACAGGCGCTGGAGCCTATGTTGCTCTATTGCAGCAGTGATCATCTTAGCCGCGATCTCCTCGCTGATCCCAACCCGGCACGCCGCCCGTCGGTGACTATGCTCGCCGAGCAGAACCAGGCCCAGCAGGTCCCGCTGAGTGCGGGACGGGAGAAGGAAGTTCGCTTGAGTTGTTGGCTGCGAGTTCCAGCAGGTTTTCGCTTGCTGCCCAGGTCCACCGCGCATCTCGCGCTCGTGCGCGCAGAGAGTGTAGACGTTGCTGGCTAGGGCGGCTCGAAGGCTCTGTTCCTTCAAGTCGATGCTGGTGGGCGTACGCCAGAGAGTGACGAAAGCCATGACAACAGCATCCTTGGCGAACTCTACATCCTCAATGGTGAGCAGCGCGAGACTGCCGAGAGCGCCGGCGTGCCGGTCGTAGGTCTCCACGACGGCCTCGAAATTGAGTGCGACAACCGCCGCAAAGAGGGTCTCGTCCTTCGCCGTCGCAAACGTCGAGGTCTTCCGCGGCTTTGGGCAGATACTCATGGTTCGATGGCCACGATCCGCTTGAAGTCAACGAGCTCGAGCAGTCGCTGGATTTGCGGGCGCGGTGAGCGGATGCTCACTGAGCCTCCGTGAGCAGCCACTTGTTGGGCCGCGGCTGCGATGGCTAGCAGTCCGGAACCATCGATGAAGTCGAGTTCTGCGAAGTCGAGCACTACCTCCTCGATGGCGAACGCAGTCCCCACAAAACAGTCGATCAAGATTGAGTCGATCAAGATTGCGATGCTTGCTATATCCAGTTCACCATTGAGCATGACGATGGCTCTCTCGCCTTCAAGATGCGCAAAGGCAGTGAATGGCAGAGGTGATGCTCGGAGGTCGTAACGAGCGTTCGATCCGGTCACAACCGCTGTTGGCACGGCAGGCTGGGCTTCGTGCTCTACGAACATTTGCGCTCCAGAAGTTTGGTCTCGAGCTAACAAACGCCACCAGGGTCTGGAGCGACGCGACAGTGGATTGGGCCACTGACAGCAAACATCCTAGCACATCGACAAGTTCTGTCAATCGAACAGAATAGACATCTCGTCAGCGAGAATGGCCGCCGCGGTTACGAATGTTGGCTTAGGTTCCGCAGGCAGTCCAAACGCCGATAGCTCACGCGGTGCCATCGGCAACGCCTTTGCCTGAGAGACGGAGTGTCAGCGTTTGAATGTTGGGGCGCCGCGCGTAGGGCGACTGAGCGAGGCAGCGTCGAGGTGCCCGTCGACGAGGTCGCGAGCAACGTTGCTGAGGCGAAGGTTGTGTTCGCGAGCATGAGCGCGCAGGCGGGCAAACGCGGCATCTACGTTGATGTGGGCGCGCTCGGCCAGCACGCCCTTGGCCTGCTCGATCATCACTCGACTGCTGAGCGCGCCCTGAAGCTGCTCCACCACACCATGTGCCTCTCTCACGGTGCGCTCCTGTAGCAGCGCGATCGCGGCGATATCGGCCATCCCCTGCCCTAGCGGTAAGTCCTGTTCGACCAAGCGCCCTGTGTTTGCGCGAAACAGGTTCAGCGCCCCGATGGTCTCACCACGCGCCCTCATCGGGATCGCTTGCACTGAACGAAATCCCTTTTGCAGGGCCATCGGCGCGAACTCTGGCCAACGCTCGGCATCGGCCGTGAGATCCTCGCTGGATACGGGCGTTCCACGCTGATAGCACTCGAAGCACGGTCCCTCCTCGTTCTGGGACTGCAACAGGTCCAACGCGTCAGAGCGCTCACTCGAAGAGGCCATCACCCGCAGCACGCCGGCGGCGTCTGCAAGTAGCAGTCCCGCCTCGGCGCAGTCGAGCAACTCGACGCACCGTTCCGCCAAACGGTGCAGGAACTCGATCACGTCAAAGTCGTCGACCATCGTGTCGGCCAACTCAACGAACGTCTTTACAATACGCTGCTCGCGTGTCATGGTCCGATCTCGATCTTGACAGCCGCGAACGCGAATATTGCCACCAGAGAGCAGCTCGGGTTGTGATCGCGCGTCACTCTGGCCCCTGGAAGCGGTGGCGTCGTGTGACGATCTCGCGGGCGAGGGTTCGCAGCGGGAGTCCCTCAGCAAAGGCATGAGCACGCAAGCGGACGAAGGCCTCATCCAAGGAGACATCAAGCTGAACAGAGACCATCCCAGTCGCTTGATGAACCTCGGCCCAGTGCGAAGGCTCGCTCGTCAAGACCTCATGTAGCACGTTGGCCGGGGCACCGGCCTGTAGGGCAAGGAGCACCTGGGTGGCCATATCGGCCAGCACCAAGCCGTATGCCATCTCATCCGCGTTCAAGATGCCCGGGTGGCCGCGATAGAGCACCAATACCCCGATTCGGATGGCGCCGAGATGCAAAGGAAAGGCGAACACCGCCAGCACGCCTGCATCGACGCCGGCCTGGGCGAATGCCGGCCAGCGCACGATCGCAGGATCGGCAAGGTTCGCCTCCAGCACCGGGGCCCTGCTCGTCCACGCATCCACGCATGGCCCCTCACCCAGCGTGAGCTGCAATTCCTGCACCATCGCGATGCCCGGCTCAGACACCCCAGCGGTCCCCCGCAACTCTCCGTCCACCATCAGCGAAAGCCCTGCGCCCTTCAGCGAGAGCAGGCTCACGGCGGCCATGCATACACGATCGACGATCGAGGCCGTGCCGTCTACGTCGGCCTCCACTATCTCCTTCAGCACTACGCTCAGCCGATCGGTAAGCACCAGCACATCATCTCCCAAACTACAGGCCGTTCAGCTGCTCACCAGGTCGCTAACCAGGCGCCAGGGAAGGGGTGGTGGACTCCTTGGCGTGGAGGAACGCCTCGATTGCGTCGACGTCGAGGGGGCGGGAGAATAGGAAGCCCTGTCCGTGGTCACAGTGTTCGCGTTGCAGTGTCTCCAGTTGGGAGCGCTCCTCGATGCCCTCGGCGAGCGTCTCGATGTCGAGTGTCTTGCCGAGTTGCACGAGCGTGTGGATCAGCGCTGCCGAACCCTTCGATCCGGCGATGCCGCTGATGAAGGAGCGGTCGATCTTCAGCGCGTCGACGGGGAACTGGCGTAGGTAGGCGAGCGAGCTGTAGCCGGTGCCGAAGTCGTCGATCGCGATGCGGACGCCGAGTTGCTTGAGCATGTGTAGGCGCTTGGCGGTCGCCTCAGCGTCGCGCATCAGCGTGGTCTCGGTGATCTCTACGGTCAGGGTAGTCGGGTCGAGTCCGCTCTGTTCGAGGGCGCGACGCACGTCCTCGATCAGCTCGTCGTCGTCGAGCTGGCGTCCGGATACGTTCACCGCCATGCCGATCCTGTGGCCCTCGTCGTACCAGTGCGCCGCCTGCCGACAGGCCTCCTGCAGCACCCAGCGTCCGATCGGCACGATCAGCCCGCTTTCCTCGGCGATTGGGATGAAGTCGATCGGCGGGATCACACCGCGCGTAGGGTGGTTCCAGCGGATCAGCGCCTCGACCCCGATCACTCGCTCTGAGTGGAGGTCAAAGGTTGGCTGGTATTGGAGGAACAACTGTTGCTGCTCCAGCGCCTCGGCGAGGTCCATCTCGAGCGTGAGCCGATCGCGGGCGGCGGTCTGCATGCTGGACTGAAAGAGCATGTAGCGATTTTTGCCCGTGGCCTTCGCCTCATACAGAGCGATGTCCGCGTCGCTCAAAAGCTCGGCGGCGTTCGCGTGCTCACCCAGCGCGATTCCTATGCTTGCCGTGAGCGACAACGGCCTGCCGGTCTGGCCCTCTAGCTCGTAGGGCTGGCGCAGTACTTCCAGCAGGCGCTCGGCTACGAGCTCGGGTCCGGCGTCGAGCGCGGAGCCCTCGACCAGGACGACGAACTCGTCGCCGCTGAGGCGCGCCGCGGTGTCGCCCTCACGCACCACTCCCTCCAGGCGTGTGGCGACGATCCGCAGCAAGTCATCGCCGGCGGCGTGTCCGAACGTGTCGTTGACGTGCTTGAAGCCGTCGATGTCGAGATACAGGGCCGCGACCGGGATCTTCTGGCGCCGCGCGCGGGCCAACATCTGCTCCGCGCGGTCAAGCGCGAGCACACGGTTCGGCAGACCCGTCAGGGCGTCGTGCAGCGACTGGTGGCGCAGCTCTCCGGTCTTCTCCTTCACCATCCCAAGGGCGTGCTCGCGTGAGCGTGTCAGCACCAGCACGAGCGTGAACAGGAGGACGCTGACGATCGCTCCTCCGATGAGAACCAGCAGACCCTGCAGATTGGCCGAGAGCCAGTTCACGCCCTCCCTGCCTCGGACGACCGCTCGCCACGTGCCGTCGATCTGCATCGTGGTTTCATGGGTGAAAGCGCCCGCAGGAGAAGTCGTGCCGACGCGACCGATCAACTGTTCGCTCTGGCCGGGATTGCTGTGATAGAGAGCGACACTGAGGTCGTGATGGTCGCTAATCGATTGGTGGATCAGAGCGGTCATTCCAAACGAGCTCCCAACCCAGCCGGCGACTGCCGCGCGGCGCTGCACGACACCCCGAAGGCTCGCGCCGCGCCGGTAAAACGCGGCTTCGATGAACAGCGTGCTCACTCCCTGCACCGTCACGGGATAAACCAAGAACTGGCCGCTGTCAGTAACCCTCTGCAGGAGATGCGCCTGCAGAATGCCACCATCCTGAAATCCACCGATCGGCGAAGCGGGATTACACCAATCGCCCTGCACCAACCGCCCCACCTCCCGTGTGTAAGGCGTCACGGTACCTCCAGCGGAAAGCAGACAGTAGCGTGCACGCCCGTCAGAGGCGAAAGGCACGACCGAATCACCGACGAACGCTCGGAACGCAGGATTGGCTGCGCGTCGTGCCTGGAAAGCGGCCAGCTCAGCGGCCGGCACCACTTCAACGACGGTCGTTCCGAGTCCACTCATCTCCCGCTGTCTGCCCTGCAGCTGGGAGAACCACTGATCGAAGCGCGTAGCGCTCAGGTGTGGCTGCATCGTCAGCACGGCGCGCAAGGTCGTTACAAAGTCAGCATCGCGACGCAGCAGCGTCTCCACAGTCTCGTTCACATCGGTCGAGCTGGTCTGGAACTGCTGCCTGTCATTCGCCTTCACACTCGATCGCCACAGCAGTGCGCTGCCGAGCGACGCCACCATGCCGACGACCAGGATCGAGCAGGCAAAGACCATCCACCATCTGCGGCTCTTCGTTGAACGACCTGGTGCGTCTCCGGGGTTGGCCGGCTCCGGCATCGTTGCTGGCGACTGAGGCATACCCAACGTATCGACGCCTCGCCCTACTAAAGATCTGGTTATTCTATAAACTAGACTCATATTGTTAATTTTGATAATGGTTAGTAGATCTTCACGGGGGTGCCTGGCCTGATGCGGGCGGCCAGCCATTCGATGCTGGCGGTGGCGAGTCGGATGCAGCCATGTGATTCGGCTCTGCCGAGCGTTCCACCGAGGCCCTGTCGACCGTGTATCCCGATCTGGCCGGGGCCGCCTTCGAATTCCTGCAACACGTTGGAGCGTGCGCTGAGCGCAAGCGCGAACGGACCATCGGCCTCACCGGGTTGCATCTGCACGGTCTCCTCAACGAAGAACTGACCGGTCGGGGTCGGCGTGGACGGCTTGCCCACCACCGCTCCGAAGGCTCTCTCCTTGCGTCCGTCGTGGTAGACCGTTACGCGACGTGCGTCGAGATCCACCAAGATGCGCCAGCCCGTCACGAGCTCGCGAGTGCCCTCCTTGGCGATCCATCCCGTCGATCCGTCGGGACGACCGGGAAGCATCACCTTGAGCCATGCCGTCGCGTCTGGCGCCGTCGAGTATCCAATCACTGGCAGCGTCGTCCGCTCGCCCGTGATCGGCCTACGATCACCGACGAACGCTACCCGGGACGAGCCGGCCGCCGGTGCGCTGTGTACGGCATGGCCACTCAGCAGCTCTGCGAGCTGCTGAGTGGCCTGCGCCTGTGTTGGAGTGTCTGCGCCGAGCGCTGAGCCTGTCGTGAAGCCGAGCAGGCATACAGCCAGCCCGACGACACTCAGCCGGTGAATGTGCCCCTCCGGTGCGGTAGCGCGGGCCGTGCGGGCGAGTGCGGTTTGGATGCCTTACGCGCGTGGTGGCGCTTATGGCGTCTGGCGGTCGTCTTCGACGCAATCGGCGCTCTCGGGGTAGGAGTACTGACGCCGGGACTCGAGACAACGGCTCCCACGCCCGCTGTCGTCACCGCTGCACCGCTGCTGGTGGTTGTGCCTGGGCCAGTGGTCGTGGTCGTTTCTCCACCGGTGGCCGCTTTTTCGAGCGCGGCCGTTTCTTGCGGGGTGGTGGTTTCCGTGCCGCCACCGCTTCCGCTGCTGCTGGAAGCACATGTGGACGTGGTGATGGTGTTGTTTTCGAGGGTCACCGCGGCGGTCTGCGCAAGCAGCCGACCATGGATTGTGGCGCCGGTGTTCGCCGTGATGCTGTCCGCGGCCATGATCGTGCCGACGAAGTGCGTGCCGGTCCCGAGCGTCGCGGAGGAGCCGACCTCCCAGAAGACGTTACAAGCCTGCGCCCCGTTTATGAGCGAGACGCTGGTGTTGGAGCCCGTCGTCATGGTGGTGCCGATCTGGAAGATGAACACCGCATTCGGGTCACCCTGGGCGTTCAACGTCACACTCCCGGAAGAGAGCAGCAGCGAGCTGCTCGCGGTATAGACGCCCGGCAGGAAAGCGTGCCCGGCGAGATCTTCTCCAGCCGAGCCGTTGCTAGCTTCGTTAGCTGCTGTGGTCGCGGCAGTCGTGAGAGCGATCTTCGCTTCGTTTGCCACTGCGTCATCGACATGTTCTGCGCCGAGTACCACCGGGGCGCCGGTCACCGAGGAGCCGGGAGCGAGACCGAGATCGCCGAACATCGTCGTCTGGCCCGTGTTCGTGATCGTCGAGCCGCCCAGCACCGAGAAGCTCGCGGCCTTCCCCAGCCCCACGGTCGTGGCGCCGAGGGAGCTACTTGAGAAGATCAGGGCGGACAGCGAGCCGAGCAGAATCAATGCCGCTCGAAACGTCCTCCCTCCCGTTTTCCAGGGGGAGCGACGCTTTACTGCGGTCGGCGGCTCGTGCTGCAGGGAGACGCCGCGATGCGCGGGCGTCTGGTGCTGCGATGGGACGCCACGATGCGCGGGCGTCTGGTGCTGCGATGGGACGCCGCTGTTCATAGGGCGTCTCCTGACTGCGGCTTTGACTCGCCGCGATAGAAGGGGAATGGCTCCCCGGTCGCTTTCGACCTAGTGTGTCATCGACAGGTCACCGCCATAGCTTGAGCCGCTCGCGAGCAGGTCACACATGAAGAGTACGATTTTGCGCACGATCTCTAGGCCCGATGCGTTAACAACGGGTGCAGTGACTCTGATTAAAGGCGCCAATTCAGATGGGTCTTACTCCGTGTCCGCGCCGGGCAGGTCGATGAGGCATGAGGGCCCGGGCCCGTAGCGAGCGCGTCTGCGGGTTAGGTTGCTGATCCGCTTTAGGTGCGGGCGGCGCGGCGACGAGTTCGCGACGGGTGCGAACTCCGAGCTTGCGGTAGATGTTGCGTGCGTGGGTGCGGATCGTCTCGACACCCACTCCCAAGGCAAGAGCGATTTGTGCGTTGGAGTGACCTTGCTGCAACAGAGGAAGCACTTCGGCCTCACGCTTGGTCAGCAGGCCCCCATGGGACGCGACCGGAGCGCCCGATCCTGCCGGTGCGCGGGGAATCACCTGGAGTCCCCGTGACGCGAGGTGGATCGCGTTGATCACATCGCGTGACTGCGTGTCCCCGCCGAGGCAGGCGCTCGCTCCGAAGGCGAGCGCTTGCGTGCACTCGACCGGCGTGGGATCGTGCCCGAGCAACACCAACCGTGTTGTGGGGTAGGAACTGCTGAGCTCGCGCACCTCGGCCAACTTCGCGAGGGCGCCGAAGTCGAGGATCGCCACGTCTGGACAGTGAGCCCGCAGCACGACTCCGATTCTCTTGTGTTCCACGTCGGTAGCGACGACAAGGAGACTTGGATCGCTCTCGATCAGCTTGTGCAGCCCCCCGGCGAAGAGATCGTCGAAGTGGGCGAGGACTACCGTGATAGGGGTATGTGACGGCATAGGCAGCCCAGACGCGGGCCAGCGTATGTCTTCATCGGCAGCAATCGGCGTAAGGGTGAGCCCCGCCTCACCCTCAACTCCCCCGCCACTCCCCCCAAGACCACCCTCCCCGGAGGAAGTGCCGGGCGCCTGCCGGCCTCAGCATGTAAGGCATGGCTCGTCTCCTGCTTGCAGTCATCCTCGCAACAACGCTGCTGCTGCCTTCGTCGGCCGGAGCTCACAGCGGCCCGTCTCATAACTCGAGGACGAACCCAGTGGCGCTCTCACTGAGGCTCGCCGAGCAATATTGGCACGGCGTCTCAGCCTGCGGGACTCCTACGATCGTGACGAGTGCCCATCAACTTCCCAACTCCAACTACGAACCCGTCACGAGCCCTGAACCAGCGAATTCTGTTGTCGAGATGTGGACCGAAGTGCAGAAGTGCACGATCACGATCAACGCCTCCCTCTGGCCAAGCTGGCATCAGGACGATGAATCCTTCCAGTGGTTCTGCGACGCAATGACACATGAGGTAGGGCACCTGTTCGGGCACCTCGACAGCGGGCAGACGAATCCCTCGTTGATCACTTATCCGTTCCTCAGCTCAACGAGTCCGAACTTCAACTCTGTCCCCGAGTGCAAGAACGTATCCCTGCAGTACGGCTCGCAGGAAATTCGCAACGAAGAAGTAATCCCCCGCTACCGATCCCGGCGATGACTCGAGTTAGCCCAGCTGTTGGATCACAATGGAAGCAACCGCAGGATGTGTGCCCCCAGCGAGTGGTGTGATCGTGAGCGCCGGAGTGTTTCCCGCTGGATTGCGAAGCTCGACCTTCGAGCTCGCGGCGGTGGTGGTGATGAGTGCATCGCCGGCAATCTGGCTTGTACCGGTCGCCCGCCCATATACCGTATAGGGCAATTCGACCATTCCACCCCCGGAATCTATTGCGATCGCCAGCTGGCCCGGCTCGGTTGCTGATACCGAGAAATCCACGCTGTACGTGCCCGCTCGGGGTAGCACGAATTCGCCCAGGTTGAGCCTAACGACGCCGC
>JBAURN010000050.1:0-9278 GCA_049581225.1 Solirubrobacteraceae bacterium
CGTCCGTCGCCGGCTGAGCACCGCCGGCTCCTGGCACGGCCTCATGCTTCGGCGCACGAACGCGCGCGAAGCCACGGCCTCTCAGCTTTTGGAGACTTTGACTTTGCAGTTGGCGGCGTGCAGCTGCTTGCACACGACGACGTAGCCGGGCCGCGGGTTGTATTTGGGATCCATCAGCCCCGCGTCGAAGCGAGCTGAGCCGGTGGCGCCGGACCACTGGAAGATGTAGAGGCGCTTGATGCGCGAGTTGGAGGCGGCGATTTTGAACATGAAGGCCAGTGCCTTGGCGGCACGCGTCAAGCCTGAGCCTTTCTTGTTGGTGAAGCTGGCGAACTGGACGATGCCGCCCGTCTCGGTGAGCCAGACCTGACCGGGCACGGCGGCCAGGATGGCGCGGGTGCGGGTCGTCTGGAAGCGGTTGGTGTCCGAGTAGTTGTGCAGGCCCCACAGCTTGGGCATCGGCAGTTTCAGGCGCGCCACCTCGTGCTTGTATTCGGCGATGTAGCGCAGGCTGGGGCTGACGGAGGGGCCGTCGAGGATGTCCAGACCGGTGAGCGTGCAGCCATGGCAGATGGCCCGCAGCGCCTTGTAGTACTGGGCAGACTGGCTCGCGGTGGGCGAGACGAGCGCAATGTGGCGTTTGTGTTTGACGATTTCGACGACGGTGCCCCGGTTGGCCTCGTTCCAGGCCTGGTACTGCTTCACTTTGGGGAACAGGGCCAGGAACTTCTTGATGTCGCGCTGATAGACCGTGACACTGGGCATTTTGGTGGGCGTGTACTCGGAGTGGTAGAAGGCGACCAGAACCTGCTGGTGGTCGGCTTCGGCCTCGCCGATCCATTCGCGCGCCAATTGCAGCGAGTAGGGCCGCACGGCTGCGTCATAGGGGGCGATGTAGCGCGCGATCTTGGTGTGCAGCTGCAACCACAGGGGGTTGGTGAACATCTCGGTCTGCTGATCGCCGATCCCGGTAAGAAAAGATGAGGAGGCGTGAGCGCTGGGCGTGGCCGACGCGCTTTGGGAAGCCGAGGAGGCGACCGCGCCGGGCTGTGAGGAGCCCGCAAGCGCGCTGGCGGCGCCGGCAAGCAAGGCGGCGCTGAGAAGCGCGGCGAGCATGAGTGTGAAGGGGCGGATTCGTGGAAGCATGTTCATTGCAACAGCCTATGTGGCGCGACGTTGCGCCGCGCAAGCAATCTTTCGCGATTCTTATCCGGGGACCTTCTCGACCGCCTGCGCTGTCGCCGGAGCGCCACGCGATCGCTTGCGGCGCTAATCGCCCCCATCGGAGACCTTATGTCCCTCCTCGCGCTGGGTGGGGTCGGCCACAATCCGCACGTCCACGCCGGGCAAGCCGTCCAGGAGGCGTATGACAAGCGGCTCGGAGAAGCGCTTGAGGCCCCGGCGCGGTGAGGGCGCCCCCATCAGGACATATGTGCTGGCAAGCCGTCGTGCGGCCTCGATCGCCACGGCCGCCACGTCCTCGCCTTCTTCCACGATCAGGCGTGCACCGAGCATGGCGGTCAAGCGCCGCAAGGCCTCGAGCTGGTCGCGGTCCTCGGCGCTCGGCGTCCGCTCCTGTGGGCGCACGACGAGCACATCGAGGCGCGCCCCGAGGCGTTCTGCAGAGCGCGCGGCGCGCCTGACGATCCGCTGTGAATGGGGGGCCAGCGCAACCAGGGCCAGTAGGCGCTCGGCGATCGCCTGGGTCCCCGCGCCTGAGACCAAGGGCTCCTCGAAGCCTTCCTCGCGGCGCACCGGCTGCGCGGTGCGGGCGCCCGGCGCCAGACGCTTGATCTCGACGCCCTCGGCCACGTGGCGTAGGGCTGTCTCGCGCAGAGCCGCCAGGTTCTCGACCTTGAAGAAGTTGTTGAGCGCGGCCGGAACGCGCTCCTGCCTGTAGACCTTGCCGGCGCGCAGGCGCTCGATCAAAGCCTCGGGCGTGAGGTCGATCAGGACGACCTCGTCGGCGGAGGCGAGCACTTCGTCGGGGATCGTCTCGCGCACCCTGGTGCCGGTGAGTTGGACGATCTGGTCGTTGAGGCTCTCCAGGTGCTGGACATTTACCGTCGAGTACACGTCGATGCCGGCGGCGAGCACGTCTTGGACGTCTTCATAGCGCTTCTCGTGCTCTGTGCCGGGCGCGTTGGTGTGGGCCAGCTCGTCGATCAGGCACAGCTCGGGCCGGCGCGCCAGAACGGCCGGCAGGTCCATCTCGGCCAGAGGCGTGCCCCGGTAGTCGACCATGCGCGGTGGGATCTCCTCCAAGCCCTCGGCCTGCGCCGTGGTCTCCTCGCGCCCGTGCGGCTCCAGATAGCCGATCGCCACGTCGCGCCCGCTCTCCGCTTCGGAGCGCCCCTCTTGCAACATGCGGTAGGTCTTGCCGACGCCCGCCGCCATGCCGATGAAGACCTTCAGGTGGCCCCGTTCTGGGGCGGTGGGTCCGTCGGCTGACATGGGAGTCGCATTCTCTCCCACATACGCCCCGGGGGCATTCAGGCCCGGGGGCGCAACGCGTGAGGGCTCAGCCGCCGAGCAGGTTGTGCACGATCAGGTCGATCAGCTTGATGCCGATGAACGGCGCGACGATCCCACCCAGGCCGTAGATCAAGAGATTGCGTCGCAACAGGCCGGACGCGCCGATCGGCCGGTAGCGCACCCCGCGCAGCGACAGGGGGATCAGGAGCGGGATCACCAGCGCGTTGAAGATGATCGCCGAGACGATCGCCGACTGGGGCGTGCCCAGGTTCATGATGTTGAGCACGTGAAGGGGGCCCTTGGGTGGGTGGGGACCCGATCCAATGGCGTATGTGGTGATGAAGATGGCGGGCAGGATCGCGAAGTACTTGGCCACGTCGTTGGCGATCGAGAACGTGGTCAAGGCCCCGCGCGTGATCAGAAGCTGCTTGCCGACCTCGACGATCTCGATCA
This sequence comes from Solirubrobacteraceae bacterium, assembly GCA_049581225.1. GTDB lineage: Bacteria > Actinomycetota > Thermoleophilia > Solirubrobacterales > Solirubrobacteraceae > Palsa-744. The sequence continues at coordinate 2,929 of JBAURN010000050.1, forward strand.
GCTTCGTGGGGTTGGAGTCGAGGTCGACCATGTTGCCGGCCTCACGGGCCGCCTGAGTGCCCGTGTTCATGGCCACGCCGACGTCGGCTTGGGCGAGCGCGGGGGCGTCGTTGGTGCCGTCTCCGGTCATCGCCACCAGCCGCCCGTCCTGCTGTTGCTCGCGGATCAACTCGAGCTTGGCCTCGGGCGTGGCTTCGGCGAGGAAGTCGTCGACGCCTGACTCCTCGGCGATCTTGGCCGCCGTGAGACGGTTGTCGCCGGTCACCATGACGGTCTTTATGCCCATCGCCCGCAACTGGTCGAAGCGCTCCTTCATGCCTTCCTTGATCGTGTCCTTGAGGTAGACGACGCCAAGCACCTGGTTGTCGCGGGCGACCGCCAGGGGGGTGCCACCCTCACGGCCGATGCGGTCCAGCTGCTCGCGCAGCTCCGGCGGCGCCTGCCCGCCCTCGTCCTGCACGAACTGGATGATCGCGTCGCCCGCGCCCTTGCGCAGGCGCCGACCGTCGACATCTACCCCGGACATGCGGGTCTGTGCGGTGAACGGCACGAACTCGGCCCCGAGCGTGTTCATGTCGTGCTCGCGGATGCCATAGGTCTTGGCCAGAACGACGATCGAGCGACCCTCCGGGGTCTCATCGGCCAGCGAGGACAGCTGGGCGACCTCGGCCAGCTCGGACTCGGCCACGCCCGGCATCGGAATGAACTCCGAGGCCTGGCGGTTGCCAAGTGTGATCGTGCCGGTCTTGTCGAGCAACAGGACATCCACGTCGCCCGAGGCCTCCACGGCGCGACCGGACAGGGCGAGCACGTTGCGACGCACCAGGCGGTCCATGCCGGCGATCCCGATCGCCGAGAGCAAGGCCCCGATTGTGGTGGGGATCAACGCGACCAACAGGGCGATCAAGGTGGTCTCGGAGATCGATGTCCCGGCGAACAGGCCGAACGGACGCAGCGTCGCGACCACGATCATGAAGATCAAGGTGAGCGCGGCCAGGAGGATGTTGAGCGCGATCTCGTTTGGCGTCTTGCGCCGCTCGGCGCCCTCCACCAGGGCGATCATGCGGTCCAGGAACGACTTGCCAGGCTCCTGGGTGATTTCGACGACGATCTCATCGGAAGTCACGCGTGTGCCGCCGGTGACAGCGGAGCGATCGCCGCCGGACTCGCGGATCACGGGCGCAGACTCGCCGGTGATCGCGGACTCGTCCACGGTGGCGATGCCCTCGATCACCGAGCCGTCGCCCGGGATCAGCTCGCCGGCGAGGACAACCACGACGTCGCCGCGGGTCAAGGCCGAGGCGGCCCTCATCGAGCCGTCGCGCATCGTGGCGACGGTCTCCTTGCGCATGTTGCGCAAAGTGTCGGCCTGGGCGCGCCCGCGTCCCTCGGCGAAAGCCTCGGCCATGTTGGCGAAGATGACGGTCAGCCACAACCAGAAGGCGATCGTGAACGTGTACCAGGCCGGCTCGCTTGTGCCCGTCAGGGTATGGCCGCCGCCGAGCGGCTGTCCACCAAGTGCTTGGATCAGACAGCTGACGGTCGTGATCAGAGCCCCGATCTCCACCACGAACATGACCGGGTTGCGGATCTGCACGCGTGGGTCGAGCTTGACCAAGCTGTCGATCAGAGCGCGCTTGGCGATGTCGCGTTGAAACAGGGAGATCGCCTGGCGCTCGTGGGTTGCGTTGACGGCGGACATCACTTACCTCCGGTCAGGCGATCGAGCGCGAGATTCAGCTCCAAGACATTCACTCCTGGTTCACCTGAAAATCCGAGTCCGCGCGAATCTGTGTATTTGGCGATCAAGCCATCGACAACGCTCAGCGACAAGCCGCGCTTCGCGGCGACGCGGTGCGCCTGAATCCACGCGTTGGCCTGTGAGATTTCGGGGTCCAGGTTCGACGCGGAGGTGTTGACCGCGTCGACGGGGATCTTGGACACTCTCAGGCCCGGGTCATACGGCTTGTTCATTTCGAGGTAGGCATTGATGTTTTCGGCGTCCGCTTCGGCGGTCGCCTTGGAGTTGGGGCCGCGGTTGGAGAAGGTGGAGGCGGCGGCGTTGTAGGCGCCGCCTTCGGTGGCGGAGGGACGCGACTGGAAGTACTTGAGGTCTGGTTCGGTGACCAGTTCTTCTTCCTTTTCCTCGGGCTTGCCGTTCTTGCCGATCACGGGCGAGGCGAAGCTTTGACCGATGATCTTCGAGCCCACCAGCTTGCCGTCCACGTAGACCTTCTGGCCGCCCGAGTCGCCGGGAAAGGCAACCTGGCCGACACCCGTGATGAACAATGGGTAGACCAGGCCGAGCAGGACCGTGAAGACGATGATCGCGATTGCGGAGGTGACGATGTCGCGGCGCATGTCAGTAGAGGTGTCCCGTCAGGCCCTGCACGATCGGTCCGAGCAGCAGGGCGGGGAAGAAGGTGAGCGCGCCGACCAGGACGATCACGCCGATAAGGAGCACAACGAAAGTGGTGTTGTCGGTGCGCATCGTGCCCAAGCCGGCGGGGCTTACTCGCTTGCCGGCGAGAGCACCCGCGACCGCTAGGGCGAATAGGATCGGCGCGTAGCGCGCGAACAGCATGTCGAAGCCGCCGAGGATGGTGGCGAAGCTGATGCCGTGCGAGCCGAGGTTGCCCGCGCCCGGCTGAATGAAGCCTGTGTAGCCCGCGAAGGCGGAGCCGTTGTTGTTGGCTTGGGATAGGTATGCGTAGAAGCTCTCCGAGAAGCCTTGTGGAGTGTTGCCGCCCAGCTTCGAGAGGGCGCCTTCGGAGATCGATTTGCGCCCGGCGCTGCTTGCGGTCGCCATCGCGGTGCAGAACAGGGCGGCCAGGGGCGTGATCAGGATGCCAAGGCCGGCGAGCTTGATCTCGCGCGCCTCGATCTTCTTGCCGAGCCACTCCGGCGTGCGGCCCACCATCAAACCGCCGATGAACACGGCCAAGAGCACATACAAGAGGATCGAGTAGAGCCCGGTGCCAACGCCGCCGAAGATCACCTCGGAGGCCGAAAGGTTGGCAAACGGCACGGCGCCGCCGATCCCGGTGAAGGACTCGATCGCACTGTTCACCGCGCCGCACGATGTGACGGTGGTGACGACGTCGAACAGGGCCGAACCGGCGATGCCGAAGCGCTGCTCCTTGCCTTCCATGTTGCCGCCGCCCGAGCCGGAGATGGCGCCGGTGTGAAGACCGACAGCGTGTTGAGCCGGCGAACCGTGCGCCTCGGCGATGTAGGCGACTACGACGGCACCCAAGAACATGAACATCATCGCGCCGAAGATGGCGTAGCCCTGGCGGCGATTGCCGGTCATGCGCCCATAGGTGAACACGAGCGCGGCGGGGATGATCAGGACCAGGAGCATCTCGAAGAAATTGGTGAACGCGGTCGGGTTCTCGAAAGGATGGGCCGAGTTGACATTGAAGAAGCCGCCACCATTGGTGCCAAGCTCCTTGATGACCTCTTGGGAAGCGACCGGGCCCATTGCGATCGATTGGGTGAGGCCGGTGATCGTGTGGGCCGTCAAATAGGTGCTGAAGTTCTGGATGACGCCCTGGGAGACCAGCACGATCGCTCCAATCACGGAGATCGGCGCGAGCACATAGAGAATCGTGCGCACAAGGTCCGCCCAGAAATTACCGATCCCCTTTTCGCTTCGTCCGACGATCCCTCGTATCAAAGCGATGGCGACTACGATGCCGACACTTGCCGACAGCCAGTTCTGAACCGTAAGGCCCATCATTTGGCTCAAATAAGTCATGGTGGTCTCGCCGCCGTAGTACTGCCAGTTGGTGTTCGTCACGAACGAGGAGACGGTGTTGAACGTGACGTTCCAAGGCGCCGAGTGATAGCCGAGCGGGTTCAGGGCATGGGGAACGTAGAAGGCGTTTTGGGTACGCAGGATCAGATACAGCAACAGCCAGCCGGCCAGCGAGAAGATCAAAAGACTCTTGGCGTACGCCTTCCAATCCTGTTCGCTCCTGGGATCGACGTGCAGAATGCGGTAGAGAAGCCGCTCGGGACCAACCAGGATCGGCGAGAGGAAGACCCGCTTTCCGGTGTACACCTTCCCCATGTAGCCTCCGAGCGGGAGCGCCAAGGCAGTCAGAATAACTGCGAACAGTACGATGGTCAGCCAGCCGGAGACGGTCACAACTTCTCTCCCCGGATTAGTGCATAAAAGAGATACGCGATGATCAAGAGCGTCACCACGAGGCCGAAAACGTCAGCTCCGCTCATGTGGGAGATCAACGCCCCGACGACGAGATCGGGGCTCATATGCGATCGATTCCCGCAACGAGCAACAGCAGGAGCGCGAAGGCCGCGAGGGCCATGGCCACGGAGACAACGTCCATGTCACCACTATTGGATACGCAGCGTCACACCGGCGTGACGATTTCAGGGAGGCGTATAACGATTTCGTGACGACGCCCGTGTGCGTCACACGACAGCCACGAGACGGGGCAAGTTTTGGATGGGATCGTTGTTCGTGCGATACGCGAGCCGAAAGCCCTGCACGTTCCGGGTTGACTAGGCCGAGAAGCGGTAACCGACGCCGGGGTCTGTGACGATCAAACGCGGCTCGCCCTCGACCGGCTCGACCTTGGCGCGTAGGCGCGCTATGTGGGTGCGCAAGGTCTGCACGTCCTCGACGTATTGCGGTCCCCAAACCTCTGTCAAGAGAGCCCGATGTGTCATCAAACGCCCCCTATTGCGCGCAAGCACCCGCAGCAGGTCGAACTCAATCGGCGTCAGGCGTATCTGCTCACCCGAGCGCTTGACCGAGCGTGCACCGAGGTCGATTTCCAACTCGCCCGCCACGATCAGCGGCTGCTCTTCGGAACGCCCGCCGCGACGCAAAGCCGCCTGCAAGCGCGCCACCAGCTCGCGCGAGCCGAACGGCTTGGTGATGTAGTCGTCGGCCCCGGCCTGCAGAGCCAGAACCTTCTGCTCCTCCTCGCCCATCGCGGAGAGCACGAGGATCGGCATCTCGCTCCACTCGCGCAGACGACGGGTTACTTCGATGCCGTCCATGTCCGGCAACATCAAGTCGACGATCGCTGCCTCGGGCGGGCGCACCGCCGCCCGGTCGAGCGCCTCGGCGCCGGTTTCCGCGGGCACGACCTCAAAACCGGCGTCGCGCAACACGACCCGCAAGGCACGCAGGATCTGGGCCTCGTCGTCCACGACCAAGACGCGTGGAGCCGCCGCCGGCACGGCTTTGGCAATCAAAGCGAGTCCTGCCCCCCGCACGAGACCCGAGCAACAAGGGGACACCCGAGCCCGGTCAACACGAATGCTCAGTGCTCGCCGCAACCCCAACCGTGCGCTCGGGCCCGGCGGCGGGCGCCATGGCGGCCAGCGGCAGCTCGAACACGAAAGTGGCTCCCTGCCCCGGCAGCGACTCCACGTGCAGGCGCCCGCCGTTTGACTCCGTGAAGCCGCGCGCGATCGCCAACCCGAGGCCCGAGCCGCGATGTCCACTCTGGGCGGTGCCCGCCCGATAGAAGGGCTCGAACACGCGCTCCAACTGCGCCGGGGGTATGCCGGGGCCACGATCGACGATACGTACGACGAGGCGGTCCCCCGCCCCCTCCCCCATCGTGAGCACGGCGCGCGCCCTCACCGACACCGGGTGACCGCCGGAGTGGCGGCGCGCGTTCTCCAGGACATTCGCGAATGCGCGCTCCATCTGCACCGGATCGACTTGCACGAGCGGCATGTCGCGATCGATCGAGAGGCTGAAGTCCTGCTCGGCGGGGCTGAGGTCCGCCAGCGCCGCGCGCAAGACCTCCTCGACCGATGTCCACACCGCGCGCGGCTCGGCCGCCCCCGCTTCCAGACGCGAGAGGTCGAGCAGGTTGTCGACCAGGCGCGAGAGGCGCTGGGTCTCCTGCTGGATGATCGCGGTCATCTCCCCTCGCTCCCCGTCTGACAGCGAAGTCGAGGAGAGCGCGTCCGCCGCCGCCGAGATCGCCGTCAAGGGCGAGCGCAGGTCGTGCGAAACAGCCCGCAGCAGGGCGGTCTTGATCACGTCGGTGCGACGCAGGGCCGCCGTCTCGACCACGTCGGCCAGCAGCGCGTCACGCTCCAAAGCGGCATTCAGGAGCGACTCCAGCGATGGCACCACGCGCTCCTGCAGGCGACGCAAGGTCGCCTCGGAGGTGTCGGCCGGCACGAGCAAGGTACCCAGCCGCCGGGGACCCTCGCGCAGTGCAAAGGCGACGCGCCGCTCGTCGCCCTCCACGGCCTCCAGCTCGATCGCCGCCGAGGACAGGTCGAGCACCTGGGAGAGACGCGCGGCCGCCGTCGGCAAGTCCTCGGACAGTCGTCTGCCACCGAGCAGCAGG
>JBAURN010000051.1:0-30465 GCA_049581225.1 Solirubrobacteraceae bacterium
GCTCGCGCCGCCGGCGAGCGCGGCGACAGCGCCTGGCACCGCGCCGTGGCCATAGCCGTCTGCCTTGACAACCGCGCATAGCCGGCATCCGTCCTCCAGCTCGGCGCGCAAGCGCACGCAGTTTCGCTCGATCGCGGCGAGATTCACCCGCGCCACAGCCCTACGCGCGCTCATGTCCACCCCACCCATACCCTCCGCTCTCGTACGCCGGCCGCCGGACCGCCGGCAGAGCCGCGATCACGTCTGTCGCGATCACGCCCTCGACCGATCCTTGCCGGCGCGCCGCTTCGCGTCCGGCCTCGGCGTGCAGATAGGAGCCGCACGCCGCCGCCGTGAAAGCATCGAGGCCCTGCGCGAGCAGGGCCGAGACCACTCCCGAGAGCACGTCCCCGGTGCCCGCCGTCGCCAAAGCGGGGCTCCCCCCAGGATTGACCGCAACCCGTCCATCCGGCGCCGCGACCAGGGTGTCGTCGCCCTTCAGCAAAACCACCGCCCCAGCCTGTTGAGCGGCGGCGCGCGCGTGAAGCAAGCGTGCGCGCTCGATCTCCTCGCTCTCCAGACCCATCAGGCGACCCAACTCGCCCGCGTGAGGCGTGAGCACCGTGGACTCCTGGCGGACAGCGAGATCCGCGAGCCGGCCGGCGTGGGCGTTCAAGCCATCCGCGTCGAGCACCATCGCCACGGGAGCCTCCACGGCAAGAGCCCTCGCAAACGCCGACGCTCCCTCCTCGCGTCCAAGACCGGGGCCAAGCACAAGCGCGCCAGCACGCGCAACCCCAGCCAAAGCGCCTTCGAGTGCATCGGGGAGAAGCGAACCTCTCTCCTCCGCCAGTCCGAGCGTCATGACCTCCATCAGCTGCACATCGACGATCTCTGTCAGCGAGCGCGGAACGCACGCGGTGACATAACCCGCGCCCGCCCTCATGCAAGCCAGCGAAGCCATCGCCGGCGCGCCCATCAGACCCCGCGAGCCCCCGACCACGACAACGTGTCCGCTCGTGAACTTGGTCGACGCGGCGGCCCTGCGAGGCAGCGTTGAGAGCACGCCCGGCTCCATCAGCCCGGTGTCGGTCTCGATCGGGGCGCCCCTGGGGACACCAATATCGATCACGACGGTCTCTCCGGCATGGCGCTTGCCCGGATGGATCCACAGGCCCGGCTTGGCCGCATGGAAGCTCACCGTCTCGGCGGCCCACACGGCCGCGCCCGCGACCTCGCCCGTGGAGGCGTCGACGCCACTGGGAACGTCCACGCTCACCACCGGTCCATCGGCCTCGTTGACCGCTTCGATGGCCTCGGCGACGGCGCCGCGCGGTAGACCCTGAAACCCTGTTCCGAGCAGCGCGTCCACGAGCGCCGTGGCCCGTCGGATCACCTCGCCCGCGCGAGCGTCACCCCACAGCAACGTCGCCTTGTCCCCCAGCCGATCGAAGTTGACACGGGCATCGCCCGAGAGCTCTTCGGCGGTGGCGGTGCAAAGCACGTGCACCTCGCGGCCGGCGTGGCGCAACAACCGCGCCGCGACGAAGCCGTCGCCACCGTTGTTGCCTTTGCCGCACACCACGGCCAGAGGCCCATCGGGCGCGAGACGCTCGACGACACGCGCGACCCCTTCGCCCGCCCGCTCCATCAGATCGAGCGACGGCACCCCCTGCTGCTCGGTCGCCCAACCATCGACGGCCCGCATCCGGGGAGCGTCAAGCAGTGGCTCACACCACTCTGGAAGCGCGCTCATGACGAGCGATACTACGTCTCACACATCAGGAGCGCAGGACGGTGGATGGCAAACGCTCGACTACTCGACGGTGACCGTCTTGGCGAGGTTGCGCGGCTGATCCACGTTGAGCCCTCGCCTGCGCGCGATCTCATAGGCAAGCATCTGCAACGGGATGACCGCGAGCATCGGCTGCAGCATCCAGTCGACTACGGGCACCGGGATCGCCACGTCCACCTGACCCTCCAAGCGTCCGCTGCCGGCGCTCGTCACAGCGATCACGTGGGCCCCGCGGGCGCGGACCTCCTGTATGTTGGAGACCATCTTCTCCAAGACCGGAGAGTCGATCGCGATCGAGACGACCGGGGTGGCGTCGTCGAGCAGAGCTATCGGTCCGTGCTTCATCTCGCCGGCCGCGTAGGCGTCGGTGGCTATGTAGGAGATCTCCTTCAGCTTGAGCGCCCCCTCCAGGGCGACGGGCAGGCCGACGTGACGTCCGATGTAGAGGAAGAACTCCTTCTGCCAGTGCTCCTCGGCCACACGCGCGACAGCCTCACCGGACTCGGCGATGACCTCTTCGATGCAGTGAGGCAGACGCTTTACCTCGCTCACCAGCTCGGCGATGCGCTCGGGCGCCAGGGTGCCGCGCAGCTCGGCCAAGCGCAGGCCCAGCAGATAGATGACCGCGACCTGACACACGAACGTCTTGGTCGCCGGCACCCCGATCTCAAGGCCCGCGCGGGTGAACAGGACACCATCGGCGTCGCGCGTGGCCTGGGAGCCCATCACGTTCGTGATCGCAAGCACCGTGGCGCCGCGCTCGCGCGCCTTGCGCATCGCGGCCAGCGTGTCCGCCGTCTCACCCGACTGGGATATCCCGATCACCAGATCTCCCGGTCCCACCACCGGGTTGCGGTAGCGATACTCGGACGCCACGTCCATTTCGACCGGCACGCGCGCCCATTCCTCGATCGCATAGCGCCCGATCAGACCGGCGTGGTAGGAGGTCCCGCACGCCACCACCACGATACGTTTGACGTCGGCGAGGATCGCCTCGTCGAGCGAACCGTGCTCGTCGAGGTCCACCCCATCTCCGCGCGCCACGCGGTCGGCGATCGTCTCGGCCACAGCGTCGGCCTGTTCGTGGATCTCCTTGAGCATGAACGTCTCATAGCCGCCCTTCTCGGCGGTGTCCTCGTCCCAGTCGATCTGCTCGACCGGCCTCTCCATGGTGTCGCCGTCCAGCGTGAGCACCTCGACCGAATCGGGCCTCAGAACCACGATCTCACCGTTCTCGACATATTGGACGGCGCGGGTGTGTGTCAGGAACGCCGGAACAGCGGAGGCCACGAATTGCTCTCCCTCTCCCCTGCCTACCACCAGCGGACACTCCTTGCGAGCCCCGACCAACGTGTCGGGCTCCTCGACGCTCATCGCCACGAACGCGAAATGGCCCTCGAGCTCCCCGAATGCCTTGCGCACCGCGGTTGCGAGATCGCCTTCGTAGTGGGCGGCGATCAGATGGGCGATAACCTCGGCGTCGGTCTCGGAAGTGAACTCGTTGCCCTCGCCGGCGAGGCGCTCCTTGAGCGCCATGTAGTTCTCCACGATGCCGTTCACGACCACGTGCAAGCGATCCTCCGGGTCGTAGTGAGGATGCGCGTTCTCCTCGCTCACACGCCCGTGCGTGGCCCAGCGTGTGTGCCCGATGCCGGTGGTCGCGGCGACGGGCGCTGCCACGGCGACCGAGCCGCCCACCTCCTCGCCCTCCGGCGTGCCCGCGTCGAGCTTGGCCTGCAGGGCGCTCAGGTTGCCGACGGAGCGCACCGCCTCGATGCGCTCGCCCGCGATCAGAGAGATCCCGGCGCTGTCATAGCCCCGGTACTCCAGCTTCTTGAGCCCACCAAGCAATATGTCCCGGGCGGGACGCTTGCCCACGTAGCCGACGATGCCACACATCGCGACGACGATATCAGCGGCTTATCTGGGCGACCAGAGCCGCAAGCGCGCCACCAGCCACGCTCAACCCCTCCACTCAGGGGCGGGCGTCGTCAGGCGAGCTCTCGCTCGACAAGGCTGACCAGTCGCGAGCAGGTCGCGTCGGCCTCCTCGTCGGTCGGCGCCTCGACCATGACTCGCACCAGCGGCTCGGTGCCACTGGGACGCACCAACACCCGCCCGCGACCCGCAAGAGCGCTGTCCTCGGCCTGCACCGCCTCGGTCACCTTCTGTGCGTGCGCAAAGGCCCCTCTGTCGCGCACCTTGACGTTGACAAGGCGTTGGGGCAGCTTGTGCATCGCATCGCGCTCGCTCAGGTCACGCCCGCCGAGCGCTTCGAGCGTGAGCAAGGCTCCCGCGATCCCGTCGCCTGTGCTGTTGAAGCCCATCTCGATGATGTGGCCCGACTGCTCTCCGCCGAGCGCCCACTCGCGGCGGCGCAACTCCTCCAGCACATAACGGTCGCCGACATTGGTCGAAGCCACCGCGATTCCCGCGTCGGCCATGGCGGTGTGGAAGCCGTAGTTGGTCATCACGGTCACCACCACTCCCTCGCCCGCCAATCGTTGGCCGGCGCGCAGATGCAGCGCGGCAAGCGCGATCAGCTCGTCACCGTCCACCACGGCTCCCGAGCGATCGACGGCGAGCACACGGTCGCCGTCGCCGTCGAAGGCCAAGCCGAGCGCATGGCCGCCCGCCTTCACCCGCTCGCCCAGAGCCGCGATGTGGGTCGAGCCGCAGCCCTCGTTTATGTTGCGTCCGTCGGGCGCCGCCGCGAGCACCGTGACCTGAGCCCCCAGGCGCCTGAATATCTCCGGAGCCACCTTGTAGGTGGCTCCGTTGGCGCAGTCCAGCAGGATGTCCAACCCGTCGAGACGCAGCTCCGCGAAGCGGACCTCCAGCTCGCGCAGATAGTCCTCGTGGGTGCCCCTCAGCTCGCGCACCCGCCCAATCACAGGGGCTCCGCCAGGGCCGCTGAGCTCGTGGCTCACCTCAGCTTCGATCACCCGCTCGTCCTCGTCGGAGAGCTTGAAGCCGTCGGCGGCGAAGAACTTGAGGCCGTTGTCCCGGTAGGGGTTGTGCGACGCCGAGATCACTATGGCCATATCCAAGCCGTAGCGCTTGAGCAGCAGCGGCGCGGCGGGGGTCGGCAACACCCCGCCCAACAGCGCTTCGCCGCCGGCGGCGCTGACACCCGCGGCAAGCGCTGCTTGCAGCATCTCTCCGGACTCGCGCGTGTCGCGCACGATCAACACCCTTGGATGCTCGGCGTGGGCGTGGCCCGCTCCCGCCTTTCCCAATGCGAGGGCCAGCTCCGCGCTCAGCAACTCGCCGGCGACGCCGCGGACCCCGTCGGTCCCGAACAGCTTGGTCATAGCGAGGGAATTAACGCTTGGAGAACTGCGGCCGCTTGCGCGCCTTCTTCAAACCGGCCTTCTTGCGCTCCTTGGCGCGCGAGTCGCGCGTCAAAAAGCCGCGACGCTTGAGCTCGCCGCGCAGGTTCGGATCGGCCTCGAGCAAGGCACGCGATATGCCGTGACGCAGGGCCCCGGCCTGAGCGGAAATGCCACCGCCGTGCAGGCGCGCCACCACATCCATGCGCTCCTGGTAGCCAACGGTCTCCAAAGGCTGGCGAATGTTGCGCTGCAGCGTGACCCTCGGGAAGTGCTCGTCGAGGGTGCGTCCGTTGACGACATATGTTCCGCTGCCGGGACGCAGCACGACGCGAGCGATCGCGGTCTTGCGCTTGCCGGTCGCCTTGTAACGGGCACCCGCGGCCAAATCGATCGCGGCGCTTGAAATAGGCTCTGCCAGCGGAGCGCCATCGGCGTTCTCCTCTTCGGCCTTGAGCTCCTCCTCGTCCTCGATCGCATACGGATCGGCGGGCTGCTCCGGAGCGAGCGGATCGACGCCTTCCGGCACGATGTCCACTTCAAGATGTGCTCCCGGCACGCTCGGCTTGACACGCGGAGCGGGCTCCTCTTCCTCCTCGGCCTCAATCTCAGAGACGATCTCCTCGACGACTGCCTCCTCGACAAGCTCCTCGACCACAGCCTCGACGATCGCCTCCTCGACAAGCTCCTCGACCGCGGCCTCAACGATCGCCTCGGCCTCAGCCTCGACGATCAGCTCCTCGGTGGCCTCGACCGCCGCGTCCTCCGCGAGCTGCTCCTCGGCGGTCTCTGCGGGGCCCTCGCCTGCCGCCTCGCTCTTTGGCTCCTCAAGGTGCTCGGCCTGGTCCTCTGGCTGCTCAGTCGGCTCGTCAGCCATCAGGCCTCGATCTCCATCGGTTGCGGTTTCTGGGCGACGTGCGGATGCTCAGGGCCGGCGTACACCTTCAGCTTGGTGATTTGCCTGCGGGCCAGGCGATTGCGCGGCAGCATGCCCTTGACGGCGAGCCTGATGATCTCCTCGGGTCGACGCTCGATCATTTCCTCGAACGTGCGCGAGCGCAGGCCACCCGGATAGCCGGAGTGGCGGTAATAGCGCTTGTCTGTGCGCTTTTTGCCGCTAACCGAGACCTTCTCCGCGTTGACGACGACGACGAAGTCGCCGGTATCGATGTGAGGCGTGTACTCGGGCTTGCGCTTGCCCCGAAGGGCATCCGCGATCTGCGTGGCCAAGCGCCCCAGCGTCTTACCGTTGGCGTCAACGACGAGCCAGTTGCGCTCGCGATCTGTGGGCTTGGCGACGTAGGTCTTCATGACGTGAAAAAGGCCGCACGCAAGCTGTCGCGCGCGGCGAGAGCGGGAATGATAGCTACTCCCACTCGATTGTTCCCGGAGGCTTCGACGTGATGTCGAGAACCACCCGGTTTACCTCGCGCAACTCGTTGATCATGCGCGAGGCGATCGTCTCGAGAAGGTCGTAGGGCAGGCGTGCCCAGTCGGCTGTCATCGCGTCGTCGGAGGTGACGGCCCTGATGACGACCACGTAGCCGTAGGTGCGCTCGTCGCCCTGGACGCCCACGGTGCGCACGTCGGGCAAGACGCAGAAGGATTGCCACAGCTCTCGGTAGAGGCCCGCCTTGCGGATCTCCTCTTGCAGGATGTAGTCGGCCTCGCGCAGCACGTCCAGGCGCTGCTTGGTGGCTTCCCCGCCCACAACCCTGATTGCGAGGCCTGGTCCCGGGAAGGGCTGGCGCCAGACCAGGCGCTCGGGCAGTCCCAACTCGGCGCCGACGGCCCTGACCTCGTCCTTGAACAGCGCTCGCAGGGGCTCGACCAGCTCGAACTGCATGTCCTCGGGCAAGCCGCCCACGTTGTGGTGGGACTTGATCGTGGCGGCACCGGTCCCGCCACCGGACTCGATCACGTCGGAGTAGAGAGTCCCCTGAACCAGGTAGCGCGCAGGACTGGTCTCGGAGATCTTGGCGGCCTCCTCCTCGAAGACCCTGATGAACTCGGCGCCGATCGCCTTGCGCTTGGCCTCGGGCTCGGTGACGCCTTTGAGCTTCTCGAGGAAGCGCCGCTCGGCGTCGACAGCGACCAAAGGCACCTTGAAGGTGTCTCTGAAAGCGCTGATCACCTGCTCGCCCTCGTCCTTGCGCATCAGGCCGTGGTCGACGAATACGCACGTGAGCTGGTCGCCGATCGCCCGGTGCACGAGCAGGGCCGCCACCGAGGAGTCGACACCGCCGGAGAGGCCGCAGACGACACGCCCGTCGCCGACCTGCCTGCGGATACGAGCGATCTGTTCTTCGGCGATCGAGGCCGGCGACCATGTCCGCTCACAGCCACACACCTCGGTAAGGAAGCGGGTCAGGATCTCGTGCCCATATGGCGTGTGCACCACCTCGGGGTGGAACTGGATGCCATAGATGCCGCGCTCGCGGTTCTCCACGGCCGCCACCGGCGAGACTGTCGAGGAGGCCAGGGCAGTGAAGCCGACCGGCGCCTCGAAAACCGTGTCGCGGTGAGACATCCAGCAGGTCTGCTGCTTGGGCATGCCCGCCATGAGCACGCCGGGCTCGGAAACCGTGAGGTCGGAGCGGCCGAACTCCCCCACCTCAGCCTGCTCCACGCGACCGCCCAGCTCGTGGACGAGCAGCTGCATGCCGTAGCAAATGCCAAGCACCGGCACGCCCAAGTCGAGTAGGCCACGCTCCAAGCGCGGCGCCCCGGGCGCATACACCGAGGCGGGCCCTCCGGAGAGCACGATCCCCCGCGGTTTGCGCTTGGCAACCTCCTCTAGGCCCACGTGATGGGGCAACAGCTCCGAGAAGACGCCACAGTCGCGGATGCGCCGGGCGATCAGTTGTGAGTATTGGCCGCCGTAGTCAAGTACGACCACCTCCTCACGGCCCGCCTCGACCCCATCCGACGTCCCAGCAGGCGTCGCGGGGGCCGTGACCGCGGTATCAGTCATTTACTAGTTCGGCCGCCTTGCCATTGGAACCCATGCCTACGGACTGCTCGCGCTGGAGCTGCTTACCCTCGGTCTGCAAGGAGGGCGCGATCACGACCTCGGCGCGGTTGAACTCGGCAAGATCCTTGTGACCACAGGTAGCCATCGAGGTGCGCAAGCCGCCGAACAGGTTGAAGGTGCCGTCGTTCTCGCGCGCGGGGCCCACCAGGATCTCCTCCAAGGTTCCGTTGCGGGTCGTCGCCACCCGGGCGCCGCGAGGCAAGGTGGGATGGAAGGTGGCCATGCCCCAATGGAAGCCTCTTCCGGGCGCTTCGTGGGCGCGAGCCAAAGGCGAGCCGATCATGACCGCGTCAGCGCCCAGGGCGATCGCCTTGGAGACGTCGCCGCCATTGCGCATTCCCCCGTCGGCGATCACTTGGCAGTACTCGCCCGTCTCGAGCATGTGGGTGGAGCGGGCGTGAGCCACGTCGGCGATCGCAGTCGCTTGCGGCACGCCGATGCCGAGCACGCCTCGGGTTGTACATGCCGCCCCGGGTCCGACTCCAACGAGCACACCGGCGGCGCCGGTGCGCATCAGGTGAAGGCCCGTTTGGTAGGAGGCGCAACCGCCAACCACTACAGGCACGTCCAGCGAGGGGATGAACTCCTTGAGGTTCAAGGGCTCCGAGACTGTGGATACATGTTCCCCGGAGACGACCGTGCCTTGGATCACGAGCACGTCCAGGCCGGCCTCCAAGGCGATCTCGTGGTAGTCGAGGACTCGCTGGGGCGTGAGCGAAGCGGCACAGACGACCTTCTGCTCCTTGATCTCGCGAATCCTCTGGGCGATCAACTCGGGGATCACCGGTTGGGCGTAGATCTCCTGCATCTCGCGCGTGGCCGCGTCCTTGGGGAGCCCCGCGATCCGCTCCAATTGGGCATCGGCGTCCTCATAGCGGGTGAAGATCCCCTCCAGGTTGAGCACCGCCAAACCGCCGAGCCGACCGACGATCGCGGCAGTCTGGGGAGAGACAACGCCGTCCATCGCGGAGGCCATCATCGGCAGCTCGAACTGGTAGGGACCGAGCTTCCAGGAGATGTCGATGTCGTCGGGGTCGCGCGTGCGCCGGGAGGGCACGATCGCGATGTCATCGAAGCCGTATGCGCGGCGGCCGCTCTTGCCGCGGCCAATCTCTACTTCCATCTAAGAATCCTTGCAGTCGTGGCGGACGAGCATAGCAATGGTCCGGGCGCTCCCCGACGGCCCGTGCCGGACCCGTGCCTTGGGTATTCTCGACCTGATGAACAACGGCGATCGGCCCAGCTATGAGCCCCATGCGATAGAGGCCGCCCGCCAAGAGGCGTGGCGGGCGAAGGATGCTTTTCGAACGCCCGAGACGGCCGGCGAGCGGACGCGTAAGTACATCAAGCCGTCGGCTCCGTTCACCTCGGGAAACATCCACATCGGGCACGTGCGCAGCTATTCGATCGGCGATGCCTACGCGCGTTTCTGCAGGGCGCGCGGCGAGGACGTGCTGTTCGCGTTCGGCTTCGACTCCTTCGGCTTGCCCGCGGAGTTGGGCGCTATCGCCGGCAAAGAGCCGCCCAGCGCGTGGGTTGCGCGCTGCGCGGAGCACATGATCGGCCAGCTGCAAAGGCTTGGCTTCTCGTTTGATTGGGAGCGCACTTTCATGAGCTCGGACGCCGTCATGTATCGCTGGTCGCAGTGGCTGTTCCTGACTCTCTTGGAGGCGGGGCTGGTGTACAGGGGCTCAGGCAGCGTGGATTGGTGTGACACCTGCCAGACGACGCTCGCCACGATTCAGGTCGAGAATGGGACCTGCTGGCGCTGTCATAACCCTGTGCGCTTGATCCAGCAACCGCAGTGGTACCTGCGCATCAGCGCGTACCTGCAGGAGAACGATCGTCGCATCGAGGAGCTGGCCGCGAGCGGGATCTGGGATGAGAACGCGCTTGCCTCCCAGCGCTTTGTGCTGGGCCGCGTCGACGGGATCGAGCTTGACCTGGAGTCCCCCGAGGGACAGAGCTTGACCGTTTTCACCCCCCACGTCGACGCCGTCGGCCAGGCCCGCTTCGTGGCGATCTCGCCGAAGCACCCCGAGGTCGAGCGATGGACCGGCGGCGCGGAGGTTGCCGAGCAGCTCGAGGAGCTGCGCTCGGGCGGCCTGGACCGCAGCGCCCGTGAGGCGGAGTCGATGCCGCTGGTCGATACGGGACGCACACTGCTCTCCCCCACGGGCGGCGATCCGCTGTCGGTGATCGTCTCCCCGATGGTCGACGGCCGCTTCGGCGCAACCGCGGTGCTGGGCATCCCAGAGAGCGATCGCACTGATGCGGTCATCGCCGAGCGCTTGTTCGGCGCGCAGGACAGCCCCGCGGCGACGGCCTCGCCTGCGAACACCTCGCCCGAGAACACGCCGCCCGGAGACATCCCGGAGGACCGGGCCACGGGAGCGACGACTGGCGCTCGACCCAAGGGAGCACGTGAGGCGGTGCGCTACAGGGCCAACGACTTCACCATTTCCCGGCAGCGCTCGTGGGGCACGCCGATCCCGATCGTGTATTGCGAGAGTTGCGGCGCCGTGCCGGTGCCCAAGACGGATTTGCCGGTGATATTGCCGCTGGACTTGACTCCTACGGGGACCGGCAATCCGTTGGCCGAGCGCGAGGATTTCGTGCGCACGAGCTGTCCAACCTGCGGCGGCGATGCCAGGCGCGAGACAGACACGCTCGATTGCCACTTCGACGCGCTGTGGCTGTGGGTGCCGGTGTGCGTGCCGACAGCCGAGCGCGAGCAGACTTTGGAGCACATCCTGGCGCTTGAGGATCTGCGCGCGTGGCTGCCTTCGGAGCGGGTTGTGGCGGGCTCGGACAGCGGCAACTTCGTGTTCGACCAGCGCACTGTCACAAAGGCGTTGCGCGACATCGGGCCGCTGGAGTTCCTTGGCGACGGCGAGCCGTTCGCGGGCTGCCTGTTTCACGAGATGGTAATACGCGATGGGCGCAAGATGAGCAAGCATCTGGGCAACGTGGTCGACCCGGACGAGCTCGTGGACCAGTATGGCGCCGACACGATTCGTATGGCGGTGCTCTTCGCGGCGCGACCGCAGAGATCGCTCAACTGGAGCGACAGCGACGTCAAGCGCTGTCACCGCTTCTTGCGCCAGCTTTGGGACTACTCCCATGCTCGCTTCACGCTCGATCCCACCACGCCGGCCGAGGACGCCAACAGCGAGGCCTCGGCCGACGGCGAGCAGCCCGCGACGATGGGACCCGACAAGACCGAGCACCTGCGCAAGCGACTTGAGCAGTGGTGCGAGACCGCCGTGGAGAAGATCACCGAGGACACGCGCCAGCTCGAGATGCACAGCGCGGTTCGCAACGTGATGCGCTTGTTCGACCGTGTCAGGGACTACGAGAAGCGTGTGATCGCCAAGCGCGGTTGGCTGTGCAGCGAGGACCACGAGGCCTTGGTCGAGGCACTGCGGATGCTTGCGCGTGTGTTGATGCCGTTCGCGCCGCACATCGCCGAGCAGCTGCTGATCGACTCGACGCCAGGTGACGCCGAGATCGACGCGTCGTGGCCTCGGGGGGAGCTTGTGCCACGATGAACTGGACAAACCGAAAGTCAACCAACCCAACGAAGAAGGGGTGAGACCCGATGAGCACCGAAATGGGGCACGCGGACCTGAACGAGACGACGCGCTCGTGCGTGACCGAACTGGTGTGCCGGAAGTGCGATGTCAAACGCCCGATAACCGACACCGAGGCGTTTTGCGCCACGTGCGGGAAGTGCTTTGACATCGCTTACGACTATGAGCTCGCCAAGAGCCGGCTGAGCGAGTTGCCGGTGAGCGAGCGCCCCCACAACATCTGGCGGCTGTCTGAGCTGCTGCCGATCCGCTCCGCACATGCTCAAGCAGAAGTGGGGCAGGTGTCGGGCATGACACCGCTGATCCCGGCAAACAGACTTGGCGAGCGGCTGGGGCTGCGCAAACTGTATTTGAAGGACGACAGCACGCAGCGACCGAGCCTTTCCTACAAGGACAGAGTCGTCTCGAGCGCGATCGCCCGCGCCCTGGAGCTGGGCAAGACCGAGATCGGCTGCGTCTCGACCGGCAATGTGGGCACGGCCGTGGCGTCGCTTGGGGCAAAGGCCGGGCTGACTCCGTATGTCTTCTATCCCAACCACCTGGAGAAGACCAAGGCGCGCGTGTGCAGGGCACTGGGCGCACGAGTTTGCCAGGTGGCGGGCAACTATGACGAAGCCAACCGCGAATGCCGCAGGGTCGCGGCCGCGAGCGGGCTGGAGTTCGCCAACATCACGTTGCGGCCGTTCTACGCCGAGGGCGCCAAGACGGCGATCTTCGAGGTCGTCGAGCAGCTTGGCTGGCGGGCGCCCGATCACATTATTTCGGCTACGGCCGGCGGGACGCTCTCCTCACGCTTGCACAAGGGACTGGTCGAGTTGGAGACGGTCGGGCTGGCCCAGACGAGCGCGACGAAGATGCACATCGCACAGCCGGAGGGGTGCTCGCCGATCGCCGACGCGATCATGGCGGGAGAGCCCGAGATCCGGCCTCGCAAGCCGACGACGATCGCCCATTCGCTGGCGATCGGATCTCCGGGCGACGGCTACCTGGTGATCGATGCCGTCCTCTCGCGCAAAGGCAGCGCCCGGACGGCCAGCGACGAGGAGATTTTCGCCGGGATCGATCTGCTCGCCGAAACCGAGGGGATCTTGACCGAGCCGGCGGGCGGCACGATGATCGCGGCGCTAAAGAAGCTGGCCGAGTCGGGAGAGGTGGATCCCGAGGAGACCGTGGTGGCGATCATCACGGGCAACGGGCTGAAGACGCTCGACGAGCATCCGGAGAAGCCCTGGCCTTCGATGGTGGAGTGCGAGCTGGATTCGATGCTCGCGGTGCTGAGCGAGCTTCAGCACGAAGCGGGGGCTCAACCGCTGCCCGCTTAGCGAGGCCAAAGGCCCCCTGCGCGCGCGTGAGGCACCCCCGCCGGCGCAGCACAGCCCTTCATCGCTCAGACACCGGCCGCCGCTATATCGGCGAGCACCAAGGCGTGCTCGGTCGGCACACGCCCACCGGGGATCGATGGGTCGTGGGCGCGCAGGCGGCGCAAAGCGTCGACCTTCTCGGCGCCGGTGACCAGCCACAGCAAGGAGCGGGCACGCTCCAACACGGGATAGGTGAGAGTCATGCGCTCCAATCCCATATAAGGCCCGCTCAACGCAACGTCGCGATCACGGATCTCGAGCACGGGATCGCCGGGAACCAACGAGGCTGTGTGGCCGTCGGGACCGATACCGAGGTGGATCAGGTCGAAGCGAACGGGCAGCGAGCGAGCGTAGGCCTCGGCGGCGGCCTCCAGGTCGCTGTCGTTGACGGGCATCGGACGCAACTCGGCGGAGGCGACCGCCCCAAGACTCTCCTGCAACAGGGTGAGGTTACGGGCGGGATCGCCGGCGGGGGCGATGCGCTCGTCCACCTGGTAGATCGTGGTCTGGGCCCAGGGAAAGTCCTCGCGGGCCAGATCGCCGAACATGGTCCACGGCGAGCGCCCACCCGAGACGGCGAACGTGAACTCACCGCGTTCGGCGACCGCCAGGACAGCGTGCTGATGGACCAGCTCGGCGGCGCGGTGGGCGACCGCGGCGGGATCGGGCAGTATCTCGACCGGCAACTCGCCGGCGGGGTTCCGATCGCCGGATGCGCCAGACGCGCTCACAAGCGCTCCCGCATCGCTCGGTAGCGACGAATCAGAGCGTTGGTCGAGCTGTCGTGCTCCAGCGCCGGCTCGGTCTCGCCGATGAGCTCGGGGACGATGCGCTTGGCCAAGGCCTTGCCCAGCTCGACTCCCCACTGGTCGAAAGAGTCGATGCCCCACACAACTCCCTGGGTGAACACGGAGTGCTCATACAGGGCGACGAGCGAGCCCAGAACGTGCGGCGTGAGTCGATCCGCGAACAGCACGCTAGAGGGCCGGTTTCCCTGCATGACTCGGTGAGGTATGACGGGCTCGGGCGTACCCTCGGCACGAACATCCCCCTCCCCCTTTCCAAACGCCAAGGCCTCCGCTTGGGCGAACACGTTGGAGGTGAGCAGGTCGTGGTGGTCGCGCAAAGGGTTGAGCGATCGGGCAAAGCCGATCAGGTCCAGGGGAATCAGGCGGGTCCCCTGATGGATCAGCTGGTAGAAGGAGTGCTGTCCGTTGGTGCCGGGCTCGCCCCAGTAGATCGCGCCGGTGTCGTAGTCGACGGGGACGCCCTGGAGGGTCACGTGCTTGCCGTTTGACTCCATCGCCAGCTGCTGCAGGTAGGCGGGGAAGCGCTTGAGGTATTGCGCGTAGGGCATCACCCCGAGCGTTTGCGCGCCGAAGAAGTTGGCATACCACACCGCCAAAAGGCCCATGAGCACAGGCAGGTTGCGCTCGTAGGGGGTCGTGTGGAAGTGCTCGTCCATGGCGTGGAAGCCGTCCAACATCTCGCCGAAACGGGCGGGCCCAATCGCGAGCATCGTGGAGAGGCCGATCGCGGAGTCCATCGAGTAGCGCCCGCCGACCCAGTCCCAGAAGGCGAACATGTTCGAGGTGTCGATCCCGAACTGGGAGACGAGCTCGGCGTTGGTGGAGACGGCCACGAAGTGCTTGGCCACGGCCGCCTCCTCGCCGAGCGCGGCCAGCGACCATTCGCGCGCCGAGCGGGCGTTAGTCATCGTCTCCAGGGTGGTGAACGTCTTGGAGGCGACGATGAACAGGGTCTCGGCGGGATCGAGGTCGCGGGTGGCCTCGACGAAGTCGGTGGAGTCGACGTTCGAGACGAAGCGGAACGTGAGCTCGCGGGCGCTGTAATGGCGCAGCGCCTCATAAGCCATGACGGGGCCGAGGTCCGAGCCGCCGATGCCGATGTTGACGATGTTGCGGATCGGGCGCCCGGTGTGGCCCGTCCAAGCGCCGGTGCGGATCTGTTCGCTGAAGTGGGCCATGCGGTCGAGCACGGCGTGGACCTCTTGCACGACGTCGACGCCGTCCACCACAAGTGAGGAGGTGCGGGGCATCCGCAAGGCTACGTGCAACACGGAGCGGTTCTCGGAGACGTTGATGTGCTCTCCGGAGAACATGGAGGCTGTGCGCTCGGCCAGGCCGGACTGCTCGGCCAACGCGACGAGCAGGCTGATGGTCTCCTCGGTGATGCGGTGCTTGGAGTAGTCGAGATACAGCCCGGCGCCCTCGGCGGTTAGGCGCTCCCCTCGGGTGGGGTCGGAGGCGAACAGGTCGCGCAGGTGTGTGTCCGCGATCTCGCGGTGGTGGGCGGAGAGGGCGGCCCAGGCGGGACGTTGCTTTAGAGGTGGGGGTTGGCTCGTGCTCATCGGGTGAGGAGGCTTACCGCATGTTCCACTGCAGGGACGGTACCGGGGCGGCTCGTGCTCATGTCGTGAGGGCGCCCGTCTCGCGATCCGCGGGGCGCACGGCATGGGCACAGTGCTCGCTGCAGAAGTAGAGGGTCTTGCCGTCGCGTTCGAGACAGATAGCGCGGGCCTTGTCGACCTTCATGCCACACACGGGATCGGTTGCCCCGCGACGCATTGTCAATGCGAACAAAGCGACGAAAATGGCGAGCCCGAGAATGTTGGTGAACAGCTTGTAGTTGACCTTCACTTCTCCGAAGATGTCGGCGCGGGTGGGATGTGCGCTTGGGATCAGGCCCAAGAGGTTGAAGAGGCCGTCTACACAGAGGGCGGCGATCACGATCGTGAGGAACATGAGCGCGACGATTCGCGTGGCGAAAGCCCGGCCGTAGTACTTGCGGTAGATGAGCACGATCGGCACGACGATCAGGTCGGCGAACAGGAACGAGATGACACCCGCAAAGCCGATGCCGCCGGACCAGAGCACCGCGGCGAGGGGGACGTTGCCGACGGAGCAGACGAAGCTGAGTACGGCGATCAGGGGTCCGACCAAGGCGTTCTCGATGAGCTTGACGGCGGCGGGCGCTTCGGTGAGAAAGAGCGCGTGGAAGAAGCTGTTGGGCAGCTGGCCGATGAAGCCGGCCAGGAGAAATCCGAGCAGGATCTCCTTGTAGAGCATGGCCCAGTCGTTGCGGAAGTTGTGGGCCACGTCGGACCAGGCCTCGGCTGATGTGAGTCGCCGGCCGATGGACATGCGCTCTCCGGCGGAGTGGTGCTGGTGGCCTGAGTCGGCCTGGATGGCGTGGGCTCGGGCTTGCTCCTCCAAGCGCTTTGAGACGAAGAAGCGCAGGAGCAGAGTCATCACGACGATCAGGATCAGACCGCCCACGAACTCGGCGAGAGTGAATTGCCAGCCGAGCAGGACCCAGATGACGATGCCGAGCTCGACGACGAGGTTGGTGGAGGCGAACTGGAAGGCGAGAGCGGACGCGGCGGAGGAGCCCTTTTGGAAGAGGCTCTTGGCGATCGCAATCGCGGCGTATGAGCAGGATGAGGAGGCGGCGCCGAGACCGGTGGCCCACCCCACCGAGCGCGCGCCCGACCCGCCGAGCGCTCGCTCGATCCGCTCGCGTGGGACCCAGGCCTGGACGATGGCGGAGATGGCGAAGCCGAGGACCAACGCCCACCACACGGCCCAGGCCATGAGGAAGGCGTCCTTGCAGCCGTTGGCGATGGTGGTGAGCACGAGGCTCACAATATGAGCCTCGTGCCCTCACCTCGACGGGACGGCCCCGTTTCACCCCGACCGCCGGCCCACAACTTCGGCCGACGGCCCCCAATGGGGCTTACGCTTTGACGAGCTCGCGTTCGGCCGCGTCGATGACGCCGGTACGGTTCTTGTGGGAGCGCTCGTAGGAGCGCACGCTCTTGATCCGATTCTCGTCGGCCTCGTCCAGCGCGGCGCGGATCTCCTCGACTCCAAGCTCGTCGTAGCCCGGCCACGGCTCGTCTGCACGCAGGGCTGTGATGCGGCTGAGGATGGTGGTGCGGTTGTCGCCCTTGCGCTCGTAGGAGTCGATCTTGGCGAGATCCACCTGGGAGAGGTGCGGGAGCTTCTCGACTATCTCCGCGGCGGTCAGCTTGCCGTAACCGGTGATCGCGAGGTCCTCTTCGGAGGCGAAGGCGCCCTTGATCTGTCCCTCGGCCTGGGCCACTCCGGGCACCTTGCGGGCCTGGCGTGCGGACCGTCGCGCCTTTGAGGACGCGTCGCGAGCGACGTCGGCCACGCTCTCTGTTGCCGAGCGGGCGGTGTCGCCCACGCTTTCCGAGGATGACCGGGCCGCATCGGCGGCACCCGTCTTGCCGGCATCGTATGTGGAGTTTCCACGGATGTCGGCGCTAACCACGGCCCTGGTGAGCTTGGGGATCTCCTTGAGGATGCGGTCGAGCATCTTTTGCTCGTCGGCCAGGATCGATTTGGCCAAGCTCTGAGTGGCCTCATCGCCAACGGTGTCTGCCAGGTGTTCGATGGCGGTGTAAGTCGCGATCTCCAAGGCCTCGGCCGCACAGGCGTCCTTGGCGTTCTTGAGGACTTTCTCCTCGCCTCCGCTACCTCGTACCAGGTCGAAGGGTGTCTTCCCCAAGGCGAATGCCTGACCCACGACGCTCTGGAGGATGCCGACGCCCAGATGGAGGGGGCCGTTTCCATGGCCGAGTTCGTCGAGGCGGCGTTGCACGCGCTTTGCGTGCTCGCGTGTCTCGCGTAGATGAGTTTCGAGGCCTTCGCGGTAGCTTCCACGCGGAGTCATCGCGATTTGCGATTGGAGCATCCTCACCAGCGTTTTCTCCATCGCGTGGGCCTCGCTGAGGTATTGCACGATCTTCTGTTCGGTCTTGTTCTCCATGGGTATCCAGCTTTCTTTGGTCTGTGGGATGAGATTCACGAAGGACGTCGCCGCCCCACCGCGGGACGCCCTTTCGGGTTCACAGCACGACTTGAGTGGAGGGCCCAGCGGCGCCCTCGGGCCTTTGGTCGGGCTGGGAGCTGGTGCTGGGTGGTGCGTCAGCCGCGTTCGCGGCCGGCGCGCTGGTCCATCGTCAGCGCCTCGTCTTGGCCACTGTCGCTTGCGTCGGGATCCAATTCGCGTGCTTGGGCGTGCTGTTCGCGTGCGGCTTCTGTGAGATGCTCGGCCTTGATGGCCTGCTGCTCGGCGTCGGCGTGTCCTTGGCGCGCCTGCGCGGCGCGTTCGTCGGCTTCGGCTTGAGCGCGCTTTGCTTCGGCTGCCTGTTCGTCGGCCGAAGCGCGAGCGCTTTCGGCTTGGATGGAGCGGCTTCGCGCTT
Source organism: Solirubrobacteraceae bacterium (assembly GCA_049581225.1). GTDB lineage: Bacteria > Actinomycetota > Thermoleophilia > Solirubrobacterales > Solirubrobacteraceae > Palsa-744. The sequence continues at coordinate 18,346 of JBAURN010000051.1, forward strand.
GCTGGCGTAGCTCGCCCGCCTGTTCGCGCTTACGTTCGTCACGTCGGCGCGAAGACGTGCGAGCGACGAGGGCGATGAGAATCAGCGCCACCACCACGACGGCGACGATGATTACGATCGTTGCCGTACTCACGGTGTCGGGGGGGTCGTTGTGCTCGGCATGACTAGATCCTGCCGCCTCTGCGATAGCCGAACCCACCGCCCGTGAAGAAGATCACGAGGGCAACCAGCAGAAGTAGCCACAGCAACGGGCTCACGCCAATTCCGCCGGCGATCGCGGCGACTACCAAAACAATCAAAAGCAACTCGATGAGTCCCATTGGGTCCTCCTTTGTTGGCTTACTTATCGGTGCTAAGTCGATCCCTACCCCGGCGCTTGCGCGGCGAACCCTGTTATGCGTTCTCTCATAGAAAAACCCCGCCGGAGCGGGGCTTTTCCTTAGCGGGTCGATAAGCCGGATTCTGTCGTTGAGCAGCCATCCATCTTTGCGGCCTACCTGGATCTTGGCGGGCAGCCTGCAAGCGATCCGCTTTGACCTTGCATCGGGTGGGGTTTGCCCAGCCGCCGCGTCACCGCGGCGCTGGTGCGCTCTTACCGCACCATTTCACCCTTGCCGGTCCGCCGTTCACGTGGGACGGCGAACTTAGGCGGTTTGTTTCTGTGGCACTTTCCCGCGGGTTTCCCCGGGTCGATAGCTCGACCACCTTGCCCTGTGATGTCCGGACTTTCCTCGAAGACCCGAAGGTCTCCGCGGCTGCTTGACCTGCCCTGTCACCGTAGCGCGCCGAGAACGCGATGGGAAGGCTTGGTTGGAGAATGGCGAGCGCTAGGAGAGTTGCGAGCCGCAGCCGAGACAGGCGCCCATGGGCGCCTCGCCATCGTGCTCGGGGCTTTGGACTGTCATCGAGCCGTCGCAGACCGGACAGGCGACGGTGCCGCGCACGGCCAGGCCCTCCCACGTGCTGGTGATCAGCTCATCCAGCGTCAGCCTGCCGTGCGCGTCCGTGGTCCCCGCGAACAGCGCCCCCTCCAGCTGAAGCGGCGCATCGCGCTCGAAGCCCTCGTCAAAGGCCGGGGACCGCTCGAGCAAGAGGGTGCTCATCACATACTCCTGAGCAATCCAACGACGCGCCCCAGCACCTTGACCTCCTTGGTGCGGATCGGCTCCATCGTCTCGTTCTCGGGCTGCAGGCGAATGTGGTCGGGTTCGCGGAAGTAGCGCTTGACGGTCGCCTCCTCGCCGAGCAGGGCCACGATGATGTCGCCCTGCTGAGCAGTGTCCTGCTGATGAACGACAACGAGGTCGTCTTCGACGATGCCAGCGTTCTTCATCGATTCGCCCCTGATGCGCAACAGATAGTCGCCGTCGCCGCCGCCGGCGAGCGTGGGCACCGGCACGTACTCCTCGACGTTCTCTTCGGCCAGGATCGGCTGTCCGGCGGCCACCGAGCCGAGCAGGGGCAGGCTGTCGGGGCGCACGATGCTGCGCACACCCTCCACGGCGCTGCCGACGGCTCGGTCGAACAGCTCGATCGCGCGCGGCTTGGAGGGGTCTCGCCGCAAAAGGCCGATCTTCTCGAGATTGGCCAGGTGCGCGTGGACCGTCGAGGAGGAGGCCAAGCCGACCGCCTTGCCGATATCTCGCACTGTCGGGGGATACCCGTACTTGGCCGAGTATTTGCGGATGAAGTCGAAAATCTCCTGCTGACGCTTGGTCAGATCCATGTGGGCACGGCTCCCGTGTCGATTGGATTGGGGGATGAAACGAACATGTGTTCGTACAGTAGCGCGGGGGCTGGACGGAATCAAGGGCGCGCGGTCTGAGCCGGGCCTGGCGGGCTATACTCGCCCGCTCTGCGCTCGTGGCGGAATTGGTAGACGCGCAAGGTTGAGGGCCTTGTGGACCGAATGGTCCGTGGTGGTTCGAGTCCACTCGAGCGCATGGAGGAAGCCCTGGAATCAGGGCTTTTTCTCGTTAGGGCTCCTCCATCGTCGGCCGGACACCACTGTTTGGTTTGAGAATATTTCTATTAGGACTGTTTCGAGTTGGGACTCGCGGCCGCACACACTCCGGCGTCGCGATAAGTGCAGTCACGCAGGTTGAGCGTGACGCTGGCCAAGAGGAGTCTAGGCGGATGCGCTCGGGCAGATGCCGAATCAAGCAGCTGCCGAAGCGGGCACGACCTCAGCGAACTTCACGGTGTCGATGAACTGCCGGAAGCGCGCAAGCTTGCCGTCACGGATGTCCCATATGTGGACGACGGGCAGGTCCAGCGCCTTCCCACTCGCTTTACCGGTCCCCTGATATCGGACGACCGCGGCGACCGTCTCGCCGGATCCAATGAACTCCTCGGGCACGACCGAGAAGCCTTCGACGTCCTCGGCGATCGGGCCAAAGACCTTCTGCGCGACGGCCTCCCCGCCGCGGTGCAGACCCCGTATGGCATGCCATCAGCCTCGTACCATTCGATGCCCTCAGCGAACGCGCCGAGCACGGCCGGCACATCGCCTTGCGCGAACGCCCCGTAGACGCCCTTGACGAACTCGATGCTCTGATCACTCATGGCTCCCCTTCGTTATTGACAAACGTGCTCGATACGCACGAGCCGACAGGGCCCGCCGGACCATCAGGGCCTGAGAGGACGGCGGAAATGGGCCGCTGCCCTTTGGATGCGCCGTCTACCGCGACAGGTGCTCGTGAACGGCGAACTCGTGAATCTCCGGCTCGGCGGTCAGGCCGACCGCTTGAACCCCGGGACCGATGCGCCCCGCCGCGAAGCTGTCGAACTGCGAGCGCGACTCCCAGAAGTCAAGCACGCCCCAACCCCCGTCGATCGGGCCGGACGCGTGGAATATCAACCCGTCGGGGTGATCGGCGCGCGCATCGATCGCCGCCTCGAGCTTGTCGAACTGCTCGGCGTCCACCCCGGCGAGCTTGATGCGAATTCCTACAGCCATAACCGCTCCTCGTTTTCCATTGGGTCATCGCAACCTACCCGCTCCGGAGCATCCCCACTCCACGCTCAGCGGTGCCGCCGCACAAACCACACACCTGAAGCAGCCCCTCAAGAGGAGTAGCTTCCCCTCCATGAGACATTTTGTCCGGGGGATCCGGACTCGCGGCAGGAGGCTCTCTGTCACGGCCGTCGCCGCGGGCTCGATCGCCGTCCTCGCGGCCACTGGATCGGCCTTCGCTTTTCAGCCGTTGCCCGCCGGCACACAGCTCAACGACGACCCGCTCGCCGGGATCGACGGCACACTCAGCATCAGCGGCCAGGCCCCAACCAATGCGAGTATCGTCGGCGGAGCACTGACGGCCGGCAAGGTTGCAGAGCCGTGGGCGGTCTTCCGCCAGCCCACCGCCGCAGGGGGCCACGACCAGACGTTCGTGCGCTCCTTCACCGAAGGCACCTGGAGCACGCAGGGCCGCGGCACCGTTGGCGGGCGTTCGAGCGCCAGCTCCATATACAGCGGTTCGCTGAACTTCGACCAGGCTCAGGACGCCGAGGCGCCGGCCATCGATTTCGCGGGAGCAGGTCGCACGATCCCGTGGGCGAGCTGGTACGAGGACACGAGTGGAGCGGGATTCGCCGCCAACAATGTCTTCGCCAGCCGCTTCGATGACGTAGGCGACGCCAATCAGGGCAGATGGATCTTCTCCGGTCAGAATCGGGGCACGGGCGGCGCCAGCGTTCCGGCCCCCTCGCTGAACCTCCACACCGACGAGGATGCCGAGAACCCGTCGGTGGCGGGCGGCTCAGCGGTCGACGCGACGAAGCCGAGCCCCTGGGTCGCGTGGCAGGAGACTTCGACGGCCTCGGGGCATCCTGACCAGATCTTCGTCGAGCGCTCGGAGGGGCCAGGACTGGCAAACTGCGACAGCGTGACTCCAGCGGGTGAAGTGCTCGGCGGTCACGTGCCCGCGATCGGCGGGGTCTGCTGGCAGCAGACCGGCATCGCTCGGTTTGGGACTCCAACGCGCGACCCAAGTCTCAACGTGGACCCCACGCGCAACGGAGCCGAGCCAGACATCGCCTTCGCTGGTTCGCAGAACGGGGTCCAGGATGGCGTCCCCTGGGTCGTCTGGTACGAGACAGGTGCCGGCACCGCGGGCCTGCACAGCAACGAGATGGTGTTCGCGGCGCAGGGTGTCAGCGACGGCGAAGCCGCCCATGGGGGCTTTCACTGGGTCGCCGTGGGCTCTCAGCTGAACGCCACGCTCGACACCACCGGGACCAACGGCTTCGGCGGTTGCGACCAATCGGCGGCCAACGAGGCGCGTTGTTCGCTGAACTCCGATCCCGCCGCGAGCGCCGAGAACCCTCGCGTCGCGGCCGGGACGATGAGCCCCGGCGTCCCGACGGTCCCATGGGTCGCCTGGGACGAGCAAGTCGCAAACGTTAGCCAGGTGTTCGTCTCGCGACTTGTCGGAACAGGAGCGAACGCACACTTCGAAATCGCCAACGGCGGCGCACCCATCTCGACGGGAGCCAACGATTCGACGCGTCCTGACATCGCCTTCTCGGGCAACACGCCATACGTCTCTTGGCGCGAGGATGTCGGCGGCGCCGTCGTGAAGGCTTTCACCGGCCATTTCGTCAACGCGGCGAGCCCGACGTTCGTGCTCGACGGCGACGAAGTGACGCTTACGCCGACTGCACAGGCGGACGTGCGCGAGCCGATCTCCTCCTCCTGCACCGCGAACCCTCTCGACGCCGACGGAAGCGCGTGTGAGGGCGGCGCGCTGGGCACACCGTTCTTCCTGTTCACGGCCGGCACGACGCCGCTAAGCCTGTTCGCGGACGCTTACCAACCCGATCCCCCGGTGACCGAAGGCGCGAGCGCCGTCGGCTCCTCCTCAGCGTCCATTGGTGCCACCGTCAACCAGCACGGCACCCCCACGAGCGTCTTCTTCCAATACGGCCCCACGACCGCCTACGGCGCCTCGACCTCTGTGCAAAAGTTCGGCGCCGAAAGCGCGCCGAGGCCCTTCAGCGCGCAGCTGAGCGGCCTCGCGGCCGCGACAACGATTCACTATCGCGCTGTGGCGAGCGGCGACTTCGGAACGTTCTACGGCGCCGACCAGACACTCACGACAATGACCATCACGGCAGCATCGACCGGGCCGCCTGGTGTGCTGTCGCACCCTCCAGGGGTCATCCTCGGCATAGCAACGGCATCCAAGCCAACCGCGTCAGGCACGAGCGCGCGCATCCGAGTGTCGTGCACGGGCCCGGCTTCGGCGACCTGCAAGGTGACGCTCAGACTGACCGTCACAGAGAGTTTTCAGGGCCACCGGCTCGTAGCCGTGAGCGCTAATGCTCGCAAGACGCATAGGCTGCTTGTGGTCGGCTCGGCGAGCGTCCTGCTCGAGTCCGGGCACGCGCAGATCGTCCGGATAGGGCTGAACCGCGCCGGAAAGCGGCTCTTGGCCAGCCGCCATAGGCTAAAGGCGACATTGCGCGTCACCGTGGCAAGCTCATCTGCGACCCCCACCTCGATCGTTACGAGAGTTGTCACGTTTAAGTAACTTGGCTGGCTCGACAAGTCCCGACGCGAGCATGTTCGCGACATCGTCGAGATCCTGGGTGAATCCGCGCTCGATCTTGGAAAGAGCTTGCGAGTAGAAGTCGAAATGGTGAATATCCACGTTGCCCTCACGGAAAAACGAATGGGCTTCGTTCGCGCCAGCCGGGCAACTCGGGAATGAAATCCGGCGGCGAGGCAAGCTCGACGTTCACTTCAAGGGCGTTCTTCAACGCGGGAAGCTCTCGCAATAGAGCGTCCACATCTGGCTCAAACCGCAGATCGATATCGATTGTCGAGCCGCGCCAACCCTCGAGAACGGCCGAGGCGCCACCGGTCAGATAGATGCGCGTCGGCCCAACCGCGACCCGGCCCAGGCGACGTGCCAGCTCCCGCAGACGAGCCTCGTCAACCGGCGGACGCATGCTCGGCCGCCCGGGCGAAGCACGATGCGAGCGACCAGCGCGTTGTAGCGACTGTGTGGCCCTTCGCCGGTGTCCGAAAGCAGCTCGTAGAGGCGGTGCGCAGGCCGCTCGCCTCCTCCCGCCGGTACAAGGAAACCAAGGTTCCGCAGACGGGGCGCAGCCATCGCGACCAGCAGCGACGACACGCTCTCGCGGCCGGCGGCGAGGTCCTCGATGCCCTCACTCACAATCTCGTGTCCGGGCAAGTCTGCTGGCATTCGACATGCGCAAGATCCTAGCGCTGTCGCAGCAGGGATTCGGAACCGCGAACCGGGAGCACACCAAACCAAACGAACGCCGGCCAGGGGCAAGATGTTGTGTTTTTCCCGTTGGCTTTGAGTACGCGTTGACTAAGACTTGATACATGACACGACGGACCGTAGACCAGATTGCAAACGAATTGCGCACGTTCGGCCGAAATCTACATGCGGCTCACGAGGCGTTCGGCGTCAACCAGGCCGGCTTTCCGGCAATATCGGGCTTTGATCACGCAATGATCAATTTGATCGAGTCTGGCAAGCGAGCACCCCGATTCGAAACACTACTGAAGCTCGCGCGAGCGGCTCGTGTCAGGCCGGCCGACCTGCTCGACGGGATAGGGCATTTCCCGCAACCGTTACAGATGCCCGAAGGGCACGAACTAGATGAAACGGCTGGCGCCAGGTTCGGCTTCAATCTGAAGTGGGCACGTAAGCGAGCGGATATGACACACGCACAGCTGTGGAGCGCCGCCAATGTAGACCGTTCTCTGATCAGTGACTGGGAGAAAGGTAAGAGAGAACCGAATCTGCGCACGATCCTCAAGCTCGCACGAGCACTGGCGCTCCCACCAGCAGTACTACTTCACGGTGTGGAGTTCGAGATGGATTCGGATCGGTATCCTGAGCACGCCGCGCCCTCACCCGACGTACAATGACCGCGGGCCGGCTTATCACCGCATCCCGACCCCCCAACTCCCGCGCCACCCCTCCCCCGCCTCCAGCCGCACCAACCCCTCCCCACTGCGAAACGCGTTCGGGGCGCAGCTCATCGGCTCGATCGCAAGCCCCCTGCGCGTGCGCGTAGGGGCAAGCGTGTCGGCGGTGAACACCTCGAGGTATGGATAGGCCTCGTCCACCCACATCTCCACGTGCGAGCCGTCAGCTCGTACGAGCCTCGCGACAGCCCGGCCGGAACCGGACTCGCGAACGAGGTCGGTGAAGGCGGAATCGATGCTTGCCCCTTCAAGCGATCGCGCGACGCGATAGTCGTAGTCGCCGCCCTCGACGGGTTCACGCCCAACGGGCAGTTGACGCTCGGGGTCAGCGACAATGCGCGTGCTTGCCGGCAACTCCAACGAGCACGCGTCGAGCGAGCCCTCCCCCGGCGAGAGGTAGGGGTGCTGGCCGGTGCCAAACGGACACGCGCGCTCGCCGACGTTGAGCGCGCTCGTCGTGACGGTCAAGCCGGCTTCGTTGAGCGAGTAGTCAACCGACACATCCAACATGAACGGATAGCCGGGTGAGGGGTGCAGCCGGGCGCCCATCACGACGCGGCTGGGCTCGCGCTCCAGACAGCGCCATGGCCGCCAACGCAGGAGCCCGTGGATCGCGTCGTGCTTGGTTGGCTCGCTCAACGCCAACTGGTGGCGCTTGCCGTCGAACTCGTAGCTGCCGTCGGCCAGGCGGTTGGGCCACGGGATCAGGGGCGTGCCGTGGGCGCCGTCGCACATGTCGCGGAGCCCATAGGGATGCAAGACTGGTCGCCCGGCGAGCGTGTACTCACGCACGCCACCTCCCACCTCGACGACAACGGCGCGCTGCTCGCCGAGGACAATCTCGAATTGCTCGCCCGACGGTACGCTGGCCATGCGATTCCCTCCCCATGAACTCCACTCCCGAATCATCCGTCGATGCGGTCGTCTGCTTGGTCACCGCTCCCCAGCCTAACGCCCATGCGATCGCGGCCAAGCTCGTTGAGCGTGAACTTGCGGCGTGCGTGAACATCGTCCCGCTGATCCAATCGATCTATCGCTGGGAGGGCAAGGTCCAGGAGGACGGCGAGGCGCTCTTGATCGTCAAGACGACGCAAACGGCCGTCGCGCCGCTGGAGGAGCTGTTGCGCGAGATTCATCCCTACGAGACCTTCGAGTTGCTCGCGCTGAGGGTGACCGACGGCAGTCGTCCCTACCTGCAATGGATCTCTGACTCAGTCGTGTAGCTCTCCGCCGGCGAGCCGCCACCGCCGCCTGTTATAATGCTTGCCAGCAAGCAAGTATATAGATTGGATCACTTATGCAGGACACACTTTTCAGGCATCCTCAGGCACAGTCTTCCGCGGCCGGCGACGGGGCGGACACCGACGTTCCGGATGTCGCGCGCCTGCGCGTGGCGATCGACAAGCTCTCACGGCGCCTGCGCCCCACCGAGGCGGGCGCGAGCCTCACCCCTTCGCAGACCTCGGTGCTGTTCACCGTTGTCCGACGCGGCCCCATCGGTCTCGCGGAGGTCGCGGAGATTGAGCGCATCAACCCCACGATGCTCTCGCGAATCGTCGCCGAGCTGTGTAGCGCGGAACTGATCAGCCGTGAGCCCGACCCCGAGGATCGGCGAGCTGCACGCGTTCGCGCCACAGCCGCCGGACAGCGCCTGCGCAAGCGCATTCACCGCGAGCGCGCGAACGCGCTGAAGCGCCACATCGCCACGCTCGACGCGCGCCAACGCCGTGCGCTGAACGACGCGCTGCCGGTGCTCGAGGCGCTCGCTGAGCAGATCCCGAGGACCAGTCAGTGACTCGCCTGCTCGCTTTCAGACACGCCACCTTCCAAGCATTCGAGGTCCCCAACTACCGCCGCTACATCTGCGGACAGGCGATTTCCTTGAGCGGCACCTGGATGCAGATGGCCGCTCAATCGTGGCTGGTGCTGACGCTCACCGGCTCGGCTACGACGCTTGGACTGATCGTGGCGCTGCAAACGCTTCCGATCCTGCTTCTGGGCCCCTACGGTGGCGTGATCGCCGACCGCGTGGACAAGCGCCGCACGATGATCTTCCTGCAGGGCATGATGGGCTTGCAGGCGCTTGTGCTCGGCATCCTGACCGTGACCGGCGAGGTGAGGGTCTGGCAGATCGGCGCCCTGGCCGTCCTGTTGGGTCTGAACAACGCCTTCGAGAATCCCGCCAGGCAGTCCTTCATGCTGGAGATGGTCGGCCCCGAGCACCTGCGCAACGCTGTCAGCCTCAACTCGGTCTTGGTCAACGTGGCGCGCACGATCGGCCCAGCGGTGGCCGGCGTTCTGATCGCGACGGTCGGCGAGGGTGTCTGTTTCCTTGTCAACGCGGCCAGCTTCGTGGCGGTGATCTTCTCCCTGACGACCCTCGACCGCTCCGCAATCCATCCCTCTCCCCCAGCCGAGCGCGGCCCCGGCCAATTGCGGGAGGGGCTGCGCTACATACGCGGCGAGCGCGAACTGGCGATCCCTTTGCTGATGATGGCCTTGGTGGGCACCCTCGCCTACGAGTTCCAAGTCACCCTGCCCGTGATGGCTCGCCAAGGCCTGCACGTGGGCGCCACCGGCTATGGCTTCATGACGGCCGCCATGGGCGCCGGGGCGGTCGCGGGTGGTCTGGTGGTGGCCGCGATCGGACGCACCGGGCTGCGCCCGCTCGTCTTTGCCTCGGGGGCGTTCGGCGCAGTGATCATGCTCGCCGCGCTGGCCCCCACCTTGCCGGTCGAGCTGGTGGCCTTGGCGCTTGTGGGCTGGGCGAGCATCTCCTTCATGGCAACCGGCAACTCAACTTTGCAGCTCGGCGCCGCCCCTTCGATGCGCGGCCGGGTGATGGGCTTGTGGTTCGTGGCCTTCCAGGGCTCGACCCCGATCGGTGGGCCGATCATCGGCTGGGTGATGGCCTGGGCCGGCGCACGCGCGGGCCTGGGTGTGGGTGCCATCACATGCCTTTTGGTCGCCTTCGCAGGTCTGCTTGCGTTGCGCGGCGTCGCCCCGTTCGCGCGTCGCGACCCGGCCCCGCGACCGGCCGAGTCCTGACGGACGCGCCCTAAGACGGATCTTCGGCGAAGAAGCCGAGCAACAGCTCTGTGACCCGCTCGGGCGCATCGTGCTGCACCCAGTGGGTGGCCTCGGGGATCGGCTCGAAGCGCACGTCGGGCACCCACTCGGGAGCGGGCACAGCCAGCTCGCTGCCGAGGTGACGGTCGCGCATACCCCAAATCACCAGCGTGGAGGCCGGAATGGGCCGCATCTGCGCCAATGCCTTGCGCGGCGAGCGGCGCAGGGCGGCACGGTAGTAGTTGATCATCCCGGTCAGCGCGCCCGGCTGGGACCAGGCTTCGACGTAGCGTTCGAGATCCTGGTCGGTGAACGCGTCTTTGGAGTCAGAGCGCAGGGAGCGCTTGGCGAAGGAGAAATCGTCGCGCCCGATCAGGTACTCGGGCAGGCGCGGAATCTGGAAGAAGAGCATGTACCAGCTCTTGCGCAGCTGCTTGAAGGTTCTGAAGCCTTCGATCATGCGCGCGGTGTGAGGCACGTTGAGGATCGCCAGGCGACGCACCACCTCGGGGTGGGACATCGCGACGGTGTAGGCGATCGCGGCGCCCCAGTCGTGCCCGACGACGTAAGCCCGCTCCTCGCCAAAGCTTTTGATCAGGCCGGCGATGTCATCGGCCAGCAGCCCGGCGTCGTAGGAGCGCCAGCTTTGCGGCCGATCGGAGAGATCGTAGCCGCGCATGTCGGGGGCCACGACGTGGTAGCCGGCCTCGGCGAGGGGTCCGATCTGGTGTCGCCAGGAATACCAGAACTCGGGGAAGCCGTGCAACAGGATGACGAGCGGACCGGAGCCCGCCTCGACGTAGTGCAGGCGTATGCCGGCGCCCACATCGGCCTTGCCATGGGTGATCTGGGCCTCGACGGTGCTCACCACGGGACATCGTAAAGGGCTTCGTCCGAATCCGGTGTCACCTTGTAGGACCGACTTATGAATATGGAGGATCGTTGTTCGTACTTTTGGTGATAGTGGGGCTGGCCATCGGCGCCCTTGCGGGCGCCCTGGCGGCCACGGCGATGGCCCGCTCAGACAGAGAGCGGTTGCGCACGCAGATCGAGGCCGTCTCGAGCGAGAGCCGGGAGCGGATGCGCGACGAAATGAAGTCGATCTCCGCGGATGTGCTCAAGCAGACCGGCGACTCGCTGGCTCAGCGCTTGGCCGATCAGCGTCGTGCGGAGGAGGAACGCGCTGCCGGCGAGATGGCCAGGCGCACGGAGGAGATCAAGGGATTGGTGGGGCCGGTCAACGAGAAGCTGGGCAAGGTGGAGCACGAGATCGGTCGCCTGGAGCGCGAGCGCAAGCAGGCTCAGGGCGAATTGGCGAACATGGTGCGCCAATTGCACGAGGGCGTGGGCGGATTGCGCCAGGAGACCGGCAACCTCGTCTCGGCTTTGAAGCGGCCCTCCACGCGCGGCTCCTGGGGCGAGATCCAATTGCGCAACGTGATCGAGATGGCCGGGATGATCGAGCACTGCGATTTCCTGGAGCAGAGCACTATCCGCTCCGACGACGGGCCGCTACGCCCGGACGTGCTGGTCAAGCTGCCGGGCGAGAAGGTGATCGTGGTCGACTCCAAGGTGCCGCTCGACGCCTACCTGGCTCATCTGGAGGCACAGACCGACGCCGAGCGTGAGGCCGAGATGGCGCGTCACGCCAGGCAGACTCGCGACCACATCACCAAGCTTGCCTCCAAGGGCTACCAGCGCCAATTCGACACGACCCCCGATCTGGTCGTGATGTTCGTGCCCTCGGAGGGCATCTACCACGCCGCATTGGCCGAGGACCCGGGACTGATCGAGTACGGGGTGCACCAGCAGGTTCTGATGGCGACCCCGACGACCTTGATCGGGCTGCTCAGAGCGGTCCACTATGGCTGGCGCCAGGAGCTGATCGCCGAGTCCGCGCGCGAGATCGCGGAGTCCGCGCGCGAGCTGCACCGACGCATCGGGCGCTTCGTGGACCCGCTCGCCAAGGTCGGGCGCCAATTGGGCTCGGCCGTGGGCGCCTATAACGAAGCTGTCGGCTCGTTCGACAGTCGCGTGATGCCTCAGCTGCGCCGCGTCGAGGAGGCGGGCGCCAAGTCCGAGCG
>JBAURN010000052.1:0-2651 GCA_049581225.1 Solirubrobacteraceae bacterium
GGCCCATCGCGGCGCGAGGGGAGTCCACCACGATCTCGGGAGCGTGGAGACCGACCGGGCGCTCCACCACGAGCGCGACCGCCCCGCCCGACAGTGCCGCGGACGCAAAGTCGTGACCGTCGCGCTCCAAGCCGGACACGCAGAAGAACAGGCTCCCGGGCACGACCTTGCGACTGTCATAGGCGAGCGCCGAGATCTCCAGCCGATCCGGGGTCGGCGAGACGGCCCGCAGTCCGGGGATCTCGGCGGCCGTCAACTCGTCGAACCTCATGGCTTTGCGCCCCACGTTGGCAAGGACCGAGAGTGTAGGGCTCGGGCCAGAGGGGACCTGAGGTCCGGATCGAGGAGCCCTGTGTCTCGCACGCGCGACGCCCGGGGCGCGCGGGGCCTAGCCCGGCCCGATGCCCAGGTAGGGCAGGGCAAATTCCATGATCTGGCCAAACGCGGGCGCCGCGACCACGCCTCCGTAGATCGAGCCGGTCTGTGGTTCGTCGATGATCACCGCGCACAGCAGCTTCGGGTCAGACGCCGGAGCGAAGCCCACGAATGAGGCTACATAGGCGCTTTTGGAATATTCGCCGGTCTGTGGGTCGATCTTGCTGGCGGTGCCGGTCTTGCCGGCCAGCTGGTAGCCGGGGATCGAGACCTCGCTGGCCGTGCCCCCAGGCGCGAGCACACCCTTGAGCATGTTGCGCAACTCGGAGGCGGTCGTCGTGGAGACGATCCGCTTGCCCGCCGGCTCGGGCGCGCGGCGTCCACCTATTTCGCTGACGATGTGCGGCGGGCGCAGAATGCCGCCGTTGGCTATCGCCGAGTAGGCGGTGGCCATCTGTATCGGGGTGACCAGCTCGCCCTGGCCGATCGGCAGGTTGCCCATCGAGGAGCCCGAGTATTTGTCGAGCGGCAGCGTGGCGCCTCTTTCTTCTCCCGGCAACCGGCTGCCTGTGAGGGCGCCGAAGCCGAAACGGTGCACCCAGGAGTTGAATTTTTCGCGACCCTCCAGCAACCCAATCTTGATCGCCCCCACGTTGCTTGATTGGGCAAGGATCTGCGAAGTGGTCAAGGACTCGCCGGGGTGTTCGGTGTCGTCGTGGATCGTGCGCCCCCCCAGTTCGATCTGATCGGGGATTTCAAAGCCGCTCTGAGGTGTGATGCGACCTTCCTGCAAAGCCCCGGAGACGACCACCGACTTGAACGTGGACCCCGGTTCGTAGTTGAAGCTGACGGCCCGGTTTTGCATCGCTTCAATTGCTTTGGCGCCGGGGTCGTTGGCGTTGACCAGTGGCCAGTTGGCCATCGCGAGGATCGCCCCTGTCCGGGGATCCATCACGATCGCGGTCGAGTCTTTGGGCTGGAAGACCTTACCGACGGCGCTCAGCACGTCTTCGGCGCGCTGCTGGATGTTGGCGTCGAGCGTGAGCGACACCGTCGCGCCGGGCCGCTCGTGACGTGTTTCGGCGATCGAGACCGGCTGGCCCTTGGCGTCGCTGACCACGTGTCGCTGTCCGGCGTGCCCGGCCAGCAGCGAGTTCAGCGAGTACTCAAGGCCAAGCCGTCCGGCGCCTTCGTGTTCGGTGCCCACGGTTCCGAGCACCTGCGCGGCAAGCGTGCCACGCGGATACACCCGCCGCATGACCGGAGTGCCCTGCACACCTGGCAGCCGCATGGCGAGGATCTTGTGGGCGTCCTCGTAGGGGAGCGCGTGTGAGAGATAGACGAAGCCTGTGTGCTCGCTCAGCTTGGTCAGAACCTGCGCCTGAGTGAGCCCCAGCAGCGGCGCCAGCTCGTGCGCGGTGGCGAGCGGCTGTTTGAGCAGATATGGGTCCGCGGTCACTTCCTGGGCCGGTTCTGAGATCGCCAGCGCGACGCCATTGCGGTCGGTGATCGTGCCCCGCTCGGCCGGCACCGTTTCGCTGGTGAGCTGCTGGGTGCGCGCCGCCCGGCGCAGGGCGCCCGCGTGGGGACCAGCCAAGTACAGGGCTCGCACGCCGGCGAGCGCGAGCAGCGCGAAGAACAGCGCGAACAGCATCCCGACCCGGCGCTGGACGACCGCCACCGGCTACCCGCCCGCGTTCGTGGCGGCGTTTTCAGACGTTTCAGCGGAGCCGCCCGTTTCATCCGCGCTCGCAGACCCCGCGGTTGTGGCGCTTGGCGCGGTTTCGCCACCGCTCGACGCGGCGCTCGCGGTGGCTTCGCCGCCGCTTGAAGTCGGTTCCGAGGTTTCGCTCGTGGTTGACGAGCTGGGCGCTTCACTGGCTTCGGTTGATTCTGCGCTCGCCGCTTCGGCATGGGCCTGGATCGGCTCCGCAAGCGCACTGGCCGCGCGGGATATGTCGGCCGAAGCGGCCTGCACGAAGTGGACCGAGCCGGGAGGCGCCAAAGTCATGCCGCCCGCGGCCGCCAGGGGTGCGATGCGCGTTTCGGCCGAATACATCGAGTCTTCGATCCCCAGTTGGGCGTTTTCGCGCTGAAGCGTGGCCTCACGGGTCAGCGTGCGCCCGATGCCCGTGTTGAGCTTGAGCACGACCAGCTGCATCGCGACGATCCCGATCAGCGAGAAGGCGAGCAGGCCGATCCACAGGCGCCCGCGGATCAGCCGATCGAGCAGGGCACCGGCCGGCCTTGGCACCGCGTGGGCGGCCGCCCTTACC
>JBAURN010000053.1:0-9509 GCA_049581225.1 Solirubrobacteraceae bacterium
GGTTGATGTGGCGCGCCAACGCCCGGCGCGGGATTACGCGCGGGGGACGTGCACCTTTGTCGGGCTCTGCCATGGCCGGGCACAGTAGCGAGCGACGGGCGCGCAGGCCGCATTTTTCCCTGCATGCAACAGGATTTGCAGAGGACTTGCGCCGCGCGCCCGCGAGCGCTTGGGGCAAACGCGGGAGTCGGGTCGAGCAATCGCCTATCGTGACGGCTCGATGACACAGATAGAGACCACGACCGTGGCCGGCAACGGCCTGCCGGTTTACACGGTGGGTCTGCCCGGCACGAGGGCCTTGACGGTGCTTGTGGCATTTGACGCGGGGGCTCGCACCGAGCGCGTCGAGGAGAACGGGATGGCCCACTTCCTCGAGCACCTGGTGTTCAAGGGCGGAGAGAAGTACTCCACCTACAAGGACGTCAACGAGACGGCCGAGCGCTTGGGTGGCGTGCTGAACGCCTATACGAGCCACGACCTGGTGGCGTTCCACATCACAGTCAGGGCGGAGTCGGCGCCGGAGGCGATCGACCTGCTGAGCGACTTCGTGGGCCGGCCCAAGATCGACGCCGAGGAGCTTGACCGCGAGCGCGGCGTGGTGATCCAGGAGATCAACAGGGCCTATGACCAGCCCTCGACGGTGGCCGAGTACCTGATCGACAGGGCCGCCTTTGGCGAGCACCCCCTGGGGCGTACCGTCCTCGGCCCGGAGGAGAACCTGAGGAGCTTTACCCGCGAGGCGATCGTGAGCTTCAGGCAGAGGCGTTGGGCCGGCACGAATGGGGGGGCGTTTTTGGTGGGGAATACGTCGTTCGTGCCCTCCGGCGATGCGCTGGGCGATCTGTTCGGCCGCTTCCCCACCCTGTCCGCCCCGGAGCCGTACTTGCCGGCGCCCGAGTTCGCCCCCGGGACCGAGGTGGAGCAGCGCGACACCAATCAGTCGCACCTTCGCATGATCTACAGGCCGGCGGTCCAGGTGAGCGACACCAAACAGCGCGCTGCCCTGGCGATCTACTCGACGCTCTTGGGCGGCTCGATGGGCTCGCGCTTGTTCGAGGAGATCAGGGAGAAGCGGGGGCTTTGCTACTCGGTGTATGCGTTGGCGCACGCTTTTGCGGACGTGCCGATCCTGCAGCTCGGCTCAGGGCTTGACTCGGAAAAGTGCATCGAGGCCTACACGCGCATGCGCGAGATCGTGGACGAGCTGCGCACTGGCGGCCCCACCGAGGAGGAGGTTCACCGCGCGCGGGCATACGCGGCGGGGCGGATGGTGCTCGCGTTCGAGAACACCAACGCGGTGGCCCGCTACGGAGCGAGCCAGAAGATCGTCTACAAAGAGGACATTGACCCGGACAGGGCGATCGCGGCGCTGGACGCGGTCACGTTCGACGAGGTCCGCGAGGTCGCCGCCAACGTGGCCGACGAGCTGGCAATCGCCTGCGTCGGCCCGCACGAAGCCAGCGAGTTCTGAGAGGTCGGGTCGCCGAGGCGGCCCGACCTGGCGTCGTCCTGCGGGCTCCCTCAGCCCAACGCCACCATGCGATCGATCGGGACGCGAGCGCGCTCGGCGATATCGGGCGCCACGCGCACCTCGAACTTCATCTCGCGCAAGGCGTCGCGCAGCTTCTCGAGCGTGATCATCTTCATGTAGACGCAACTCGCCTCGGCGTTGGCCGGGATGAACTTGACGTCGGGAGCGGCCATTTCAAGCGGATAGAGCATCCCGGTCTCGGTTGCGACAACGGCCTCGCGCCTGGGTGGGGGGCTCGCCGCCGGTCGTTCAGCCCCACCGCCCGAACTCTCGACCCGACCGCCGGCGAGCTTCTCCAAGTCGGAGGCGTAGCGCAGCATCCCGCCGGTGGAGAGCATGTGAACACCCTCGGCCGACACGTCGCCGGCCGCGACGTACTCCATGATCGAGGTCGTGCAGCCGCACTCGGGGTGAATCAGGAAATCGGCGTCGGGGTGGGCGGCGCGGGTGGCATCGATGTCCGAGGGACGGATGCCTGCGTGCACGTGGCACTCGCCGTCCCACACATGCATCCTCTTGCCAAGCTCCTTCTCGACATAGGCGCCGAGCCACATGTCCGGCCCGAACAGGATCTCGGTGTCCGGGCCACGGGTTTCATAGATGTGGCGGACCACGTCGACCGCGTTGGCTGAAGTGCAGCAATAGTCGGTCAACGCCTTGACCTCGGCGGTGGTGTTCACATACATGACGACCACCCCCTCCGGATATGAAGCTCGCCAGTCGGCCAGCTGCTCGGCGTCAATCGAGGCGGCCAGGGAGCAGCCCGCGTCCAGATCGGGGATCAGGACCGTCTTCTCGGGACACAGGATCGAGGCGGTCTCGGCCATGAAGTGCACCCCACAGAACACGATCGTCTCAGCCTCCGAGGCCGCCGCCTTGCGCGAGAGCCCGAGTGAGTCGCCCACGTAGTCGGCCACGTCCTGGACCTCGGGCACCTGGTAGTTGTGGGCAAGGATCGTCGCGTTGCGCTCGACGGCCAGTGCGCGTACTTCGTCGTGCAGCTCGGCCACCTCATCCTGACTCAGCGTGGGCAGCGGCCCCTGGGTAGGGATCATCGGCAACGTCTTCATCTCGTCACCTCCAGGATCAGGGACAGGTCGATGGCCAGCGCGGTGGGTGTTTCAACCGCCACCGAAAGTCTATCCCTCATCCGCGGCCGCCCCTGGGCGCAGTTCGGCCAAACGCCGGACATTGACCGAGTCGGCGCCCGCCATCTCACCGACCCACTCGATCGCCTCGTCGAGATCGATCGCGCGGGCCTCGACCATCGCTTCGATGTCCACCCAGTCGCGCGGACGATCGAACATCGCCTTGAACACCGTGAGCCCCGTGCAACTCAGCACCGGGATCGCGCTCCCCTCGAACGGGACCATCCGCACGTGCTTCGCAACGTGATCGTGGAAGGGCAGCACGCTCAGGAACACGTCGACGGGCGTCGTTCCCCACCGTAGCCTCACCTGTCCATCTCGTTCGGCGTGCTCCAGGTTCACGCCACTGAACTCGACTCCCTCCGGCAGCGCCGCGAACACCTCGCGGGCGCGCTCGGGGCCTGTGAAGATGTTGACATCGACGTCTCGGGTGCCGCGGGGTTCAAGCGTGCAATAGCCAAGCGCGATCGCGCCCCCGATCGCGTGCGGAATCCGGGCCGCGTCGAGGGCGTCGTGAATCGCGAGTAGCTGATCGCCGAGCTCGCTCACGGGCGCAGACGGATCAGCGGCGGGTACTCGAGCTCGGGTCGCGGCCGGTAGGGCATCGACCCAGCGAGGTCGAGCACCCGGGAGAGCACCGCTCCAGCGTGCTCATCGGCCGACCCGCGCGCAGCCGGGACCAGCTCGAGCTCCAAGCCCGCCGCCCTCGCGATGCGGGCCAGCGCGGCCACCGAAGGCTGACGACGACCATGCTCGTATGCGCTGAGCACCGAGCTTTGCATCCCCGTCCTGCGAGCCAGCTCGACTTGGGTGAGCCCACCGGCGGCGCGGATCCGCTCGATCAGATCACCAGCTACACGATCGTCGCTCAGCATGATCCTTAGTTTAGCATATACGCTAAATAATGGTGGGGAAATATAGCTTATCCGCTAACTTCGAGCAATAGTGAGAGGTCCAGGGCGGGCGCCGAATGGGTGAGCGCTCCTACCGATATGAAGTCCACCCCGGTCAGGGCGCGCTCTCGGATGTTCTCGAGCCCCACGTTGCCGCTCGCCTCCAGCTTGGCTCGACCATCCACGCGGGCGACGGCGGCCGACAACTCCGCGACGCTCATGTTGTCGAGCAGCAAGCGCGGTGCTCCCGCGGCAAGCGCCTCGTCGATCTCGACGAGATTGCGCACCTCGACCTCCAAAGTCCCGGCCAACTCCGGGGCCGCGTCGCGCACGCGCGCCACAGCTTGCCCGATCCCACCTGCGGCGGCGATGTGGTTCTCCTTGAGGAGGATCGCGTCGAACAGACCGACCCGATGGTTGGTGGCGCCGCCCGCCGCGACCGCCGCCTTCTCGAGCATCCTCAAGCCCGGAGTCGTCTTGCGCGTGTCGAGCACGACCGTGCCGGTCCCCCCGACCTCGCGCACGAAACGCGCCGCGAGCGTCGCGATCCCCGACAGGCGTCCCAAGAAGTTCAGGGCGGTGCGCTCGCCCGTGAGCAGGGCCCGGGCGGCGCCTTCGACCGACAGCACCGGCCCGCCCTCCTCGCGCCAGCTGCCCTCCCCCACCAGGCGCTCGAAGCTCACATCAGGATCGAGCAACGCGAAACACCTCTCGGCCACGTCGAGCCCGAAGACGGCGCCCGCGGCCTTCTGCGTGATCAGCGCTCGCGCACGCGCGTCGGGCGCCACCGTTGCGACTGTCGTGACATCGGCCTCGCCGACATCCTCGCGGAGGGCACGCCCGGCGAGCTCGGTCAGTTCGTCTTCGCTCACGACCCGGCGGCGGCCGACTTCAAAAGATACGCACGAACGAACCCATCCAAATCACCATCCAACACACGCTGCACGTCGCCCATCTCGTGGCCCGTGCGGTGATCCTTGGCCATCGAATAGGGATGCAACACATAGGAGCGGATCTGCGAGCCGAAGTTGACGTCCTGCGCCTCGCCCTTCTCGCGCGCGATCTCCTCGGCTCGTTCGCGCTCCTGCTTCTCCACCAGCTTGGAGCGCAGCATCGCCATCGCGGTGGCCCGGTTGGAGGTCTGCGAGCGCTCGTTCTGGCATTGCACCACGATCCCCGAGGGCCTATGGGTGATGCGCACGGCCGAGTCGGTCTTGTTGACGTGCTGCCCGCCCGCGCCCGATGCCCTGTAGGTGTCGACCTGGAGGTCGTCCTCGTCGATCTCCACCTCGCCCGTGTCCTCGACAACTGGCGCAACCTCCACTCCGGCGAAGCTCGTGTGGCGGCGTTTGGCCGAGTCGAAGGGCGAGAGGCGCACGAGTCGGTGCACGCCCCGCTCGGCGCCGAACAGGCCATACGCGTTTTCGCCGGAGACCTTCAAGGTGGCCGACTTGATCCCCGTTTCCTCGCCCGGACTGGCCTCCAGCAGCTCAACGGTGAAGCCGCGCCGCTCAGCCCAGCGCATCATCATTCGCAACACCATCTCCGCCCAGTCTTGAGCGTCGGTGCCGCCGGCGCCCGCGTTGACGCTGACGAGCGCGTCACCCGCGTCGTAGGGCCCAGAGAACAGGCGCTGCTCCTCGAGCTCGGCCAGCCGCCGCTCGACGGAGGCCAGATGCTCTTGCACCTCCTCCTCCAGACTCGGCTCCTCGGCCGCCATCTCTACGAGCCCGTCAAGGTCCTCCACGTCGGAGCGCAAGGTCGTGAAGGTGTGCAAGCGCTTGGTGGCCTTGGCGTGCTCGGCCGACACCTTGGCCGCCCGCTCGGCGTCATCCCAGAAGCCGGGCGCCTGCATCTGCTCTTCGAGCGCCTTGGCGCGCTCGTTCAACTCAGCGGGGTCAAAGATAGTCCGAGAGCAGCTCAAGCTGTTCTCGGACGGCTGCTACGCGTTGCGGAGTGGACTCGCTGGGAGCTGTGGTGGCCATGCAGGCCAACCTTATCAGCGCCCCGCCCGGACCCGTGGAGTCCAACGGCCCGCACGAGAGCGCCCCGTGCACTTGAAGATCCGGTACTTCCGTCCAATCCAACGCTCAGGCCAGGCCAGGTGGTGTACGCTGTCGTCATAGCTGTCATGCGCAATGCCGCAAGAATCAGCGAGACTCCTCGCCGCTTCGTAGTCCACAACACCTACGAGCAGATCCAGCTGGCTGCCGTCAGGGTGGTCGCGGCCAGGGGCTACCACGACACCGGCGTGAAGGACATCTGCGCCGAGGCCAACATTTCGGCCCGCTCGTTCCACGAACACTTTGCCAGCAAGGAAGAGGCCGTCTTCTCCGGCGTCGAAGCCGGTGTGGATCACGTCATGGGCTTCTGCCAGGAAATCTACAAGCACTCGGCCAGCTGGCCCGACGCGATCTGGGACGGCATGCACGCCTATGCCGAATGGATTTCCAGCGAGCCCGCCTTCGCGCGCACGGGAATCGTGGAGCTGCTCAGCGTGGGCCCTTCCGCGCACGAGCTGACACGCTCGCTGATGGACGCCTTCTCGATCTTTTTGCAGCCCGGCTACGACTTGCTCGACCCCTCAGCCGCGGGCAGTCTCGATCAGCCCCTCACCCAACGCTTCTTCGAACTGCTCTACATCCAGATAACGCAGCATTCGACGGAGAGCATCCCCACGATCCTGCCCGACTTGGTGCGCACGATCCTCACGCCCTTCATGGGCCCGCAGGCGACCGAGGCGTTCATCGCCAAGCGAGAATCGGCCAGCGGGAAACGATCCTCAAATAAGGCCCCTTAGGACGTTCGTAGACCAAGTGAGGCAAGGACGCACCGACCGCCGTGTGCAAGACGCACACAAGGGAGGGAGGACACAGCCTCACGCCGGTCTACGGACGGCCTAAGCGCCGTGGCAGCGCTTGAACTTCTTGCCACTGCCGCACCAGCACGGGTCGTTGCGACCGAGTTCGTGCTGTGAGTCGGTGACGCGCTGCTCCACGACGGGCAGCGCCTCGACCGATTCGCCTTCGCCCCCCTCGTAAGCGGCGCCACCAGGCCCAGCCGCTGCCGCGGCGGCAGCCAACGCACCGGCGCCCATGGCGGAGGAGCCGCCCGAGTAGGACACGCGTCCCGCGCTCGTGGCGCTGCCGGGAGCCGCGAAGGCCGGGCTTGGAACGCCGCCCCCTCCCCCATTCTGGCCGTCGACGGATACCTGGACGTTGAAGATCATCCTGGTGAAGTCCACCCACACGCTGTTCATCAGGTCGCCGAACAGCTCGAAGGCCTCGTTCTTGTAGGCCACGAGCGGGTCGATCTGGGCGAAGCCGCGCAGGTGGATGCCCTCGCGCAGGTAGTCCATGTCGTACAGGTGCTCGCGCCAGCGTTCGTCGATGATCTGCAGGATCAGGAAGCGCTCCAAGGCGCCCATCAGCTCGTCGCCCAACTCCTGCTGGCGCGCCTCGTACTGCTCGCGTGCCTGCTCGGTGATCGTGTCGGTCAGATAGCCGCTGTCCACCGTCTCGGGATTGAGGTCCTCCTGCTCGATGTCCACCGGGAAGAACTGCCCGAGCGCGGTGAACAGACCGTCGAGGTCCCAGTCCTCCATGTAGTCGCCCGGGGTGTATTGGTCGATCGTGCGCTCGATCGCGGACGTGACCTGCTGGCGCGCCTCCTCACCCATCTCCTTGCCTTCCAGCACCTCGTCGCGGTAGGCGTAGATGATGCGCCGCTGCTCGTTCATCACGTCGTCGTACTCGAGCACGCGCTTTCTAATCAAGAAGTTCTGTTCCTCGACCTTCTTTTGGGCCTTCTCGATCTGCTTGGAGAGCATCCCGGCCTCGATCGGCTCCTCGTTGCCCTCCTCGTCGACGCTGCCCAGGCGATCGAGGATCTTGTAGATGCGATCGCCCGCGAACAGGCGCACCAAGTCGTCCTCGGCGGATAGGAAGAAGCGGCTCTCCCCGGGGTCGCCCTGACGCCCGGCGCGCCCCCGCAACTGGTTGTCGATGCGACGCGACTCGTGACGCTCGGTGCCGCAGATGAACAGCCCACCGGCGGCCATCACGCGCTCGCGGTTGGCCTCGACCTGGCTTTCGATGCCGGGCAGGATCTCCTTCATGCGCTCGTCGTGAGCGGGGTCTTCGGGATCGATGTCACGCTTGGCAAGCTCCAGGCGAGCAAGGTGCTCGGGGTTGCCTCCCAGCTTGATGTCCACGCCGCGGCCCGCCATGTTCGTGGCGATCGTGACGGCTCCGGGCTGGCCGGCCTCGGCGACGATCTCGGCCTCTCGGGCTGCGTGCTCGGGCTTGGCGTTGAGCACCGTGTGGGCGACCCCCCGCTTCTTCAAGCGCTCGCCGAGCAGCTCGGAGACCTCCACGGAGATCGTGCCCACAAGCACGGGCTGACCGTTCTCGTGGCGGGCCACGATCTCTTTGACGACCGCCTCCCACTTGCCCTCCTTGGTCTTGTAGACCTGGTCGTTGCGATCGTCGCGCACCATCGGCATGTTCGTAGGGATCTGGACCACGGACAGGTCGTAGATCTTCATGAACTCGGTGGCCTCGGTCAGCGCCGTGCCGGTCATACCGGAGAGCTTGTCGTAGAGGCGGAAGTAGTTCTGGTAGGTGATCGTGGCGAGCGTCTGGTTCTCCTCCTGCACGCGCACGCCCTCCTTGGCCTCGACCGCTTGGTGCAGGCCCTCCGACCAGCGCCGTCCATCGAGGATGCGACCGGTGAACTCGTCGATGATCTTGACCTCGCCGTCGATCACCGCGTAGTCCACGTCGCGCTTGTACAGCGACTCGGCCCTGAGCGATTGGATCAGGTGGTTGACGAGGTGACCGTTCTCGGCCTTGTACAGATGGTCGATGCCGAGAAAGCGCTCGGCCTTGGCGACGCCCTGCTCGGTGATGGCGACGGTCTTCTGCTTCTCGTCGACCTCGTAGTCGAAGTCGGCCACGAAGTCCTTTTTGGCACGCGGGTCCAAGCCCAAGGGCGTCTCGCCGGAGGTGAGCCGCGGCGCGAGACGAGCGAACTTGGCGTATAGGTCGGCGGCCTGTTCGGGCGCTCCGGAGATGATCAACGGCGTGCGCGCCTCGTCGATCAGGATGTTGTCGACCTCGTCCACAACCGCGAAGGGATGGCCGCGCTGGACCTTTTCGGAGAGATCCTTGGCCATGTTGTCGCGCAGGTAGTCGAAGCCGAACTCCGAGTTGGTCCCGTACACGACATCACAGGAGTAGGCCAGTTGCTTCTCGTCGTAGGCCTGCTGGTTCTGGAGCACCCCTACGCTCACTCCGACGGCGTTGTAGAGCGGACTCATCCAGGCCGCGTCGCGCCGCGCCAGATAGTCGTTGACGGTGACCACGTGAACGCCCCTGCGCTCGGGCGGCGCTGGACCAGCACCATTCTCGGCGGTCGGAGCGGAGCCGTTTTCGCTCGTCGCCTCGGCGTGGCCGCCCTCGCGCACCGCCAACGAGTTGAGCACCACGGCCAAGGTCGCGGTGAGCGTCTTGCCCTCGCCGGTCTTCATCTCGGCGATGCAGCCCTCGTGCAGGGCCATCGCGCCGATCAGCTGGACATCGAAGTGGCGCATCCCCATCGTGCGCTTGCCGGCCTCGCGCACGATCGCAAAGCACTCGGGCAGCAAGTCGTCCAAGGACTCGCCTTCGGCGGCCCGCTCGCGCAGGATGTCCATGCGCTCGCGCAGCTCGTCGTCGGTCTCCAGCTCCAGCTCGGCCTCGTACGCGCCGATCAGCGCGACGCGCTTCTCGTACTGCTTGAACTTCTTGGCCTCACCGATATTGAGCGCACGATCGAGGATCGACATGCACCCAGGGTACCGACTACGGCCTCTCGCGCGTACCGATCGGCACGCGCCCGCCGGTGTGGGTCAGCCCGCCGCGGGAGAGGCCCCGGGCGCGGGCGCCAGGACAGCCC
>JBAURN010000054.1:0-5316 GCA_049581225.1 Solirubrobacteraceae bacterium
CGTCGGAGCCGGTCGCCGAGCCTGTACCCGAGCCGGCCGCACCCGAGTCGCCTGCGGAGACATCCGAGCCCGAGGCGACTCAGGAGACCACAAACGCGGAGGCATCCGCTGAGACCACATCCGCACAGGAGGCGAGCGCATCGTGAGCACGACCGAGATCTCGGCCAAAGACGTCAAGGCGCTGCGCGATCGCACCGGCGCGGGCATGATGGACTGCAAGAAGGCGCTGGCCGAAAGTGAGAACGACATCGAGAAGGCCATCGAGATCCTGCGCCTCAAGCAGGGCAAGAAGATTCAGGATCTTGGCGAGCGGACAGCCAGCGAGGGCACGGTCCAGGCCTATATTCACGCCGGGGCCAAGGTGGGTGTCCTGATCGAGGTCGATTGCAACACCGATTTCGTGGCCACCAACGATGATTTCGTGAGCTTCGCTCGCGACGTCGCAATGCAGGTGGCCGCCACGCCCACCGTGAAGTACGTCTCTCGCGAGGACGTGCCCGAGGATGCGCGCCAGGCCGAGTCCCGCATCTACGAGCAGGAGGCCGCCGAGAAGCCGGAGAGCATCCGCGCAAAGATCGTCGAGGGCAAGCTCGACTCTTGGTACGGCACGATCGTGCTGCTCGAGCAGGAGATGCACAATCCCAAGTTCGAGGGCAAGACCGTGCAGCAGTTGCGCGACGAGCTGACCGTGAAGACCGGCGAGAACGTGGTCATACGCCGCTTCGTGCGTTTTGCCGTAGGCCAGTAGCCAAAGCCATATAGGCTCTCCCCCCGATGGGCGCGCCCTCCTTCAAACGGATCCTGCTCAAGCTCTCCGGCGAGGCCCTGATGGGCTCGCTGGAGTACGGCACCGACCCCGAACGCGTGGCGGCCGTCGCGCGCCAGGTCACGGCGGTGCGCGACCAGGGCGTGGAGGTCGCGATCGTGGTGGGGGCCGGCAACATCTTCAGGGGCATGAAGGGCGCCGCCGAGGGCATGGATCGCTCGACCGCCGACTACATGGGGATGCTCGCCACCGTGCTCAACGCCCTGCCGTTGCAGGACGCTCTGGAGAAGGCCGGCACCAACACGCGGGTGCAGTCGGCCCTGGGCATCTCCGAGGTGGCCGAGCCCTACATCCGCCGCCGCGCCATGCGCCACCTGGAGAAGGGGCGCGTGGTCATCTTCGCGGCCGGAACCGGCAATCCGTTCTTCACGACCGACACGGCCGCGGCGCTGCGCGCCGCCGAGATCCACGCCGAAATGATCCTGATGGCCAAGAACGGGGTCGAAGGGGTCTACAGCGCCGATCCCGCGCTCGACCCCGACGCGGAGTTCCTGCCGGAGATCACCCACATGCAGGCGCTCGAGCGCCGTTTGCGCGTGATGGACTCCACCGCGCTTGCCCTGTGCATGGAGAATGGAATGCCCATCAACGTCTTCAACATGGACGATCCCGCCAACATCGCGCGCATCATCGCGGGGGAGCGCGTCGGAACCTTGGTGAGGACATGACCGCGACGGAGAGGAGTCAAAATGGCGGCTGAGGCGATCGACGCCCTGCTCGAGGATGCCCAGGAGCGCATGACCAAGTCCCTGGAGTCCACCCAACACGAGTTTTCCACGGTCAGGACGGGCCGCGCCAGTCCCGCCCTGCTGGATCGCGTCGTGGTGGACTACTACGGCGCCCAAACACCGCTGAACCAGCTCGCCACGATATCCGCGCCGGAGGCGCGTCTGATCACGGTCCAGCCATACGACAAGGCGTCGATCAAGAACATCGAGAAGGCGATCAACGAGTCCGACGTTGGCCTGAATCCCTCCAATGACGGCAACCTGATCCGCTTGGCCGTGCCCGAGCTGACCGAGGAGCGCCGGCGGGAGCTGGTCAAGGTAGTGCGCAACCTGGCCGAGGATGGCCGCGTGGCGATCCGCAACGTGCGCCGGGACACGATGCAGCATCTGCGCGACCTCAAGGCCGAAGGCGAGGCCGGTTCCGACGACGAGCACCGCGCCGAGGTCGGGCTGCAGAAGCTGACCGACGGGCGCATCGGCGACCTCGACGCCATCCTGAAGGCCAAGGAGGAAGAGATCCTCGAGGTGTGATGGACTCCTCGAAGGCTCGCTACGTAGCAATCATCACCGACGGCAACGGCCGCTGGGCGCGGGCGCGCGGATTACCGGTCAACGACGGTCACAGCGCGGGCGCGGACACCGTCAAGGCGCGCCTTCGCGACGCCGCTGAGCTGGGCGTCAAGGAGCTGACCGTGTATTCGTTCTCGACCGAGAACTGGTCGCGTCCGGTCGAGGAGGTTCAAGGCTTGATGGACATGTTCGCCACGCGCATCGCCGAGGAGACGCCCGAGCTGAACGCCGAGGGCGTGCGCATGCGCTTCATCGGCCGTCGCGAAGGCGTCGCGCCCGATCTCGTCGAGCGTATGCGATGGGCCGAAGCCTTAACCGACTCCAACTCCCGCATCACCCTGTTCGTGGCCTTCAACTACGGCGGTCGCGCCGAGATCGTCGATGCGGCGCGCGCTTTCCGGGAGGGCGAGGAAGACGATTTCCGCAAGTTGCTCTACGCCCCGGAGATGCACGATCCCGATCTGATCGTGCGCACCAGCGGGGAGCGGCGGCTGTCCAACTACCTGCTGTGGCAGTCGGCCTACTCGGAGCTCGTGTTCCGCGAGGAGTTGTGGCCCGACTTCTCGCGCGAGGCGCTCGAAGACTCGTTGGCGGAGTTCTCCGAGCGACGACGGCGGTTCGGTGGTCGGTAGCGCTTCGACCCGCTCCGACGTTGGCGCGCGCGCTCTCGTGGCGGTGCCGCTGATCGCGCTTGCCCTGTTTCTGGTGATCTCCGGTGGCGCCATCTTCGCGGTCGGGGTGTTCGTGCTCGGCTGTCTTTGCATGCACGAGCTGTATGGCATGTACGAGCGCCTCCACCCGGTCCGCTTGGCCGGCTTCATAGCTCTGGCGGGGATGCTGGTGGCGGCCGCCGGCGGGAGTCAGTCCCAGGTGCTGCTCGCCGCCAGCGCCGTGTTGCCCGTGCTGTTCGTCTTGACGCTGCTCCAACGTCGTCCCAGCGTGGCCGGGATGGCGCTCACGTTGCTGGGCGTGTATTGGATCGGCTTGGGCCTGGCCCACGCGGTGCTGCTGCGTGAACTGCCCCACGGCGAGGGCATCGTGATCGACGTGCTCGTGGGCACGTTCCTTGGGGACACCGGTGCGTATCTGGGCGGTCGCCTGTTCGGCCGCCGCCCGCTGGCGCCGTCGATCTCCCCCAACAAGACGGTCGAGGGCTTGGCGATCGGCATGGCCTTCACCGTGCTCGGCGTGTGGTTCGCCGGGCGCTACCAGGACTGGCTGCCCGGCTCCCACGCGCTGGTCCTGGGTCTGGGCGTGGCCGTGTTCGCCCCGATCGGAGACCTGTTCGAGTCTTTCGTCAAGCGCCAGGCGGGCGCCAAGGACACGGGCACCCTGTTGGGCGCCCACGGGGGCGTGCTCGACCGGCTCGACGCGGTCCTCTTCACTGCCGTCGTGGGGTATTACATATGGTTGGCCTATGTGTGAGCGCTCCTCCAAGTGTGCGGGTCGCGATGTGTGAGTGCCCCGCCAGGCGTGCAAGTCGAGATGTCTAAGCGCCTCTTGATCCTGGGCTCGACCGGCTCGATCGGCACGCAGGCGCTGGACGTCCTGGGCCGCCACGAAGAGGAGTTCGAGCTCGTCGGCCTCTCCGCCGAGCGCTCCTGGGAGGCGCTGGTCGAACAGGCGCGTGCGCACGGGGTTGCGCGGATAGCGCTCGTGGACGCTGAGGCGGCGCAGCGGGCGGCGCTGGCGTGGCCCGAGGGGGAGGTCCTGGCCGGCGCCGAGGGGCTGGTGCGGCTGGTCGTGGAGTCCCGCGCCGACCTGGTCCTCAATGCGCTCGTGGGCTCCGCCGGGCTGGGCCCCACGGTGGCGACTCTGGGCGAGGGCATCGACCTGGCCTTGGCCAACAAGGAGTCGCTGGTGGTCGGCGGCGAGCTGGTGGTCGCGCTGGCCGAAGCTACGGGCGCCCAGATCGTGCCCGTCGACTCCGAGCACACCGCGCTTCACCAACTGCTTTCAGGGCAACCGCTGGGAGCGGTGGAGCGCCTCACGATCACCGCCAGCGGCGGTCCATTCCGCGGTCGCTCGGCGTCGCAGCTGGCGCGGGTCACGGTCGAGCAGGCGCTGGCCCATCCCACCTGGGCGATGGGCGGCAAGATCACGATCGACTCGGCCACGCTCATGAACAAGGGCCTGGAGCTGATGGAGGCCCACCACCTGTTCGGCGTGCCCTACGAGCGCATCGATGTTGTGGTTCACCCCCAATCCTTGGTCCACGGCCTGGTGCAACTGCTCGACGGAGCGATGCTGGCGCACATCGGCCCCAAGGACATGCGCATCGCCATCTCCTATGCCCTGCACGGCGCCGCGAGCGTGGATTCGGGTGTGCAGCCGCTGGACCTCGCTCAATTGGGTGCCCTCACCTTTGAGCCTGTGGATCTCAACGCGTTTCCGTGTCTGCGCTTGGCGCGCGAAGCCGCTCAGACCGGAGGTACCGCACCGTGCGTGCTCAACGCCGCCAACGAGATCGCGGTGCACGCTTTTCTCGCGGGCCGCTTGCCTTTTCTCGGCATCGCCGAGGTGATCGAGCGCACGCTCGACGCGCTCGGCAGCTCGCCTGTGCGGGCCTTTGAGTCCTTGTATGAGGCGGACCGCGAGGCAAGAGCCGTCGCCGAGGAGGCCCTGAGCCTGCCAAACTGAGTCCATGGATTGGCTGATCACGATCCTCGGGATCATGGCCCTGATCGTCTTGCACGAGCTGGGACACTTCGCGGTGGCCAAGGCCGTGGGCATGAGAGTCGAGCGCTTCTCGCTGTTCTTCCCGCCCAAGATCGCGGGCATCAAGCGAGGGGAGACCGAATACATGATCGGCGCGTTGCCTTTGGGGGGCTACGTGAAGATCACCGGCATGAACCCCGAGGAGATCGAAACGCTGCCGCCTGAGGTGGCCAAGCGCGCCTATTACGCGCAAGCGCCTTGGAAGCGCATAGTGGTGATCCTGGCGGGCCCCGGCGTGAACCTGCTGATCGCCTTCGCCCTGTTCTGGCTCGTGCTGTTCGCGGGCTCCATGAATGGGGCCCTCACCTTGGAAGGAGTCAATCCGAACATACAGACCCTGAAACCGACAACCACAGTGGTCGGGGCCGTCGAGCACGGAATGCCGGCCGCGGCCGCCTTGCGCCCGGGAGACCGGATCGTCGCGGTCGACGGACGCCCCGTCGGCGTCGGCGGCGCGATCGCGGCGATCTCCTC
>JBAURN010000055.1:0-4324 GCA_049581225.1 Solirubrobacteraceae bacterium
GTGCGTGCAGCCCGCACAAGCCCGCTTGCTCGGGCTCGCCAAAGCAGGCAAAGCGGTGGCGCGCAAGGTCAACCGTCTCAGGCGCAAGGTAGTAGCCGCCGCTGACTTCCCTCAACCCGCTCCGCACCGAGCCGACCATCACGAGACAGACCTGGGTGTGTTCGTCGGGCCCCCCTGGCGACACGTTTCCGCAAACCACGTCGCGCGTGGTATGCGTCTTCACGTCCTGCTCGGTCGTGATCTCGTGATAGTCGTGATGTGTGTCCGCGCGCCAGGTCGCGTCGTCGGCCTCGATCCTGTGGTTCACGTGCGTCTGTTGAACCACATCGTTGACCGTCGCCACGGCCAGGAACACGCCCAACAGGATCAGGATCGTCGTCTCGGCCAAGCGCAGGCTGCCAAGCCCGCGCTTTTCATGATCGAGCGGACGTGCCCACCGCGGCAGCCACCCGAAAGGCTCTCGCGCCGCGCTTGCCTGCGGCTCGCTCATGCCCAGCACTCCCGGCAAGCGCGGTTTGCGAGGAGCCTCACGACGACACCGGCGCCAGCAGAGGCGCTGTCTGGTGGACGATGAACAGGGCCTGCACTACCAGCGTGGCGACCAGCAGACGTCGGTCGCGACCGACGACCGCAAGCGGCAAGGACCACAACGTGTACCAAGCCAGCAGCCACGTGCTCGTCACCGCGATCGCGAGCAGGGTCCAACCGGAAGCCGCAACCCAGTCATAGCCGCGCCACGTGCGCCACATGAGGTGCAACACGATCAACACGAGGCCTACCTTGAGCAGATCGTGGTCGACCGGGAACACGCCCGGCTTGCCGAACAGGTGGGCGATCTCGGTGGGAAAGCTGTCGGTGGACACAAATGCCGCGTCCCTGTTCAAAGCCGAGACGATGTTCACCCCGTGAATACCGAACACAACATAGGCGACGAGCGAGCACCCGAGCGCCGCCCCGAGCGCGCCCAGCACAGGTGCGAGCCGGCGACGAGCCAGCACCATGAACGGCAGCAACGCGATGCCCGTGGCCTTCACCAGCGTCGCGCCGATCACCGCCGCCCCGGCCCACGCTTCCCAGCCCGAACCGCGCTCACCCGCCAGTGTGAGCGCCACCGCGCCCATCATCAACAGCGTCATGATCAGGTCGTTGTGGGCGCCCCCCATCGCATAGATGAGCCACAGCGGATTCACACCCACCGCGATCAGAGCGAACTTCGGATCCAAGCCGCGCAGACGCGCGCAGCGCCAAGTCAAAAAGAGCGTGCCGCCGCCCGCCAACAGCGCCTCGAGCTTCATCCCCCATAGGGCGCCCGTCACGCCGAGCACCGCAAGCGGATAGGAGAGCAGCGTGTAGAGCGGGCCATAGGCGGTGGCCACCTTCTTCCAATCGGGCCCCACGTAGTGGAAGATCGGATCGCCCAAGATCGCCTGTGGCCCGTGCAGATAGGGGTTGATGCCGTGCACCACGCCCATGCGCGCGTAGGCGATGTAGCTGAACACGTCGGTCGAGATCAGGATCGGACCCGCGAACACGATCAACTGCAGCGCCACGGTCAGCGCGATCGCCCAACGCGAGGAGATGCGCCGAGCCAGCAGCAGCATCCCCCCGTAGGCGCCCGCATAGGAGATCAAAGCGATCAGGAACACGCGGTAGCCCAGACGCTCGCCCACGCCATCCAGCCAGCCCGCGATCGATGGAGACTTGGGGATCAGCGGCGAATGTCCCACCGCCGCGTCGAGCACGATCTCGATCGTGGCCGCCAGCAGTACAAGCGTGAACGCCCCAGCCAGAACCGGCACCCAGGCGCGCCCCCCCTCTTCCTCGCGCGCGCCGCTCACGCCGAGCGGACGCTTTGCCGCGATCGAGCTCATTGGGCCCTCCCGACGATCAACGCTCGAAGCTCAAAACGTCGAGCGCGCCCGTCATCTCGAACACGCGCTGCACCGGCTCCTGGCCAGGTATCAGCACGAGTTCGTACCCGTGCTCGCGGGCACGCGTGTCGGCGAGCAGCAGCGCCCTCAGGCCGCTGGAATCGATGAACGTCAGTCCGCCCAGGTCGATCGTGATGCGCACCGGCGCCTGCTCGTCGATCGCCGCCAAGCTCTCTTCGAGCTGACGAGCCGAGGCCAGGTCCAGCTCCCCGCGCAGCGTCAGCGTGGCGAGGCCCTCGACCAGCTCACTCGACACCTGAAGGCTCCCGGGCTTCGGAGAATGCCCGCTCATGCCCGGGGACTCTAGTGCACCGGGGCGCCCACTCGTTCACCAGACCGGGACCGTGCCACTCGCTCCACAGGCTCGTGCCTACTCGGCCTCGACGGTGGAGGACCGGCTCAGCCGAGCGAGGTCCACACCGTCTTGGTCTCCAGGTAGGCGTCGAGTCCGTCGTGGCCGTGCTCGCGCCCCACCCCAGAGGACTTGAAGCCGCCGAATGGGGCCATCGCGTCGGAGCCACCCCAATGGTTTATGTAAACCGAGCCTGCGCGCAACAGTGCGGCCAGCCGGTGGGCGTTGCCGACGTCGCGCGTCCAAACCCCGGCGGCGAGCCCGTACTCGGTGTCGTTGGCGCGACGCGCCACCTCCTCAACCGTCTCGTACGGTGAGGCAACCAGCACGGGCCCGAAAATCTCCTCCTTGGCGATCTTCAAATCGTCGCTGCTCGCGCTGAACAGGGTCGGCTCCACAAAGAAGCCGCCGCTGTCCGATAGGGCCGTCGAGCCGCCGCTCACCAACTCCGCCCCCTGCTCGCGACCGGACTCGATGTAGGACATCACGCGGTCGCGCTGCTCGGTGGACACGAGCGGCCCGAGTTGGGTCGATGGGTCGAGCCCCGCCCCCAGGCGGGTGGCTTTGGCGCTGTCGGCGAGCGCGCTCATCACCTCATCGAAGCGCTCGGCCGGAGCAAACAGTCGCGAGCCCGCGTTGCAGGCCTGACCCGAGTTGAAGTAGATCGCCTGATAGGAGCCCTTCACGGCCGCCTCGATGTCAGCGTCGGGCAGGATCACGTTCGGAGACTTGCCGCCCAGCTCCAACGTGACCCGCTTGAGCGCGCGTCCCGCCTTGGCCCCGATCTCACGGCCCACGGCGGTGGAGCCCGTGAAGGCGATCTTGTCCACCCCGGGATGCTCGACCAGGGCCGCGCCGGTCTCGCCGTCGCCGGTGAGCACGTTCAGCACGCCGGGCGGAAAGCCCGCCTCCAGCGCCAACTCGCCCAGGCGCAGAGCGCTCAAAGGCGTCTGCTCGGCCGGCTTGAGCACAATCGTGCAACCGGCGGCCAGAGCGGGCCCCAGCTTCCAGGCGGCCATCAGCATCGGGAAGTTCCAAGGCACGATCTGAGCGCACACGCCGACCGCTTCACGGCGGGTGTAACAGAGCATGTTGGGCGCCGTGACCGGCAGCACGCTGCCCTCGATCTTCGTGGGCCAGCCCGCGTAGTAGCGCAGGTGGGCGACCGTGCCGCGCACGTCCACGTACTGCGCGAGCTTGACCGGCTTGCCGTTGTCCAAGGACTCGATCTGGGCCAATTCCTCTTCGTGGGCCTCGATCGCCCCGGCGAAGGCGTACATCAAGCGGGCGCGTTCGGAGGGCGCCAGCGTCGCCCACGGCCCGCTCTCAAACGCCTCGCGAGCCACGGCCACGGCGCGCGCCACGTCCTCGGCGCCGGCCTGTGCGACCGTTGCGATCTGGAGGCCGTTCGATGGATCGAGCGTGGAGAATGTGCGCCCGTCGGCGGCCGGCATTCGCTCGGAGCCGATCAGCAGATCGTGCGGCTTTGCGATGAATTCGCGCGCGGCGTCGCCGAGCGCGTCGGGGAGGGTCGGTTGGGCGACGGTGTTCATCGAAGCTCCTTGGGGGCTCTTAGGGCGTAAGGACGATCTTCAGCGCCTCGCGGCGGTCATACAGAGCGTACGCCTCCGGAGCCTCCTCCAAGGTCATGTGGTGCGTGACCAGGGGTCCCGGATCGAGCAGTCCGGCTGACATCAACGCCAGGACGCGGTCCACGTGGGCGAGCACGTTGGCGTGCCCGGCGCACACGTGCAGCGACTTGATCCACAACAGACCCATGTGCACCTCCGCGCGCTCGGCGTACACCCCCACCGCCTGCACCGTGCCGCACTTGCGCGTGAGCCGCAACGCGAGATCGAACGCGCGAGGATCGCCGACGGCGTCGATGCAAACGTCCACGCCACGAGCTTCCGTGGCCTCGCGCACCGCCGCGCGCGGGTCACCCTCGCTCAAATGGATCGCTTCGGCGCCGAATGACTCGGCCATCGCCAAGCGCTCGGGCACGCTGTCGATCGCGATCACGCGCGCGGCGCCGCAGGCC
>JBAURN010000056.1:0-9488 GCA_049581225.1 Solirubrobacteraceae bacterium
CCTCAACCCCCACCGTGTCCTCCACGACCACGGTTCCAGCCGCGGGCGTCCCGACCACGACGGTCCATTCGGGCACCGTTGTCGTCGTCCATAAGTCGAGCAACCCCACGCACCTCTCGACGGGAGCTCTGATCCTGGCCATCCTCGGCGCTTTGCTCCTCCTGGCCTGTCTAGCTTGGGCCATCGGGCGCTGGCTGGCTTTTGAACCGCGCTGGACGGTCGCTTTCACGCACTCCCTGCGCGAGGCGTCCTACCGCGGCTCGGCGACCTGGGCGGAGTTCTCCGACTGGGCTCGTCTCGGTCGCTGAAAGGCTCGCCGAACACCCCGGCGATGCGGGGCAATCCGTCTAAAATGATGGATAGCAGGCATTTAATGCTCGAAGCTCGTTCTGTCCGGCGCGCGCGCGACGATTCTCGGCCCGAACAGATTCGAGTGGGCGTCGCGAGTGTCGGCGCAGAGGAGGTAAGGCCGATGGATTTCACCCCGCACCCCACGATCGCAGAGGACGCCCGCGCCGGTGAGGCGCTGTCTGTCGAGCGCTTTTTCACCTCCCCTGACAAGCACCCCTTCGACACGGTCGAGTGGGAGCTGCGCGACGCCCGCATCGGCCACGGTGACCGCATTGCCTTCGAGCAGACCGACGTCGAGTTTCCCAAGAGCTGGTCCCAGAACGCGACCAACATCGTCGCCCAGAAGTACTTCCGTGGCCAGATCGGTCACCCCGCGCGTGAGCGCTCGGTCAAGCAGATGATCGGCCGCGTAGCCGGCACGATCGCCGCGTGGGGTCGCGAGCGGGCCTACTTCGCGACCGAGCAGGACGCCGCCGCTTTCGAGGCCGAGCTGACCCACATCCTTCTGCACCAGATGGCCGCCTTCAATTCGCCGGTCTGGTTCAACGTCGGCTTCGAGGAGTCCCCCCAGTGCTCGGCCTGCTTCATCCTCTCCGTCGAGGACACGATGGAGTCGATCCTCGAGTGGAACACCAAGGAGGGCAACATCTTCCGCGGTGGCTCCGGCTCGGGCATAAACCTGTCGAACATCCGCGGCTCGATGGAGCCTCTGGCCAAGGGCGGCACCGCCTCAGGCCCCGTCTCCTTCATGCGCGGCGCCGACTCCTGGGCCGGCACGATCAAGTCCGGCGGCAAGACACGCCGTGCGGCCAAGATGGTTGTGCTCGACGTAGATCACCCCGACATCCGCGAGTTCATCTGGTGCAAGGCCAAGGAGGAGGACAAGGCCGAAGCTCTGCGCAACGCCGGCTTTGACATGTCGATTGACGGCGAGGGCTTCAAGTCGATCCAGTACCAGAACGCCAACAACTCGGTGCGAGTCACCGACGAGTTCATGCAGGCCGTCGAGGCCGACGGCGAGTGGAACCTGATCGCGCGCGCCACCGGCGAGCCGGTCGGGGAGCCTGTACGCGCGCGCGACTTGATGCGCGAGATCGCCGAGGCGGCCTGGCGCTGCGCCGACCCCGGCGTGCAGTACGACACGACCATCAACCAGTGGCACACCTCCCCCAAAAGCGGTCGCATCAACGCCTCGAACCCATGCTCCGAGTACATGCACGTCGACGACTCCGCCTGCAACCTGGCCTCCCTGAACCTGATGAAGTTCCGTCGCCCCGACGGCAGCCTCGACGTGCGGTCCTTCGAGCACACGGTGGACATCGTGCTTCTGGCCCAAGAGATCGTCGTCGGCCCCTCCAGCTATCCGACGGAGCAGATCGGCGTCAACGCACGCGCCTTCCGCCAGCTGGGTCTCGGCTACGCAAACCTCGGCGCCTACCTGATGAGCAACGGCATGCCCTACGACTCCGACGCCGGCCGGGGCACCGCCGCGGCGATCACCGCCCTGATGACAGGACGCGCCTACCGTGAGTCGGCTCGCGTCGCCGCCGCGCTCGGCCCCTACGAGCACTACGAGGAGAACCGCGCCGAGCACAACAACGTGATGCAAATGCACCGCGACTCCTCCTACGCGATCCCCGAGACGATCTGCCAGGACACCGAGCTGCTGGAAGCCGCGCGACGCTCCTGGGACGAGGCGGTCGAGCTGGGCGAGCGGTTCGGCTATCGCAACGCCCAGGCAACCGTGCTCGCCCCCACAGGCACGATCTCCTTCCTGATGGACTGCGACACGACCGGCGTCGAGCCCGACTTCTCGCTCGTCAAGTTCAAGGAGCTCGTCGGCGGCGGCCAGATGACGATCGTCAACCGCACCGTGCCGCTCGCCCTGCAAACGCTCGGCTACTCAGAGCAGCAGGTAGAGCAGATCGAGGCGCACCTGGCCGAGCACGGCACGATCATTGGTGCGCCCGGCCTCGCCGCCGAGCACCTGCCCGTGTTCGACGTGGCCGTCGGCGAGCGAGCGATCTCGCACATGGGCCACCTCAAGATGATGGGCGCCGTGCAGCCCTTCATCTCCGGCGCGATCTCAAAGACCGTCAACCTGCCCCAGACGGCCACGGTCGAGGACATCGCCGACGCCTATACCCAGGCCTGGCACCTCGGCATCAAGGCCCTGGCGATCTACCGCGACGGCTCCAAGACAGCGCAAGCGCTGCGCACCGACGCCCAGAAGGATGCGCCGGCGCCGGCCGACGTCGACGCGATCGTCGAGCAGGCCGTCGTCAAGGCCCTCTCCGAGGCGGGCCCCAGGCGCAAGCGCATGCCGCGCGAGCGCCAGTCGATCACCCACAAGTTCTCGATCGGCGGCCACGAGGGCTACATCACCGCCGGCATGTACGAGGACGGCACCGTCGGCGAGATCTTCCTGACCGACATCGGCAAGGAGGGCTCGACGATCAAAGGCATGATGAACTCGTTCGCCACCGCCATCTCGATCGCGCTCCAATACGGGGTGCCTTTGGAGACGCTGGTTGAGAAGTTCAGCTACATGCGCTTCGAGCCGGAGGGGATCACCGGCAACCCGGAGATCCCGTTCGCCAAGTCGATGCCCGACTACATCCTGCGCTGGGTCGCATCGCGCTTCCTCGACACCGACGCCCAGGAGGAACTCGGCATCCTCACCCCGGCGGTGCGAGCTCGCAAGATGGCCGAGGAGGCAGCCCAGTCGGTGGTCTCCTCCGACACGGCCGGCC
This sequence comes from Solirubrobacteraceae bacterium, assembly GCA_049581225.1. Lineage (GTDB taxonomy): Bacteria > Actinomycetota > Thermoleophilia > Solirubrobacterales > Solirubrobacteraceae > Palsa-744. The sequence goes on from JBAURN010000056.1 coordinate 3,105, forward strand.
CCGAGGCCAGCGCGGGTGGCGGCGATGGTATCCCTGCCGCAGCGGCCTTGACCGACTCCCCGCCCGTTGTCCCGGCCCGCATGCAGGGCCTCGACCTGGGGCCGGCCTGCTCGCAGTGCGGAGGCATGATGCAGCGGACCGGATCTTGCTACACCTGTTCCTCCTGCGGCAACAACACCGGCTGCGGCTGACGCGCGATAGCCGGCGCGATACTGCGTCCTCAGTCGCTCATGTGCAGAGCACATTTCGCTCCTTGCGTCCTTGTCTCGCTTGGCTCTCGCGCGTCAGAAGCCAACATGAAACAGTAGGACCGTGGCCCCACGAACAGCAGCAACCTTCGACCCGCCTAGCGCGAGTCGAGTCGTTTTCGGAGCCAGTACCCCCGCTGAGCGCTAGTGGCCGGCGGCGGCCTGCTCGGCCACTGAGACCCGGGCCTCGTCGCGGCCCAACATGCTCAAGAAGACCGCGGCAAACGCGATCCCGAAGACCAGGAACTCGACGAAGCACATGCCCGCGCCGGCCAGTTGCTGGTCGGCGATCGCCGACAATCCAAAGGAGCGGGGGGCGCTCGCGTAGAGCGGGTACTGGGCCGTGGCGATCCAAGTCAGAGGCAGGCACACCGCGGCCGACGCGATCCTCGAGAAGCCGAGCAGAGCCAGGCGCTGGCCGTCCGGGCGCGGACGTACGCGCGGGAGCGGATCCACGATCAGCCACCACAGCGCCAGGCCCGTATAGAAGAGCGTCGCGTGCTCGAAAGCGTGCACCACCGTGTGCTGAGCGGCGAAGTCGAACACGGCCGGGACCGCCCAAACCCAGGTCGCGACCGCCCACAGCGGAATCGCCACCCAAGGTGAGGTCAGCACCGCCAGAGTGCCGCCCCAGCGCCCTCCCGGAGCGACAGCCTTCAAAGCGGACTTGGACAGGCCCAGCGTCAGCACCGGCGAGCGCAAGCCCAGCAGGATCAGCGCCGGAGCGATGTCCGACAGCAGCACATGTTGGGCCATGTGCGCCGATAGCAGCCAGTGGTCGCCGATCGCGTCCAAAGGCGAGAGCAACGCAATCGCGAGCACCGTCAAGCCCATGTAGTAGGGCAGCCAGTGACCCATCCCGACCGATTCGGAGCGGGCGGCGGCGCGCTTGTACATGCGCCCATACACAACGCCCGCGGCAAGCAGGCCAACGATTGCAAGTGGGTCGAAGCTCCAGGAGCCCCATCCAGGCACGGTATTCATGGGCGGCATCCTATCGATCCGCTCCCCGCTCGCGTCACGCGATTGGCTCGGCCGGTCCCACCGATCCCGCCGGGTCCCCAGATTTGGGCCTCACGCGCCCCCATACGACGCCGGCGGCGCCGGGTTCGAGCGGATCGCCGCGATCTCGGCCAGCAGCGCTCCCGGGCTCGTGCCGCCCAACACCCTCAACCGCGGCAGCCTGTAAGGGTCATCGGTGGGGCTCGCCCAGCCCGGCACGACCGTCGTTGAGCCCACGTAGCCCGCGGCCTTCACGGCGGCGATGACCGTCGCGTCGTAGTGCCCCGACGGATAGCAAAACCAATTGACCGGCACTTTGTAGAGTCGGCGAACCTCCTCGCGCGCGACCGCCACCTGTTCGTGCAGCGCCGTCGCGTCCAGCGTGATCAGGTCCGCATGGCTGATGCCCTGCGTGTCCAGCTCCCACCCTTCCCTCACGAGCTGTTCGACCTGGCCGTGGCTGAGCCCTCCCTGGGAGGGTGGCAAGCCCGTCAGCTGGAGGTTCTCCACGCCCACCCATCCCAACCTCCTCAGCACCGGCAAAGCATTGGTGAGCTGGGACTGGTAGCCGTTGTCGAAGCTCACCACGATCGGCTTGCCCGCCGGCAACGGAGCTCCCCTGGTCCAGTTGGCGAGCATCTGGTCCATCGTCACCGCATGAAAGCTCGCCCCCTTCAGCGCCCGCATCTGCGCTTCGAACTCTTCCGGGTCCACATACAAGCCCGGGAATTTCGCGCCTGCCGGTGGCGGATTGATGACGTGATACATCAGGATCGGCACCGCCTCGGTGCCCTTCGGGCCGTGGCCCGAACCGGCCGTGCCCTTCAGCGTGTCTTCGCCTGCGTCCGATCCGCCCGCACCCGACCCAGAATGCCCACCCGAGCCGCTGTTGCCGGCGTGACTGCGCGCGCCGGAACGGCCCTTCGCGGGGGCCGAAGCGTTCGTCGCCCCCGATTTGGAGGAGCCCGTGGAGCCGAGCAGGAGCGCGACCAGCGCCGCTCCCACCACCAAGACGGCTACGGCGGCGAGCCCCCGCTTACGTCTGCGCGACTGTTCGCGCCGACGTGCCTCACGACGGGCTCGCCGCTGATCGACGTCCATCTGCTCCTGTGCTTCGCGCTTAGTTGAGACGCTTCTTCAGGGCGCTGGCCGCCGAGAATTTCGCTGCCTTGCTCGCGGCGATATTGATCGTCTCACCCGTCGCGGGGTTACGCCCCTGGCGGGCCGCCCTGTTGCTGACGCTGAACTTGCCAAAACCGGCAAGCGCGACTTCGCCACCGCCGGCCAGCTCGTCGGAGATCAAATCGATCGCCGCCTCCAGCGCTTGGCGAGCCTGCGTTCCCGCAAGACCCGTGCGCCCGGCGACCCCATCAGCCAGATCGTTCTTGGTCATGGCATTCCCTTCTCGAGTGTCGTTACTTCGGCCAGGCTAACGGTTGGCAAGGACGGGCACGCGCCGAACAGCCCGGTTTTCCCGCAGCTTAGGCCCTAATCTCGGGGGAATACGCCGAAAACTGAGCCTGTTCGGAGGTCTGGGGCTCTTGCGAGGCCGCAAAGCGAGGCTGCAGGCGTCCCGCGGCGCAAGCCGTCCACAGGACGGCGAGCCAACTCAGCGAGGCCAAGCTCACGTGCACCCACACCAGCTCCGTCGGCAGATGGGTCTTGTATTGGTCCAGGCCCACCAGTCCCTGCAGGGCGATCAACGCGCAGGTGATGGTCGACCAGCGCCGAATCTGGGGGTTGGCCTCGTGGCGGCGCGCCAGCCACCAAACCCAGAGGGCGGCCAGGCCGAACACGAGCGCGATCTCGCCGTGGCGGTGGATCACGAAATCCATCGTTCCCTTCCCGTCGAAGTCCAGGCGGTTGATCTTCTGGCCGGGCGAGCCTCCCGCGTGGGGTCCCGCGGCCGTGGCGGCCGTGCCCGCGAAGATCGTCAAGGCCCCCAGCGCGACCGTGGCGCGCGCCCACAGAGTCAGCTTGCGATCGCTTGACAGCGACCGCTCGCCCGGCTCATAAGTGGCGCGCCAAGCCAGCGCCACGGCTGCGGCCACGACCAGCATGGAAAGCGCGAAGTGGGCCATCACCCAGCCATAGTCGAGTGCCCCCAGCACGGTCAACCCGCCGAGCACGGCTTGCGTGAACACCCCGAGCGGCAACAGGGCGCTCACGCGCATCAAGTCACGCCGGTAAGGCCTGCGCTTGAACGCCAGCACGAAGGCCGCGATCGCGGCGATCGACACCGGCACGGTGATCATCCTGTTGGAGAACTCGATCACCGCGTGGGTATTCAGGGGGGGATAGACCTTGCCGTAGCACTTCGGCCAGGTGGGGCAGCCCAAGCCTGAACCGGTCAGCCGCACCGCTGCACCGCTCATCACGATCAGGGTGAGCGCGCCCAGGGCCACATACGCCGTGATTGCGTATTGGCGTGGCGTCAGCGTCCATTCCTTGGTGTGCCGCCAAGCGCGGCTCAGGCTTCCGAGCATCGCCTAAAGCATTGCATCATGTGTCTCTGCCGGAGCAGCCCTACGCGCGTGCGCGGGGGGCCTTGGTCGCCATTCGGCGCGGCGGTTAGGGGCTTTTGGTCGCCGCACACCCCCCGCGCGCGCGTGAGGGGCCCTCTCAGTCGTTGTACGCCACCCCCCGCGCGGGGGCCCCTCTCAGTCGTTGTACGCGAACGGCAGCTCGTCGGCCACCTCCCGCAGCAGAGGCGCGGTCTGGTCGCGCTCGGACACGATCAGCTCCCGCTCCGGCAGCGGCCAGCGAATACCCACGTCCGGGTCGTTCCACGCGATCCCCCGCTCCACGGCGGGGCTGTAGTAGGCGCTCTGCTTGTACATCACGTCCGCCATCTCGCTGAGCACGCAAAAGCCGTGCGCGAATCCCACCGGCACATACAGGGTGTGCATCGACTGCTCGTCCAGCTCGAAGCCCTCCCACTCGCCGTAGCTGGGTGAGCCCCTGCGCAGGTCCACGAGCACGTCCAAGATGCTGCCCCGCGCGCAGCGCACCAGCTTTGCCACGCCCGCCCCGACGTGGAAGTGCATCCCCCGGACCACGCCCCTGCTGGAGCGAGAGTGGTTGTCCTGGATGAACTCCTCCCCTGCCGGGATTCCCGCCGCGGCGTGCCACTCGCGCCGGTAGGTCTCCACGAAGAACCCCCGCTCGTCGCCGAACACGGACGGCACGATCACTTTGGGTCCTGCTATGCGGGTGGGAATCGTCTCCATCGAACGCTCGCGCGGCGCTCGATCTGTGAGGCGCCGCCGGGCCCCAGACTATCTGCGAGGCGAGTGCCGTGTTCTCAGGGCGAGGACGGCGCCGCTGTCGAGGGCAGGTGCGCGAAGGCGAGACACTTAGAAAATGACGGTCCGCCCGCTGGCGCCTGACCTGAATCGCGCTTGCGGGCGGACCGTGCCAACCCCCGTGGGGGGCACAGGACCGAATGGGCATCGGCTCGTGACTCGATCATAGTGCCGCATGGCACCCCACAAAAAAAGAGGAAAGTCGGGTACTTGACTTTCAAGATGAGCCTGCGAGATTTGGTGTGACTATCGAAATTCGGCGCAGCGAGCGGCGGGCGCCCAGCACGGCCATGCTGGGAGTCGCGAGGCCGCCGATTGCGTCGAGCACCGACGGCGCCACCATCTGGGCGTGCGGCGAGGCCGAGCCTTGCAGCTCGCATATGTAGAAGCTGGTCATGGCCGCCAGGATCAGCGCGTGGCGGCGACCCTCGGGCAGGGCCGCGGCCCGGCACAGGGACTCGTCGGCGATCTGGCCCATGCGCATCGCGGCGTCGTCGGGCGAGGCGTAGTAGCCGACCAGGGCACGTCCGTCGACGGCGATGTCCCGTTCGTGATCGACCAAGCTGTCCAGCAGCGAGTGCAGCGAGCCGATCCACGGAAAGTAGGCCCCGTCGATCTGCTCCGCCGTAGAGCTGTCCAAGTGGGGGTCGGCGGCAGAGGCGATCAACGCGAGCACTGCCAATGTCGAGCCCGCTCCAACCGCCGCCTCCCACGGACGCAGGCCGGCGCAGGAGGGGTTGACCCGCCGTGCCCAGCGCTCAAACAGCTCGTAGGAACCGCGCGCGTCGCCGTGGTTGAAGCTCTGGTAGACGGCAATCCGCTCGGCCGCGCGGCCGAGCGCCTCCCTCACCAAGCCTACGGAGGGCAGGGCCGAGAGCGAGCTGCGGGCCGTGTCGACGAGGGTGGTCAGGTAGCCGCCATCCTCGCCGTGAGGGTGGTGGGTGTAGTAGTCGCGGTGGGGCTCCCCCCGCGCGGTCGCCACGATCAAGGCTTCGTGCAGCTTGTAGCCGTTGGCGATCGGATCGGGGCTGGCCTGCTCGGAGACCAGGTCCAGGTAGTCGCAGATCGCCTGACAGGCGACCAGCGCCTTGACCACGAAAGGCCGGCTCTGCCTGCTCGCCAGGGCCGCGAACGCGGCTGCCCCCTCCAGATTGCCGCGCTTGTCGTCGAGCGCCTCCAGCGCCAGGGCCCGCAATGCGGGGTCTGGAATGCGCATCGCGAGCGTCTTCGTGCGATGGACCTGCAAGCTCACGCGCGGGAACACGGAGAGCCAATAGCGCCGCGCCGTGCACACGAAATCGGCGGCAACACAAAGTCCGCCCTTATGTATGACCCGAACCACAGGGATAGGATTGCGCAACTGATCGCCTTGCAGCCGCACCCTGCGTATCGCCGGCGCGTATCGCCGGCGATCGCGCAAGCGGGCGGCTTACTCCTGCAGGCTGAGGCGCACCGACACCCGCGTGGCCGCGAAGCCGGGCAACGCGAGCACCGCAAGGCCGATGAAGGTGATCAGCCCCAGCGTGAGCAGCACCTGGGGGGCTCCGATCGAGAAAGGCGCGGGGAAGCCGGTGGTGCTCGTCAACCAGCGGCCCGCCAATGCGTGACCGTACACGCCCACGACAGCGCCGGTGAGCGCGCCCACGCCGAGCATCAGGCCGCTCTCCAGCAAGAGACCACCCCACAGTTGCGCCGGGTGATAGCCCTGGATCTTGAGCGAGGCCAGGCGTGCCCTGCGCTGCCAGATGGTGGCGCTCAGGGCCGCCGCGACCGCCAGGGCGGCCGCTATCAGGAGCAGACTCCAGATCTGGCTCAACGTGTGCAGACCC
>JBAURN010000057.1:0-11034 GCA_049581225.1 Solirubrobacteraceae bacterium
GGCACGGCCGGTGCCCTTCTGGCGCCACGGCTTGGCGCCACCGCCTGAAACCTTGCCGCGTGTCTTGGTGGCGGCGGTTCCCCGCCGGCGGGCGGCCTGCTCGGCCCGCACGCTCTGGTGCACGAGCGGCCCATTGAACTTGGCCTCGAAGGCGGACTGGTCGAGCTTGACCTTCTTGGTCGAGGAGCCATCGGCGCTGAGGAGAGGAGCGTCAGGCATCGCCGCGCACCTCCACAACAGAGCCTCTGGGGCCGGGGACAGAGCCTCGCACGAGCATCAGGTTCTTTTGGGGATCGACGGCCACGATCTCCAGCCCTGGCTGAGTGACCCGCTTGTTGCCCATCTGGCCGGGTCCGCGAATGCCCTTGAAGACGCGCGCGGGGTCGGCCGAGGCGCCGATCGAGCCGGGGGCACGCACGTTGTGCGAGCCGTGAGAGACGGGCCCACGTTTGAAGTTGTGGCGTTTGACCGTGCCCTGGAAGCCCTTGCCCTTGGAGACGCCCGCGATCTTCACGCGCGCCCCAACCTCGAAAGCGTCGACCGTCACCGACTGCCCCAACTCGCCGGCCTCACCGCGAAACTCCACGAGGTGGCGCATGGGAGCGGCGTCGGCCTTCTTCAGATGACCGAGCTCGGGCTTTGAGAGGTGCTTCTCCTTGGTCTGACCGAAGGCGAGCTGTACAGCGTCGTACCCGTCGCGCTCGCTGGTGCGCACCGCCGTGACCGGACACGGGCCGGCCTCGAGCACGGTGACGCGGGCGACGGAGCCATCATCCTGAAATACCTGGGTCATCCCCAGCTTCTTGGCGAGAATTGCTGACATCGGAGACCTAGGTGGCGAGGCGAATCTCGATGTCGACGCCGGCCGGGAGGTTGTCCAGGCGCTGAAGCGAGTCGACGGTCTTGGGGCTGGGCTGGTGAATGTCGATGAGCCGCTTGTGGGTGCGGATCTCGAAGTGCTCGCGCGAGTCCTTGTCCTTGAACGGCGAGCGAATTACGCAGTAGACGTTCTTCTCGGTCGGCAGCGGTACGGGCCCGGACACAGTGGCGCCGGTGCGTGCGGCGGTCTCCACGATCTCCTTCGCGGCCGACTCGATGGCGGACGTGTCGTACGCCTTCAAGCGGATGCGAATCTTGTTTTGGGTTGCTGCTGCCATTTGTTTCTCTCGATCGTCTTCGTTTGGTGTGTGGGCCGGGCGCTGGCGCCCACTCGGCTCCTCCGCGGCGAGAGGCGAGATTCTCCTGTGTGGGGAATCGCCATTCACCGCCTCGATGGCGGAGCCTGCATTTCGTCGTATCGGACTGCCAATAAAAAGGGCGCCCCGGAAAAGTCCGGAGGCGCCCTAGGGCGCTACTCGATGACCTCGGTGACCACGCCCGAGCCGACCGTGCGCCCACCCTCTCGGATGGCGAAGCGCAGGCCCTGATCCATGGCGATCGGCTGGATCAGCTCGATCTCCATCTGGACGTTGTCGCCGGGCATGACCATCTCGACGCCCTCGGGCAGCTTCGCCACGCCGGTGACATCGGTCGTGCGGAAATAGAACTGCGGCCGGTAACCCGTGAAGAACGGAGTGTGACGACCACCCTCCTCCTTCTTGAGGATGTAGACCTCAGCTTTGAACTTGGTGTGGGGTGTGATGGAGCCCGGCTTGCAGAGAACCTGCCCGCGCTCGATCTCCTCGCGCTTGGTGCCTCGCAGCAGGCAGCCAACGTTGTCGCCGGCCTGACCCTGGTCGAGGATCTTGCGGAACATCTCCACACCGGTCACGACGGTGGTGGTTGTGTCGTGGACTCCCACGATCTCCACCGTGTCGCCGGTGTTGACGATGCCCTGCTCCACGCGACCGGTGGCGACGGTGCCGCGGCCGGTGATCGTGAAGACGTCCTCGACGGGCATCAGGAACGGCTTGTCGAGCTCGCGCACGGGCTCGGGGATGTAGCTGTCGAGCGCCGCGGCCAGCTCGACGATCTTCTCCTTGTACGCCTCGTCGCCTTCCAGCGCCTTGAGCGCCGAGCCGACAATGAAGGGAATGTCATCGCCGGGGAAGTCGTACTCGGAGAGGAGCTCGCGCACCTCAACCTCGACCAGTTCCATCAGCTCCTCGTCGTCGACCATGTCGGCCTTGTTGAGGAACACCACGATGTAGGGGACGCCCACCTGGCGGGCGAGCAGAATGTGCTCGCGCGTCTGGGGCATGGGGCCGTCAGCCGCGGAGACCACCAGGATCGCCCCGTCCATCTGGGCGGCACCAGTGATCATGTTCTTCACGTAGTCGGCGTGCCCGGGGCAGTCGACGTGCGCGTAGTGACGGTTCTCGGTCTGGTACTCGACGTGCGATGTGGCGATGGTGATCCCGCGCTCCTTCTCCTCCGGAGCGTTGTCGATCTCCTCGAAGCTACGTGCTTCGCCGCCCATCTTCTCTGCCAAGACGGTTGTTATGGCAGCGGTCAAGGTCGTCTTGCCATGGTCGATGTGACCGATGGTGCCGACGTTGACGTGCGGCTTGTCGCGCTCGAACTTCTCCTTCGCCACTTGTGTTCGCTCCTAAATCGTCTTTGATGTTCGCCGCCAAAAGGGCGAACCTGGGAAATCTATCTAAATGGGGACTTTCTTGACTGCTGCCTACCGTGAAGGTCTTTCAAATGTGTCTCGCCGTGAGCCAACTCCCTATGCTGGGACAGGCTCTCCTGTGCGCTGCTCGATGATCTTCTCGGCGATATTCGGGGGTACCTCCTCGTAGCCCTCGAACTGCATCGTGTAGTTGGCCCTGCCCTGCGTGTTGGAGCGCAGGTCGGTCGCGTACCCGAACATCTCGCTGAGAGGGACCTTGGCGTGGATTGCCAAGGCATTGCCCCGCTGCTCGGAGCCTTGAAGATGGCCGCGACGACGCGACAGGTCGCCCATCACGTCGCCCATGAAGTCCTCTGGCGTTACGACCTCGACCGCGAACACCGGCTCCAGGAGCACCGGCTTGGCGCGCTTGGCGGCCTCCTTGCACGCGAGCGAGCCGGCGACCTTGAACGCGATCTCTGAGGAGTCCACGTCGTGGTACTTGCCGTCCACCAGCGTGACACGAACGTCGACCATCGGATAACCGGCCTTGACGCCGTTCTCCAAGGCCTCCTCAACGCCCTTCTCGACAGCCGGAATGTATTCCGAGGGGATCGATCCACCCTTGATCTTGTTGATGAAGTCAAAGCCCTCTCCCGGAGCGGGCTCCATGTCGATGTAGACGACGCCGAACTGGCCCGAGCCGCCGGTCTGGCGTACGAACTTGCCTTCGATCTTCTCGACCGTGCCGCGAATCGTCTCGCGGTAGGAGACCTGAGGACGCCCGACGTTTGCCTCGACGCCGAACTCGCGCTTCATGCGGTCGACGAGCACTTCGAGGTGCAGCTCGCCCATGCCCGAGATCTCGGTTTGGCCCGTTTCCTCGTTGGTGCGCACCTGGAAAGTGGGGTCCTCCTCGGCGAGGCGCCCAAGGGCGACGGACATCTTCTCCTGGTCGACCTTCGTCTTAGGCTCGACGGCGACCTTGATGACGGGCTCGGGGAAGGTGATGTTCTCGAGCTTGATGGGTGCGTCGGGGGCGGCGAGCGTGTCTCCGGTAATGACTTGCTTGATGCCGACCGCGGCGGCGATGTCGCCGGCGTAGACCTCGGAGACCTCCTCGCGCTCGTTGGCGTGCATCATCAAGATGCGCCCGATGCGCTCAGAACGACCGCTATTGACATTGAGCACGCGCGAGCCGGCCTCGAGTTTCCCTGAGTAGACGCGGAAGTAGGTGAGCTTGCCCACGTAGGGGTCGGCCATGATCTTGAAGGCAAGCGCGGTGAAGGGCTCGGAGTCGTCTGCGTGACGCTCGACCTGCGGTTCCTCGTCATCGCCCTTGACCGGTTCGCTGCCGATGACCGCCGGCACGTCAAGCGGCGACGGCAGGTAGTCGACGACCGCGTCGAGCAGCGGCTGGACGCCCTTGTTCTTGAACGAGGAACCACACAGAACCGGGGTCAGCTTGGTCGAAAGGGTGGCCTTGCGGATCGCCTGCTTGAGGATGTCCTCGGGGACCTCGGCCTCCTCCAAGATCAGCTCCAGCAAAGCGTCGTCGTAGTGGGAGACCTCCTCCAAGAGGTGCTCGCGCGCGGCCTCGGCGGCTTCGAGCAATGCCTCCGGAATCTCGGCCTCTTCCTGCTCGGTGCCGAGCTCGTCTTTGTAGAGGATCGCCTTCATCTTGACGAGATCGACGACGCCCAGGAAGTCGCCCTCGGCGCCGATCGGAAGCTGGATCGGGACGGGGTGCGCTCCGAGCCGGTCGATCATCGTTTGCACACCTTGCTCGAAGTCGGCGCCGGTGCGGTCCATCTTGTTGATGTAGGCGATGCGCGGCACGTGGTACTTGTCGGCCTGGCGCCACACCGTCTCGGACTGAGGCTCGACGCCGGCGACCGAGTCGAACAAGGCGATCGCGCCGTCGAGCACGCGCAAGGAGCGCTCGACCTCGACGGTGAAGTCGACGTGGCCGGGGGTATCGATGATGTTGATGCGGTGCCCGTCCCACTCGGCCGTGGTCGCGGCAGAGGTGATCGTGATGCCGCGCTCCTGCTCCTGTTCCATCCAGTCCATCACCGCGGCGCCCTCGTGGACCTCGCCGATCTTGTAGGTGCGTCCCGTGTAGTAGAGGATGCGCTCGGTCGTGGTCGTCTTGCCCGCGTCGATGTGGGCCATGATCCCGATGTTGCGGGTCTTCTCGAGTGGGAACTTGCGGGGCATTTTTCAGATGGTGTGGGGGATCGTTTCCAAGGGTGTGATCGATACGCGACAGACTGGCGGCGAGGCGCGGGGTCAGGGCAAAAAAAGAGGCCCCTCGGGCCCATGCGCTACCGGTCGTCGGGCGAATCGCTTGTCTATCTCGTCAGAGTCTCCATGGTGTTCTTGCTAGGCGACGAGGTTGGCCCGCAGCCACCTCGCATCGCCCGCAGGGGGCGACTATAGCAGAGCTATGGAGTGCGATCTACGGCCGGTGCACAGTCTCCCAGCCTTGTTGGGACGCTACTCGCCGGCCTTGCAATCGAGCTTGCCCGGCACATCCGCGAAGACGGCGTTGAGGCGCTCCAAGACCCGCGTCGTCGTGCGCAGGTCCTCCGCGTCGACGTCGGCCAGGATGCTCTCCCAACGTGCCTGCCAGAGCGCACGCTTTGCTTGCACCTTGCTCTCTCCTTGGGAAGTCAGGCGAGTCACGACCACGCGTCGGTCCACCTCAGAGCGGGTGCGCTCGACATGACCGCTGGCTGCCAGGTGCTCGAGCATCTGTGTGACGGTGGCCGGTGTGAGCTGGGCCGCGAGGGCAAGCTCACCGGCCGAAAGCGGGCCCTGCTCGCTCAGCTCGATCAGAAGTTCCATCTGGGCATGGGTGACCTCCGAGCCAATCAGATGCGTGTCGCGCCCGCGCAGGCGCCTGAGGCTGCGAAACACGCGTCGAAACGCCTTGCCAAGATCGAGCAGCTCAGCGTGCCACTGCCCGGCCGTCTCGCTGAGGGGATCCCCCGCGGTTTGGGCCACGGTGGTGGAGGGCAGCTCGGCGGCGGGCGACATGGCGGTGGGCCGATTCAGGCCCCGACGGCCTCGGCGATAGCCTCGGGGGGCGCCTCGAGCACCTGCGCCTCAGCTTGAGGTCGCTCGGCCCGCAGAAGCATGATGCAAGGGATCAAGGACAGGGCAGCGATGCCAAAGGCCCACCAGTAGGCGGTGCCGAACGCGCCGGCGAGCTGCTCGGGAGTGTGGGCACCGGCTGCGGCACGCTGCAAGACCACCGCCAAAATGGCTGTGCCGATCGCCCCACCCGTGCGCTGCAAGGCGTTGATCTGGGGCGTGGCGTCAGAGATCTGATCGGGGCGCATGGCCGAGAAAGCGGCGCTCATCGCCGGCATGAAGCACAAGCCGATCGATAGCCCACGCACGACCAACACCAGGGAGATCGCCACGATCGAGGTGTGGGCTCCGATGAAGGTGAATGGGATCGTGCTCACACACAGCAGGGACACCCCGCAAAGCGCCACGCGACCCCCGCCGAAGCGCTGAGTGAGACGGCTGGCCATAGGCATGGCCATCAAGGCGCCCAAGCCCTGGGGACCGGTGAGCAAGCCGGTGTTGACGACGCTCTGGCCACGCACTTCCTGGTAGTAGAGCGGCACCAAGATCATTGCTCCGAACAGCGCGGCGCCCAAGCCGAAGTTGGTGAAGGCGGCGCCGGCGAACACGCGATTGGCGTACATGCGGATGTCGAGCAGGGGGCGCTCCACACGTAGAGCGTGCACGCAGAAGAGCACGATCAAGACGACGCCGACGATGCTCGGCACGATCACCTTGCCCGAGCCCAGAGCAGAGCCCGCACCCAGCTCGCTGATGCCATAGATCAGGGCCGCGAAGCCCGCCGGAAGGAGCGCCAAGCCCAGGACGTCAAGGCGCCCCGCCTCACCGGAGTCGGTGTGGGGCAACATGCGCCAGCCGAGCACGAAGGCGACGATCCCGATTGGGACGTTGACGAAGAAGATCCAGGACCAGTGCAGGTTCTCGAGGATCAGCCCGCCCACGACGGGGCCGAGGATCGGTGCAAGCATGGCGGGCATCGAGACGTAGCCCATCACCCTGCCCATCCGCTGTGGCCCGGCGACCTGGGCCATGATCATCATCGCGACGGGCATGATCATGCCGCCACCGGCGCCCTGTAGGACGCGGAACACCACCAATGAGGTGGTCGAGTTGGCAAGTCCGCACAAAGCGGAGCCGGCGGTGAATAGCACCAGGGATGTCATGTAGACCTGCTTGGCGCCGAAGCGGCGGGCCGCCCAGCCGGTGACCGGGATGACGGCAGCGAGAGCGAGCAGATATCCAGTGATCACCCACTGGACCTGGGAAAGCGGGCTGTGCAGGTCGTGCGAGAGGGTGTGCAGCGCGACGTTGACGATCGTCGTGTCGAGGATCGACATGACCATCCCGAGGATGACCACCCCGCAGACCACCCAGACGTGGCGCTCGATGTGGGTCGAGGCGTGTGGGTCCTCCTGCTGAACTGTCGGCCGCGAAGACATGAGGTACCGAAAGTTTAGGTACCTCACCTTCCTTCTTTAAGGCCCTACAGTGTGCTCTAGGTCACACAAGCGCCGGGGGCGGCGCAACGCTCACCAACGGTAATGCGCAAAGGCCTTGTTGGCCTGAGCCATGCGGTAGATGTCGTCCTTGCGCTTGTAGGCGCCGCCCTGCTGAGACTGGGCATCCAGCAACTCGTTGGCCAAGCGCTGGGCCATCGTCTTCTCGCGCCGGTTGCGGGCGAACTCGACGAGCCAGCGCACCGCCAAAGTACGAGCGCGGGTCGAGGGAACCTCGACGGGCACCTGGTAGGTGGCTCCACCGACTCGCCTGGAGCGAACCTCCAGGGCAGGAGTCAAAGCCCGGATCGAAGTCTCCAGCTGCTCGATAGGGTCCTTGTCGGAACGCTCGCCAAGCAAAGCCAGGGCGTCATAGACGATGCGCTCGGCGGTGGACTTCTTGCCGTCGAGCATGACCTTGTTGATGATCTGCTGGACCAACTTGGAGCGGTGGATGGGGTCCGCTTCAAGCGGACGTATTTGGGCGGCTGCGCGACGGGGCATCGGCTACTTCTTCTTGACGCCGTACTGGGAGCGACCCTGCTTGCGGTCGCTCACGCCGGCCGCGTCCAAAGTTCCGCGAACCACCTTGTAGCGCACGCCCGGCAGGTCCTTGACGCGACCGCCGCGCACCAGCACCACGGAGTGCTCCTGCAGGTTGTGGCCCTCGCCCGGGATGTATGCGGTCACCTCGATCGAGCCGGCAATACGCACACGCGCGACCTTGCGCAGGGCGGAGTTAGGCTTCTTCGGGGTCGTCGTATACACGCGCGTGCACACTCCACGTCGCTGCGGAGCGGCGACCTTCTTCTTGCGTCCCTTGCCCGACTTCAGGCCGGGAGTGGCGAGCTTTTTCTTGGGGGCGATGCGCCCCTTGCGCACTAGTTGCGAGGTGGTGGGCATTCGGTCGGGAATCCTAGCAGCGTCCGCTTCGCGCCGACCCGCGGCTGCCCGGAACCGGCGCACATCGCAACGCAAAGGCCCCCCGCGCGCGCGCAGGGCACCCCCTCAAACGAACATGAGCCCAGCTCCGGCTCGATCGGAGCGCGGGAATCGGCTCCCGGCTCGATCGGAGCCGGGGGATCGGAAGGAGCGGCAAGGAAGTCAAGCGCCGGCGCGCAGACCGGCGGAGCGCACCGGGGCCGGCATCAAGGCGGCGGCGACCAAGACCATTACGAATGCGAGGCACTGCAACACGATGCCGAGAGCATTGCCTGGCATGGGATCGCCGAACACGAGGATCCCGCCGGCCACACCGGCGATGTTGGCGGCGGTGCCGGTCACCGCGATCACTGGCACGGCGTCTCCGTCCTGGAGGCCGCGCGCCGATGCGTAGAAGGCGACGATCGAGGCCATCACCGCAACCAGGAGCCAAGGACTGAGCAACACGCCCAGAACGCCGTGCGCGCCGACGATGCCGGTGAGCGCCTTGATCGAGGTGTCCGAGACGCCGAAGAGGATGCCCGAGGCGGCGCCGAGCATCATGCCGTGGTGCTCAACGGGGCCGCCCATGCGGGGGCCCATGATGAGCAGACCGCCGAGGCCGAACAGGCCCGCCTCGAAGGAAATCATGGCGGGATCTGAGAAGTGGGAGTGGGCGCCGTGCATCGCCGGCAAGGTCAAGCCGAGCATGACCAGGCCGCCGGCGGTCAGCCACAGCCCGAGCCACTGGCGGCGACCGACCTTGAAGCCGAACATGCGGTCGGCCATCACCGCGATCAGGACGACGCCGGCTGCCAGGGCCACCTGGACCACCGACATCGGCGCGAGCGCCAAGGCGGCCACGTGCAGGGCCCACGAGGCCGCTGCCACGAGCATGCCGATCGCAAACCACTTGGAGGAGAACAGGACCCGTCCGGAGCGAAGCGGATGGCTCACTTCGACCTTGCCGACTGAGTTGGCGCCCCGGTACTTGTAAAAGAAGCCGAGGTTCGCCACGAAGGCGCAGGCGAGCGCGAGGAGTATGCCTAGATCTAGAGTCATGAGGGGGAGCCGGCTGGAGTGATGATCCATCGGCAGGCATCGCCCGATGCTTTACTGCACCGATGCGACCCGGGCAGATTACAGGCCGCCACCTCTGTGCAAGCTAAAGACGACCAACGCCTAACAGAGAGCAAACCGAAGCGGCCTCTGCTGTTGGTGGACGTCGATGGCGTGATATCTCTGTTCGCGTTCGAGGGGGCACCCCCGCCGGCGGGCTCGTTCCACTCGATCGACGGCATACCCCACTTCCTTTCTGCCAAGGCGGCCGAGAACCTGCTCGCGCTCACGGCCTCCTTCGAGCTGGCTTGGGCCAGCGGCTGGGAGGAGAAGGCCAACGAATACCTGCCCCACCTGCTTGGCCTGCCGAAGCTGCCCCATCTCAGCTTCGAGGGGAGGGTGGGTCGCACCAACGCTCACTGGAAGCTCGACTCGATCGAAGCCTATGCGGGCGAGCGGCCGATGGCTTGGATCGACGATGCTTTCAACGAGGCCTGCCACGAGTGGGCAGGCGCGCGGACGGAGCCGACCTTGCTGGTCCAGACGACGCCCTCAGAAGGCCTCACGCAGCGGGAGGCGGGGATTCTGGAGCGGTGGGCGCTGGATCTGGGGAGCCTGGAGGGAGCGTCTGAGACGGAGCAGGCGCTTGAGACGAAACAGGCGCTTCAGGCGGATCAGGCGCTTCAGGCGGAGCCGACGAAGGTGGTGTGAAGGACACGTAGCCGGCAAAGGTCAAAGGCGCCGAGACGACGGTTGGCAAGCCCGGGCCACCGGCGCAGAGGACCCGTAGGTTCGTTTCCGTCTTTGCCGACGAGATGGAGACCGGCGCGGACCATTGTCCGGATGCGTCGGTCAAGACTTCGGCGAGCGTAAGCTCGCTGACCGCTTCGCCTCGTCGAGTGACTTGTCGCACTTGGATCTTCACGGGGGCGCCCGCGAGAGGCGTGCCGTCGGCAAGCCGCAGGCTGCCTGCCAGCACGGCCGATGCGCCTGGCGCTTCGGACTGTTGCAAGCGCAGGGTGGCTCGAGCGGAGAGCCCGACCAGGCGAAGAGCGGAGCCTCTCACGGACTGCAGCTCGCCATAGAGAGCGTCGCCGGGACAATCGGTGGAGTCGGCGTCGCGATGGCCCGCCACCCGTGGTAGCGAGACGTGGGCGTTGGCGGGGAAGCGGCTGTACACGGCTCCGTCCGCGGTCACGCGCACCGTGACGCGACCCTCCAGTGGAGTCCCGTGCAGAGACAGCTTCCAGGCCAAGAGATGTTCCAGGGCGGTGCGAGCGGGGGGCGAAATCTGTTGCGCGCTATAGGTGCCCAGGATCGCGATGCCGGTTGAGTAGAGGTTGTAGCCGCCCGCTTGGGCGCCCACCACCGGCTCGTCGATCCCACCGGCGCGCGCCTCGAAGATGCGCCCGAAGCGGTCGATCACGAAGTTGTAGCCGATGTCGTTCCAGCCGCGACCGTAGCGGTGGAACTCGTAGATCGAGCGCAACATGGCGGGCACTTCGGCGGCCGAGTAGCCGTCGGGGTTCTCGGTGTGGTGCACGAAGGCGAGCTGCACGGTCCCGTACTCGGGCGCGACCTTGGGGTGGGCGCCACCTTGGGCCCAGCCGCGGCGCGCAACGATCGGGGGCTGGCCGGGCCCCGCCTGCAACCCTGAGTTGACAAGCGGCAGGCTCGCCGCCGAGGAGCGACCGCTCACAAGACTCGCCAAAGCGGAGGGCGAGCGCAAGGCACCGCTTGCTCCTGCTGCGGTGGCCGCGATCAAAGACCGGCGCGTGATCCCACTGGAGTCCACATCGCACATATTTGCCAGGAACAGCGCAAGCTATGCAACGGGCACGGCGCCGGCGCATAAGAATGCTCTCAACCTGGCCTACGTGCGCGTGGGAATGAACACCTGATGGG
>JBAURN010000058.1:0-4801 GCA_049581225.1 Solirubrobacteraceae bacterium
GGGCGGCGGCGGTGTCGCTCATGCGCGGCCCTCAGCGAACGCGGGCGACTCGACGTTGACGCGCATCGCGCGCAGCAGCCCGCCTCCGAGCG
This sequence comes from Solirubrobacteraceae bacterium, assembly GCA_049581225.1. GTDB lineage: Bacteria > Actinomycetota > Thermoleophilia > Solirubrobacterales > Solirubrobacteraceae > Palsa-744. The sequence goes on from JBAURN010000058.1 coordinate 93, forward strand.
TGTGCTCGCGCCCGTCCACCTTCACGATCAATGGACCTCCGAAAGGTTGGCGCTCGATCACCTCGATGCGTCCCCCCGGCATGATCCCCTGCTCGGCCAGATAGCGCAGCATGGACGGGTCGGCGTCGGAGACCCGCACGAAGGCGCCCCGCTCACCTGGATTCAAAGAGTCCAAGCTGCGCGTCGGGTGCTCTTCGAGCTCCAGGTCGACGCTCGGGATCGGATCGCCGTGAGGGTCGATCGTGGGATGGCCCAGCTTGGCCGCGATCAGGGCCTCGAGCTCCTCGGAGAGGACGTGCTCCAAGACCTCGGCCTCGTCGTGGACGCGGTCCCACGGCATGTGGAGGGCCTCGGCGAGGTAAAGCTCGAGCAGGCGATGGTGGCGGATCACCTCCAGCGCCACGCGACGGCCCTCCGGCGTAAGGCGCACACCGCGGTAAGGCACGTGCGAGATCAGGCCAAGCTCGTCGAGCTTCTTGAGCATCCCCGACACCGAGCCGGTCGTCAGCTCCAGGCGCTCGGCCAGAGCGTTGGTGGACACGGGCTCGTCGTTGCGCGTTTCGAGCGTGTAGATCGCCTTCGAGTAGTCCTCAATCGCTGGTGAGCGAACACTTTCCTTGGCGGCCATGCAAATCAGAATAAGGCATACCAAGACTTTCTTCAAGTCCCTCCTTGAAGACCCCAAACTGGCTGTGTAGCCAAATCGCGTGATCGCGAGTAACATCGGGCGGCACCGTCGTCACACGGATAGACCATGCCCCCCCCGCAACCCCTCAGCGCGAGCAGTGCCCCGACGCCCATGCCTCGTCTGAGCGCCGAACCCACGCAGCCGACTGGAGGCTCCAATGAGCGCAACCGATTCTGATCTCGCCCACCTCACCGAGCCGGACCCCGCCGATGCCGACCTCGCCACGCTCGAAGGGCAACGTGTACTCGACCGTGAGCACTGGGTCGACGGCCCGCCCCATGCGCTGTTCAAAGAGCTGCGACGGGGCTGCCCTGTGCACTGGACGCGGGAGATCGACGAATTCCCCGAGGAGGGCGGCTTCTGGTCGGTGACCAGCGCCGAGGACGTGCACACGGTGAGCCGAGACTGGCAGACTTACTCGTCCGAGCTTGGCGGCGTGACCGTCGTGTCGGCCGCCTTTCCGGTTGAGCTGGCGAGGGCGATGTTCATCGGCATGGACCCGCCCAAGCACGACCGCGTCAAGGCCCTGTTCCAGTCGGGCTTCACGCCGAAGCGGATCGCCGCGCACGAGGATGCGATCAGGGAGATCGTGCGCTCCACGCTCGACGGCCTGCAGGGACGCGAGACGTGCGACCTCGTGAGCGATGTGGCTCAGCCCGTCGTATCGCGGGTGATCGGCAGCTTCATGGGAATCCCGCCCGAGGACGACGCCGTGTGGGCTCGCCTGATGAACTCGACGCTCGGCGCGGGTGACCCGGACCTCAACCCCGACGGGGTGGAGTCCGTGATGGAGAAAGAGATCCCCGAGATCTTCGAGCGCTGCGGACGCATGATCGCCGAGCGCCGGGAGCACCCGACCGACGATCTGACGAGCGTGCTCGTGCACGCCGAAGTCGACGGAGAGCAGCTTGCCGAGCACGAGATCGTGATGGGCTTCTTTTTGCTGGTGGCGGCCGGCAACGACTCCACCAAGGCCACCTATTGCAGCGGCATGAGAGCCCTGATGGAAGACCCCGAGCAGCGCCGACTCGTGCTCGAGGACCCGCAACTTGTGTCGGGCGTCGTCGAGGAGTCGCTGCGCATGTTCCCCGCGTTCGCCCACTTCAGGCGCACCGCCACCAAGGACGCCGAGTTGGGCGGCCGGCGGATCAAAGCAGGCGAGAAGGTGGTCATGTGGTACGCGTCCTCCAACCGCGACGAGTCCCGCTACGAGGATCCCGACCGATTCGATGCACGCCGAACCACCGAGCACCAGGCCTTCGGCGCCGGCGGGCGCCACTTCTGCCTGGGCACCGCGCTGGCCCGTCTGGAGCTGAGAATCCTGTTCGAGGAGACGCTTGCCCGCTTCCCCGACATCCAGATCGACGGCCGAGGGCTGATGGTCGAGTCGGGCTTCATCAACCAGTTGAAGACGTTGCCGGTCCGATTGCATGGCAACCGTCCCTGAACGTCGTCGGTCCCATTGAGCGCATAGCAACCATCGCTGAAATCACACTCGCCGACGAGCCCCAAAACTGGGGGGCGCTCGGCTTCGCGGTGCTGGGCGAGGAGGTGTGGCTCGGCGGTGTGAAGGTCCTCCTGGCCGGACGCGACGCGGGCCGAGGCATCCTCGGATGGTCGCTGCGCGGGATCGCGGACACCGCGCTGGACGGGCTGCCGACCACGATCTCCCCACCCCCGCTCCACGCCAAGCCAGAACCCCTCATGGAGGAGCTTCGGAGCACTCATCCAAACGGCGTCCGAGCGATCGATCACATCGTCGCGATGTCGCCGGATCTCGACCGCGGCGTCGACGCGCTTCAGGGCGCCGGGCTCGACTTGCGCCGCATTCGTGAGCGGCCGACCCCGGCCGGGGCTCCGCGCCAAGCGTTCTTCCGGCTCGGAGAGGCGATCCTCGAGCTGGTGCAAGAGCCCCCGGAGGTGGTGGAAGCGCGCCCCGAGGGACGCGCTGGCCCAACTCGATTTTGGGGCCTGGCGCTCCTGACCGACAACATCGAGCACACGGCGGGCGCCTTCGGCGAGCATTGCGGTGAGATTCGCCCGGCGGTCCAGTACGGCCGCTGGATCGCAACCGTCAGGCGTTCGGCCGGCCTGGCGGTGCCCGTGGCCTTGATGAGCCCCGCCGTCGAGTAGGCGACAATGAGGCGCGATGGTGAGCGCTGAGGACAGAGAGGCGGGGTTCCGCTACGGCGTTGTCTTCCTCTTGACGTTCATCCTGCTCGTGTTCGTGATCGTCGCGCCCGCCACCAACTGGTCGCGCGCCACCAGCTGTGCCTTGCAGTGGCTCGCCCTGATGACCGTCGTTGCCACCTCCCGCGCTCGCACCGGCGTGCGCCAGTCGGTCGCGATCGTGCTGTTGGCGCTCACCAGCTTCACCGTCGTCGGCGAGGCCGCCGGGGCATTCCCGGACTCCCTCCTCTACCTGATCAGCGGTGTGTTGTCGCTCGCCATCCCGCTTGCCTTGATCGGAGGTCTGATTCACATGGTGCGCGAACACGGTGTCAAGCCTCAAGCGGTCGCCGGAGCGTTGTCGCTCTACCTCCTGCTCGGCTTGGTGTTCGCATGGCTGATCGGCTTCGTCGACAAAGTCGAGAGCACTCAGTACTTCGCCCAGACAGCCCACGCCACGACCAGTCAGATCGTGTACTTCAGCTTCGCGGTTCTCACGACGACCGGCTTCGGCGACCTCACCGCCGCCACAAACGTGGGGCGATCGCTGGCGGTCGTGGAGATGCTGCTCGGCCAGCTCTACCTGGTCACGGTGATCGGCGTGCTCGTCGGGAACTTCGCCGGGCGCCAGCGACGCAGCGGCGAACCGGCTCCCCCCTCACCGAGCGCGCCCTAGAGTAGGTCGATGCCCCAAGCTCCGCGAGCGACGCGCACGACCAACGCCCCCTCCCCACGCACGCGCGTGCGGCGGATGCCGGCTCGCGCCGACTATGAGCGCGACACGATCGACGCGATTCTCGACGAGGCCTTGATAGCGCATGTCGGCTTTGCCGTGGAGGGCGAGCCCTACGTGATCCCCACGCTTCACGCGCGTGTCGGCGAGCGGGTGTACTTCCACGGCTCGAGCGCCGGCCGCACCGTCCGTGCCCTGGCGGGCGGCGCCCAGATGTGCCTGACCGTGACCCTGCTCGATGGCCTGGTCCTGGCGCGCTCGGCTGTGCACCACTCGGTCAACTACCGCTCCGTGGTCGTGTTCGGCCAAGCCACCGCGATCGAGCAGCCGGCCGAGAAGATGGCGGCAATCGAGGCTTTCACCGAGCGGCTCGTCCCGGGGCGATGGGAGGAGGCAAGGCCGCCGACCCTCAAAGAGCTGAAGGCGATCCAGGTCCTGTCTTTGCCGCTGGACGAGGCCTCCGCCAAGCTGCGCACGGGACCACCCCTCGATGACGAGGAGGACTACTCCCGGGACACCTGGGCCGGCGTCATCCCGCTTCGGACCGTGACCGGCGAGCCGGTGCCGGACACGCGCCTGGCTGAGGGCACTCCCCTCTCGCCCGCCGCTCGCGCCTGGTCTCCAGGCCGAGACGCGGCCGGCTGACGCCCGAGCCGGTGCGCTAGCGCGCTTCACGGGATCAACGCCGCCGGCGATGCCCCGCCACGCCGTCCTAGGCGAAGTAGTAGAGCGTCGCCGCGCTCGAGCTCACACCGCTCACACGCACAACCTTTCCGTGCGCTTGGATCCAGGCGTCGCGTGCCTTGACGGCGTCCCTGCTCGCCGACGAACCGCCTCCGCCGGGTCCCGATCCGCCACCTGTGCCGCTCAACAGGACGTAGTGCAGCTGGCCCGATGCGATGAAGCTCTTCAGCTTGGCCAAGCTGGGCGCCGGATCGGAGCCCATGAAGCCGCCCATGTCGATCGCTTCGCGACCGCTCTCCACGGCGATGCTCCCCGCCGTGCCGGAACCCACCGCGGCAACGATGTACGCAGATTTGCCCTGATGGGCCTTCAGGTAGGAGACGAGCGCCTTGCTCGCCTGACCGCCGCCCACGCCGGGACCGGCGCCCGCAAAGC
>JBAURN010000059.1:0-5391 GCA_049581225.1 Solirubrobacteraceae bacterium
TCCCACAACATCGCGGTCGAAGCCGGAGCCAATGGTGCGACTGCCAAAGGGTCAGTTCTGGCCGCCAGCCAGTTCGTCAGCAAGGGCACCGCTTCGATCAAAGTAAGCCTGAAGCCCGGCACCTACACGTTCTTCTGCCAGGCCCCTGGTCACAGAGCGGCCGGCATGTACGGCACGATCACCGTTAAGTAGTCAGCGCTCTAAATCAGAAGATCGCGCGCAGGACCAGGATCACTGCGACGATCGCTGCGATGAGGGCGATCACGTAGAGAAGGAAGCGGAACGCCTCGTCCTCGCTGCGCAAAGGATTCAACACGGTTCTAGGAGGGCCTCTGAGGGGGGTGGACCAAGCAGTTCAAGGACGCAGACCGCGCCGTGTGCTCTGCACATAAGCGGTCGAGGACGCAGAAATGCGCAGCGTCCACGCCCTCAGATCACATACACCGTCGTATACACGACGATCCACATGATGTCCACGAAGTGCCAGTAGATGCCCGGTATTTCTACGCCGCGGTGCTCCTCGGGCGAATAGTGGCCTCTAAAGGCTCTGATCGTGACGATCAGGAGCAGGACGAGCCCGATGAAGACGTGGGCGCCGTGCAGGCCCGTCAACGAGTAGAAGATCGTCGCCTGCGCATGATCTTGGGGAGCAAATCCGATGTTGGCGTACTCGTTGATCTGGATGAACAGGAATGCGCAGCCCAGCAGGAACGTGGTCAGCATCCCAGCCTTCAACCCGAAGTGGTTGCCTTTCTTGAGCGCCTGCTCGGCCCAGTGCAGGGTGAACGATGAGGAGACGAGGATCGCCGTGTTCACGCCCGCGACTTCGAGCGGCAGGTGGGTCCCCGGCGCCGGCCACGGGTCTCCCTGGGCGACCCTGATGAAGAAGTAGGCCGTGAAGAAGGCCCCGAACACCATGACCTCGGAGATGATGAAGAGCAGCATTCCGAGCAGCTGCGGCTCCACGCGAGAGCTGCGGTTCGCCGCGGGCGGACCGTGATGATGGTCTCCCGCGCCCGCGTGGGAGTCGTGGCCGGACGCCTGACCAATGCTTGCTGCCTCCATCAGGCGCCTCCGCCTGTGGCGCCGGCCACGGTCGCGCTTGCGCCGACCACCACGTGCTCGACCTGCGCCGTGGTGGCATGGCGGACCCGCTCGATCAGGTTGCTGCGCAGCCATCCGGAGCGCTCGTTGGGAAGCGTCGAGATCACGATGTCGTCCACCTGGAAGAGCTCGAGCGCGTTCACCACAGCGGTGTAGGGGTCTGGGTCGCCGATCATGCCGGCGCTCAACAGCCCCGCCGAGTCGAGCCGTTCGAGCATCGCCGCAAGTCGGATGCGCGCCTCACGATGCGCGGCGCCACTGCGATCCTGCTGGGGAACGACGGCGATGAACAGGTGGGGCTCCTGGCTCGCGGCCTTGGCGGAAAGGCGCTCGATCAGCTCGTCGCCGCTCGAGGTCTTGTGGGCCACGACCAACGTCACCGCGAACGGCAGCCCCTCTTGGGCAAGGTCGACGACGATGTGCTCGACCGGCAGCCCCGAGGCTCTTTCTATGCGCTCGATCAGATCTCTGCGCAGCCAGCCCGATTGGGTCGCCGGGTGGGTGGAGACGATCACCTCGCTGGGTCGGCGCTGGGCGATTGCGTCCATCGTCGCCAGGAAGGGATCGGGGTCGCCGACTTCGCCGGTGGCGAGGATTCCCTCGCTTGCCAGCAGAGAGGTCGCCAAATCGACGCGCACCTGGGCCGATTCGCGAACAGTCTCGTCATGGAAGACCAGCCCCGCCGAGGGCTTGGTCTGGGGGACGACCAGCCGGAACTGCACGTCGCCGGCAGCGGCCCGTTCGCGCACCTTCTGAAGCAGCTTCTCGCCGCCGAGCGTACGGTTGGCGACTACCAAGATTTCCGTCATCGGCTCATCCCCTCACTCTGTGTGTCTGTGAACGACGCCCGATCCACCAGCCGCGCCACCGACGGTCGCCGGGACCGGGGCTGGAGCGAACGTGCCGTGGACCGCGCCGGGGACGCCGTACTCGTATGGCCCGCCGACCACGGTCGGGATACGGTCGAAGTTGAAGATCGGGGGTGGCGAGGAGACCTGCCACTCGATCGTCATTCCGCGCCACGGGTTACTGGCCGCACGCGGGCCTCCACGCCAGCTGGTGACCATGTTGTAAAGGAAGATCAAGGTGGTCAGGCCCAGCGCAAAGCTCGCGATCGAGATGAACAGGTTGAGGTCGGCGAACTTGGCTGCGTAGGTGGGCACCCTACGAGGCATCCCCTGTAGGCCGAGGATGTGCATCGGCCCGAAGGTCAGGTTGAAGAAGATGAAGGTGCTCCAGAAGTGCCACTTGCCCAAGCGCTCGTCGTACATGCGCCCGGTCATCTTCGGGAACCAGTAGTAGACGCCAGCGAAGATCGTCATCAACGAGCCGCCGAACAGGACGTAGTGGATGTGGGCGACGATGAAGTAGCTGGCGCTCACGTGGATGTCGAACACCACCATCGCCAGCATTACGCCGCTGATGCCGCCAAGCGTGAAGGTCACCAGGAAGCCGAGCGAGAAGAGCATCGGCGTGTCCAGGTGCAGGATCCCCCGCCACAGGGTGGCAAGCCAGGAGAAGATCTTGATCCCCGTCGGCACCGCGATGATGCAGGTCGTGATCGCCATCGGGATCCTGATCCAGGCGGCCATGCCCGAGGTGAACATGTGGTGCGCCCACACGGTGAAGCCCAGGCCCACGATGGCCAGCAGCGAGAACGCCATCATGCGATATCCGAAGATCGGTTTGCGCGCCTTCACGGCGATGATTTCGCTGATGATGCCGAAGCCGGGCAACATCATTATGTAGACGGCCGGGTGCGAGTAGAACCAGAACACGTGCTGATACATGAGCACGTCTCCGCCCTTGCCCGCGTTGAAGAAGTTGAAGCCAAGGCCGCGGTCGAGCAGCACGAAGAACTGGGAGGCGGCGATGAACGGGGTCGCGATCACCACGAGCAGGGAGGTGGCGAAGTTGGCCCACACGAGCAGGGGCATCCTGAAGAAGCTCATTCCTGGCGCTCGCATCGTGATGATCGTGACCAGGAAGTTCAGGGCCGTCATGATCGAGGAGGCGCCCGCAAGCTGAACGCCCACCGAGAAGAAGTCCTGTCCGATCGGTGCGTCGATCGAAAGTGGCGCGTAGGCCGTCCAGCCGTCCGCGAAGGCTCCGCCAGGTGCCGCGAAGCTCGACAGCATCATCAGACCGGCCAGCGGCAAGAGCCAGTATGAGAGCGCGTTCAGCCGCGGGAAGGCCATGTCCGGCGCACCGATCATCAGCGGCAGCACGTAGTTGGCCAGGCCAGCGAACACGGGGATCACGAACAGGAAGATCAGCAGCGAGGCGTGTACGGAGAACAGCCCGTTGTAGGTGTTTGCGCTCACGAACTCGGCGCCCGGCTGAGCCAGCTGGATGCGCATCAGCATCGCCATCAAGCCGCCGACGAACAGGAAGAAGAAGGCGGTGACCGTGTACTGGATGCCGATCACCTTGTGATCGGTGTTGATCCTGAAGTAGTCCTTCCAGCTCTGGGCGCCGTGGCTGGAGTGATCCTCTGGGCGTGTGGGGCGTCCGGAGGCCCAGTAGAACCAGTAGTCGAAGCCGCCGAGGCCCACCAGGAAGAAGAGCGGCGCGGTGATCAAAGACACCGCCATGATCGGTTCCTCGCTGAAGAAGTGGTGGTATGTGGCGTGCCCTGTCGCCATCCTCACGAGCCAGGTCAAGCCGGCTGCGAACGCGATCCCCACCAGGAACGCGAAGAACGCGCGATACAGGCCCGGTGCGCGCAGTTTGGCGACCATCAGCGTGCTCTTCCGTTTGTCATCTGCGTGCTTCTCCCCATTGCACCCATCACCTTACATTCAGGACGCGCTCGCCGGAGTGCCTGCTTGGCTGCTTGACGCCCCTGCCGAGACCCTGCTCTGGCTCTGCAACCAGGTATGGAACACGCTTGGCCTGACGACATGGATGGTCGAGCGCATCAACCCGTGCCCGACGCCGCACAGCAGATTGCAAACAACCGGATAGGCCCCCAGCCTGTCGGGCGTGGCGCGGTAGCTCGTGGTGATCCCCGGCACGGCGTCTATCTGCAGGCGGAAGGCGGGGATCCAGAAGGCGTGGATCACGTCAAGCGATTTGATCTCGAACTTGACCGACTCGTTGTCGGGCACGAACAGCTTGGTCGTCTTCAAGGGCGCCCCGCCCGTAACCGACCGCGGGTATTCGTAGGACCAAGCGAACTGCTGCCCGGTCACGTTGACGATCATCTCAGGGCCCGCCGGCTTCTTTTCGTTTTCGTGCAAGACCACGAACGAGTAGGAGACGAGTCCCAGCAGCAGGGCTGCCGGGATCGCCGTCCAAAGGACCTCCAGGCGGGTGTTGCCGTGGATCGGCGGGCCGTCCTCGAGCTCCTGACCGGGCCTCATGCGGAACTTCCAGACCGAGTAGAGGATGACAGTCACGACGAGCACGAAGATCGGCACCGAGGCGATCACGAGCACGTGGTAGAAAGCGTCGGTGTTGTGCGCCTGGGTGGAGGCTTGGACCGGGAACCAGTGGATCGCATAGCTCAACGCGATCCCGATCGCAGTAGCGATCAGACCCGCCACAGCCGCACCCACAATGGAGCGCCTAGAGACCACCGCGCACGCCTCCCCGCGTGTTTGTCGCGTGCCCCTCTGGAATGAACCTAGGCATCGGAGGCGTGATCCTAATGCCTGGCGATGATGAATGCCCTGCCCGGGGTTTGAGGCTCCTTCGGCGGGTAAATGTAGGACGCTCAATCTGCGCTTGACGAGGAGCGCGTTTCGCAATACATTGAGGCAATCGTTGCAAAGGACGATCGAGGAAGGAGACGCGATGCAGGTACGAGATGGCATGAGCTCCATGGTGTTGACCGTGGGCCCCGGTCACACGTTGCGCGATGCGGCGTGCTTGATGTCTGAGCGTCACGTTGGCGCCGCGGTCGTCATCGACCCCGACGCGGGCGGTCCGGGGATCCTCACCGAGCGCGACGTGCTCACCTCGATCGGGGCGGGGGAGAACCCCGACGTCGAGCTGGTCGCCGACCATCTCACGCGTGATGTCGTGTTCGCCGAGCCCAGTTGGTCTTTGGAGGAAGCCGCCGCCGCGATGGTGCGCGGTGGTTTTCGCCACCTGATCGTCGTCGAGCATGGAGAGACCATGGGGATCCTCTCTGTGCGCGACGTCGTGCGCTGCTGGACGGACGAGGGAGCCATCTGCCCCGTCCCGGCAAGCGCAGCCGTGGGGTGAGAGAGGGAAAGGCCGCGCGCCCGTAGGGGATGCGGGCGCCGCCTTTCGTCGGGGCCGCGCGTGGCGGGCGAACCG
>JBAURN010000060.1:0-4633 GCA_049581225.1 Solirubrobacteraceae bacterium
CTCACGCGCCTGAGCAGGTCGCGTGACCCGCCCATCCCGAGCAGGTCGCATCGCGAGCGCATCGGGGCTGCTCGCATGACCGGCGTGCTCGGGCGCATCCTCGACGAAACGCGTGCCACGGTCGCCGCGAACAAGCGGACGGCGCCCCTCGAGGGGCTCATGGAGCGCTCAGCCGAAGGATCGCCGCGTGGCTTCCGCCGGGCCTTGGAGCGCCCCGGGATCGGGGTGATCGCCGAGTTCAAGCGACGTTCACCCTCCGCCGGGCTGCTGCGCGAGGACGCCGACGTCGCGCAGATTGCCGCCGCCTACGAGCAGGCAGGGGCGAGCGCCATGTCGGTGCTCACCGAGAAGCCCAACTTCGAAGGCTCGCTCGCCGACCTCCAAGTCGCTCGTGTCGCCTGCGATCTGCCTTTGCTGCGCAAGGACTTCGTCGTGGACGCCTACCAGCTGTATGAGGCCCGCGCCGCGGGCGCCGACGCGGTGCTCCTGATCGTGGCCGCCCTGCCAGCCGCCGAGTTGGCTTCCCTGCACGAGACGGCCACCGGCCTCGGCCTGGACGTGCTCGTCGAGGTTCACGACAGCCAGGAGCTGGCGATCGCCGCAAGTGCCGGTGCGAGCCTGATCGGCGTCAACAATCGCGATCTGCGCGACTTCTCGGTCGACATCTCACGCACCTCCCAGCTCCTCGCCGAGATGCCCCCCGGTGCGTGCGTGGTCTCCGAGTCGGGCATCTCCACGCCCGAGCAGCTGAGCTGGCTGGAGGCTCAGGGCGTTGCCGCCGTGCTGGTGGGGGAGACCCTGATGCGCGCACCGCAACCGGGCGAGGCCCTGGGCGTTCTGCGCGGGTCCCTATCTTTTATGAAGCCGCACGATTCTCTTTAGTTCAGATTGATCGAAAGCCGTCATCCTCACATCCAATGAAGCGCATGTTCGCCATCCCCTTCGTCTCGGCCCTCATCGGGGGAGGGATAGTCGTCGCCGTGATCGCGGCCGCTGGCGGCCTGTCCTCCTCGCAGAAGACGGTCACGGTCGTTCAGCAGTCCTCACCGATCGCGCCCTCCAACGCCTCCCAGCAGAGCGGTGGCCTCACCCCACACCAGATCTACGAAAAGGACGCGCCGGGCGTGGCCTACGTGACCTCCACGATCGTGCGCCAAAGCGAATCGCCGTTCGGCCTGGGCGGCAGCGAAAGCCAGCAGCAGGGCACGGCCACCGGCTCGGGCTTCGTCATCAACAGCGACGGCACGATCCTCACCAACTACCACGTCGTCGAGAACGCGGTCAAGGTCACCGTCTCCTTCGAACACGGCAAGACCGTAGAAGCCAAAGTGATCGGCAAGGACCCCTCAAACGATCTGGCGGTCTTGCGCATCCCCACCGAAGGCCTCACCATGCACGTGCTCACCCTCGGTGACTCCAGCAAGGCTCAGGTCGGCGATCCGGTGCTCGCGATCGGCAACCCCTTCGGCCTCGACCGCACCCTGACGACAGGCGTCATCTCCGCCTTGCAGCGTGAGATCACAGCGCCCAACGGCTTCACGATCGACAACGTCCTGCAGACCGACGCCCCGATCAACCCGGGCAACTCCGGTGGGCCTCTGCTCAACGAGGCCGGCGAAGTGATCGGCATCAACTCCCAGATCGAGACCGGCGGCAGCGGCGGCGGCAGCGTCGGCATCGGCTTCGCCGTCCCGATCGACACCGCCAAGTCCGAGCTCTCCCAGCTGGAGAAAGGCGGAACCGTCCGCGCCGCCTATCTCGGTGTCTCCACGCTCACGATCGACGGCTCCCTCTCCGCCCTCAACTTGCCCGTCAAACAGGGCGCCCTCGTCGAGACCGTCGAAGGCGGCACCCCCGCCGCCAAGGCCGGTATCCGCGGCGGCAACCTCGAAGTCCAGACCTCCGGCGGCAAGGTCGCCGTCGGCGGCGACATCGTCGTGGCCGTCGACGGCAAGACGATTGACAACGCCGAAGACCTGACGACGGTGATCGGCTCCAAGAAGCCCGGCGACACGATCTCAGTCGAGGTCCTGCGCGCCACCGGCAACGGCTCCTACGAACACAAGACTCTCAAAGTGACGCTGGGCGCCAGGCCCAACTCGATCAAGAACGCCAACACGCCCGAAGGGTAGGCCCGCTACCGTTGGACCATGTCCGGCGGTGACACCCAAGTCAAGATCTGCGGCCTCACCCGACTCGCCGACGCCGAGCTGGCCGTCGAGTTGGGGGCGTGGGCGATCGGTATGGTCTTCTACGAGCCCAGTCCTCGCCGTTGCTCGCTCGCCGAAGCTCAAGCGATAGCCGCTGTACTGCGACGCAAGGTGGAGCTGTGCGGCGTGTTTGTCAACGCTCCGATGGAGGAGATCGTCGAGGTCTCCGAGCAGGTCGGGCTGACCTTGCTGCAACTGCACGGCGACGAGGGTCCTTCCTTCTGTTCGGAGGCCGCCCGGCGCACCGGAGCACGCACGATCAAGGCCCTGCAGGTCTCCGGTTTGGCCGACATCCAGGACGCGTCCCGCTTCCACACCGATTTTCACCTGCTCGACGCACGTTCGACCGTACCCGGGCGCGAGGGTCTGCGTGGAGGCACGGGCGAGACTTTCGACTGGGCGCTGCTGGCTGGACGTCGCTCGAAAGTCCCCTTGATTCTCAGTGGAGGCCTCGGTCCTGAGAACGTCACCGAGGCAGTCCAACGTGTGCGCCCCTACGCGGTGGATACCGCCAGCGGGACCGAGAGCGCGCCCGGACACAAGGATCCCGACAAGCTGCGCGAGTTCTTCGCCGCCGTCGAGCGAGCCGATGCGCCTGTAGGCTCGCCGGCGTGAGCACGGTCGAGCACCGCTTCGGACGCTACGGCGGCCAGTACGTCCCCGAGACTTTGATGCCGGCTTTGGCCGAGCTGGAGCTGGCATGGACCCATGCGCGCGAGGACCCTTCTTATCGGGCTGAGCTGGATGGCTTGTTGCGCGACTTCGCGGGCCGTCCCACTCCGCTCTACCGAGCCCACCGCCTCTCCGAGCGTGTCGAGCGCCCCGTCTACCTCAAGCGCGAGGACCTCAACCACACCGGCTCCCACAAGCTCAACAACGCTTTGGGCCAAGCCTTGCTGGCCAAGCGCATGGGTAAGCGCCGCATCATCGCCGAGACAGGCGCCGGCCAGCACGGTGTGGCGACAGCCACCGTGTGCGCTCTGCTCGACCTGGAGTGCGTGATCTACATGGGCTCTGAGGACACACGCCGCCAAGCCCCCAACGTGCAGCGCATGGAACTGCTCGGCGCCCGCGTCCAAGCGGTCGACGCAGGCGCGCGCACCCTCAAGGAGGCCACCTCGGCGGCGATCCGCGACTGGGTCACCAACGTCGCCCACACTCACTACGTGATCGGCTCGGTCGTCGGCCCCGCGCCCTACCCCGCCTTGGTACGCGACCTGCAGCGCGTGATCGGCGACGAGGCACGCGCTCAAATCTCCGAGCGCGAGGGACGCCTGCCCGCCCGCGTGGTCGCCTGCGTCGGCGGCGGCTCGAACGCGCTCGGCATCTTCACCGCCTTTCTCGACGATCCCGACGTTGAGCTGGTCGGTGTGGAGGCCGGCGGCGAGGGGATCGACACTGGTGATGGCTCAGGTGAGCGGGCTCCAAGACACGGTGCCCCCCTGACGGTTGGCGGCCGCGCCGGCGTCCTCCACGGAGCCCTGTCGGCCGTCATGCAGGACGAGGAGGGTCAGATCATCGAGGCCCATTCGATCTCCGCCGGCCTGGACTACCCCGGCACCGGCCCCCAGCACGCCTTCCTGCGCGACAGCGGCCGCGCTCGCTACGACGCGGTCACCGACCGCGAAGCGCTCGCCGCCTTCCGCGAGGTCTCGCGCCTGGAGGGCATCATCCCCGCCCTGGAGACGGCCCACGCGCTCGCCTGGACCCTCGCCCAATCGGAGGGGGAGCTGGACCTTGTGTGCCTGTCGGGGCGCGGCGACAAGGACCTGGCCGAGGTGCTCGCTCAGTGAATCCCCGCCGTGCCGCCCGCCTCGGATCGGTGGCGATCGCCCTCTCCAAGCGTGTCCCTGAAGCGAGGCTTCCGTGAGCACGACCGCCACCCCCCATTACGGGGGTCAGGCGACGGGCATCGAGCGGATCGCCCACGCGTTTGCCTCCAGCGGCAAGCGGGCCGCTCTCATGCCCTATCTGATGGGCGGCTATCCCAGCTTGGCCGAGTCTGTCCGCATCGGCGAGGCCTGCGTGGACGCGGGTGCCGACCTGTTGGAGTTGGGTGTGCCCTATTCAGACCCGCTGGCCGACGGTCCCGTCATCCACGAGGCGGGCACCCGCGCCCTGGCGGCAGGCGCCACCCTCGGCGGTGTGCTCGAGGTGGCGTGTTCGCTCGCTGCGAGCGTTCCGGTGGTGCTCATGTGCTACGCCAACATGGTCTTCGCCCCCGGGATCGAGTCCTTCGTGGAGCGCCTCGCCCAGACCGGCGCCAGCGGCCTGATCGTGCCGGACCTGCCTTTCGAGGAGGCGCCGGCGGCGCTCGAGGCCTGTGACTCCAAGGGGATCGCCTTGGTGCCCCTGGTGGCTCCCACCACGCCACCCGATCGTCTCGCCCGGATCGGTGCCCGGGCGCGCGGATTTCTCTACAC
>JBAURN010000061.1:0-2364 GCA_049581225.1 Solirubrobacteraceae bacterium
CCACACTCGATGCGGAAGGACACACTGGCGCGCCCTTGTGACGCAGTTCTGCTCCGCTGCACTTCTGGGAGGGCGCATTGGGGTCGCCGACGAAGCCGGGGGGCAGATCGATCGTGAGATCCCGCAAAACACCGTCGGGCACGCGCAGGTACGGTGAGTCAGCGTTCGATTCAATGCGCTTGAAGTGCGAGTTCAGTTCGAAGAAGTCGACGAACTGATACGGGTGCGAGCCCGCCTGCGTGTCGGGCGTGCCGTCTTCGTTCAGAAAGCTGATTTCATAGCTCTTGATACCGAAGCCGACGCCCTGCGTCGCGAGCATACCGCTACCCTCCCCCGCGCCGTTGGCGTTGCTCGCGACGAGACGGAAATGGTAAAGTTCACCGGGCTTCAGGCCTTCCAACTGCGCGGAAACCGCCACGGGAGCGCTTCCCGCTCCGATCTCGCCCGGCGTCTGCTCGCAGGGCACGCTGTGGTCATAGGGGCCGGAGCCGAATTCGTCGGTGAGGCCGTATTCGAACTTGCATTCGCTGACGGCGACGCCGCGCGGATCGACCATGCCGCTCAGGCTCGCGGCTTCCCTGGTCACCTCCGTCGGCTCACCGGCTGTAACGGCCGGGGCGTCGCTGGCGAAGACGTAGACCTTGCCGTCGGCCGGGTTGGAGACGTAAATCTCCCCACTCGCGCCGTCGACGGCGATCCCGCCCTCGCCCGCAGAACTCGAGAGCTGCAGCGAGCCGAAACGCACGACGAGCGTGCCGGCGCTGGCTCCCTGCGGGCTGTTGCGGTTCATCGCGCCGGTGTCCCACTCGGCCACGGAGGACTGATCGTCCGCGTAGAGGTGGCCGGTCGCGGGGTCGACAGCCACCGCGACATCGCCCGCTTCGCCCTCGTCCACACGGCCAAGCCCGGAGAACTTCTGCCCGAACTTGATCGCACACGAGCACGACGGTTCGAACATCAGGTAGTCATCACCCGTCGCGGAGACGGCGAAGCCGTGTGCCTCGAGGTTGCCGGAGAGGCCCACATCACCATCGTTGTTCTGATCATCCCACTCCTGGCGAGCGGTGAGATGATTCACGGCCGCGTCGTCGAATTCGTCGATCAGCAGGTTGAAGGCGCTTGCTGTGCTCAGGTCGACGTGCAGGGTGCCGCTCCCGTCGATCCCCAGCCCCAGCAGTTCTTCGACGGCTGAGCCTGTGGATGGCGTGAAGCCGCCGATCTGGCTCATGTAGGCGCCTTCGGGGCTGAACTTGTCGATCACGCCGTGGCCGGAATCCATCACGTACAGGTCACCGGCCGATGGGTCGAATTCTTCGCAGGCGTTGCCGGTCAGCACCGGGGTGTGCTGCACGCAAGCGTTATCGACCGCGATCGCCGCGGGGCTGCCGTACAGCGACGGGAACGAGAACGATCCGCCCGGCGTGTCAGCTCCCTTGAGTGTGTTCCCGGATGCTTCCTTGGAGCCCGCGGGGAAGTTGAAGTTGACAGGGATGCCGTTCGCATCGAACTTGTAGACCGTGTTCGTGCCGATGTCGGCGACGTACACGTCACCGGTCGCTTCGTCGATCGCGATTCCGTTCGGGTTCGAGAACGTGTCAGTTTCGAAGCCGGTGTGTTCGACGATCGGATGTGATTCGCCGGCGAGGGCGGGAGACGCCATGACGCCAATAACGGCGAACGTCGCCAGCAGCACGGGAGCGAGCTTCTGAAAAGCTTTGAAGGTGATCATTACTTTGCCCTCCGGTTGTTGCTAGCTTTTTTGGCTTTCTTAGACTTCTTTGTTTTCCTACGAACGCACTTGTCCTTTTTGTTCTTGGTGAAGCCTTTCTTGCACTTTGTAACCTTCTTCACGGTCGTTTTGCCAGATGAAGACGGGGGCGGCGTGAGGTTGCCCACACCGGAGAACGTCTGGCTCGCCGGCGCCCCGTAGAGCGAGGGCTGTGGCGAGACCGGCGTGCGGCAGGCGTCAGCCGTCGTGCATGCCGGCGGAGAGGACGGTTCGGCGAAGCCTCCGTCGACGCGCGCGTCGTAGATGACGATCTGTCCTTCCTGGCTGTCCTGCGACACGAGCTGCTGGTCGGATCTGAAGAACACGACATCGCCGCTTTCGCTCACGTCCTCCAGGTTCGATTCGAAGGAGCTCGTGCCGCTCGAGATCAAATACACGTGGCCGGCCTCGTACTCGTAGACGTCGAGCACGCCGTTCGTATCGGAGGGCACGAGCGCGTCCTTCGTTCCGAAGAACACCTGGCCGGCATCGGTCAGCAGATGCCGACTCCGGAAAACTCCGAAGCTTTCTTCGGTGCCTTCCGGGAACGGTGCCACACCGCCTCCGGCGGCCGGGGGTTCGCCCGTAGGGTTGCA
>JBAURN010000062.1:0-3508 GCA_049581225.1 Solirubrobacteraceae bacterium
GACCTCGGGGCAGATGCTGAACACGTTGCATCGGGCCCTGCGCTTGCAGCCACCCGGCGCGGACCTGTGCACGGTGTGCCTGGTGACGCTCGAAAGGACCGCCCAGCGAACCCGGCTGAAGGTTGCCTTGGCGGGGCATCCACCGCCGCTGTTGATCGACGTGGACGGTCACGCGCGCCCGATAGGACGCCCGGGGACACTGCTGGGAGTGCTCGACGAGCTGGAGCTGGTCGAGGAAGGCGTGGAGCTGCGGCCCGGGGAGACGCTGCTGCTCTACACCGACGGCATCCCGGAGGCCGGCCGCTCCCACGCCCAGCTCGGCGAGGATGGGCTGATCGAGTTGTGCAAGCAGGCGCCCTCGCTTGGCTTGGACGCTTTGCTGGAGCGGATCGAGCACGAGGCGCTCGAGCGAGCCTCGGGGAGCTTGCGCGACGATCTGGCGCTGCTCGGGCTTCGCCTATGCGACCCGGCGCTGCCCAGCGGTAACATTTAGCTGTGGCGATCGCTGGGGAGCACTTGAGAGTGGAGGTCCGCCAGGGCGAGGACCGTGTTGTCCTGGGACTGCACGGCGAACTTGATCTGCTTGGCGCGCCGATGCTGGAAGAGGAGATCGCCAAGGTGGAGGCGAGCGCGCCCACGATCCTCGTGCTCGACCTGGGAGATCTGCAGTTCGTGGACTCGGCCGGCCTGCGAGTGATCCTGGCCGCGCACGAGCGCTCGCGCCGCGAGGGCAAGGAGTTCGCCCTCACTCAGGGATCCGATCAGGTGCAGCGCCTGTTCACGATCGCGGGCGTGAGCGAGCACCTGCGCATCATCGGCTCGCCCGATGACCTGCTCGTTTAGCCGTTCGCGGTTTCGGGACACGAGCACTCGCTCTCCCAACCGCTGAGGGTTACACCCGGCTCACGCGTCTCCGTCGCCGCTGAGCGCGGGTTTCCGTCGCCGGGCGGCTATAACGTCGTGTCGATGGAGGATCTCCACAACGGCATCGAGGTGCAGTCGCTCGTCAGGGTCTTCAAGGGCGGTGTGCGGGCGGTCGATGGGATCGACCTGCGCGTGGCGCCGGGTGAGATCTATGGCTTTCTGGGACCCAACGGGGCGGGCAAGTCGACGACCGTGCTGGTGCTCACCACCCTGTTGCCGCCGACCTCCGGCAGCGCGCGGGTGGCGGGCCTTGACGTCGTCCACCAAGGTCCCGAGGTGCGCAGGGCGATCGGGGCGTCGCTGCAGGAGTCCGCGCTCGACCCCTTCCTGACCGGACGCGAGCACATGCGCCTTCAGAGCGCGCTGCACGGGCTGCCCAAGAGCGAGCGCGAGGATCGCGGCAGCGAACTGCTGGCGCGGGTCGGGCTGACCGAAGCGGCCGATCGCAAGGTCAATGGGTACTCGGGCGGGATGAAGCGTCGCTTGGACCTCGCGTTGGCCCTGCTGCATCGCCCACGACTGCTGTTCTTGGACGAGCCCACGACCGGCCTCGATCCCCAGAGCAGGGCGGCCCTGTGGGATGAGGTGCGGCGCTTGGCCGGCGAGGGCGTCACGGTCTTCTTGACCACCCAGTACCTGGAGGAGGCCGACGTGCTGGCCGACCGGGTCGGGATCATCGACCACGGCAAGATCGTGGCGGAGGGCACGCCCACCGCGCTGAAGGCGGAGATCGGCCGCCAGACGGTGGAGGCGATCCCGCAAGAGAAGGCCGACCGCGAGCGCTTGTCGGGCGTGCTGTATCGCTTCGGCGAGGAGACGGCGGCCTCCGCGGGCGGCGTGGCCGCGCAGCTTGCCGAGGGCGTGGGCGACTTGGCCGAGATCGTGCGGGCGCTCGACGCCGAGGGCATCAAGGTGGCCGACCTGCGCTTGCACGCGCCAACGCTCGACGACGTGTTTCTGGCGAAGACCGGGCGCTCGCTGGAGGGGGCGGCCGATCACGGTGGCGAGGCCGATTCCGAGGGCTCGCCCGCCGAGTCCGTGGCGGCGTGAAGGCGAGCACCGCCACACAGGTGGGGGCGCTGGCGCGGCGCTCGATGCTGAAGACGCTGCGCCAGCCGTTTCAGATGTTCCCGGTGATCTTCTTCCCGGCGATGCTGCTGGCGGTGAACGCGAGCGGGCTGCGCGCGGCGACTCGCCTGCCGGGCTTTCCGACCGGCTCCTACGTTTCCTTCGCGATCGCGGTGGCCTTCATCCAGGGCGGCATGTTCTCGCTGATCAACACGGGCACGAACCTGGCGGAGGACATCGAGAGCGGCTTTTTCAACAGGCTTGCGCTGACGCCGATGCGAAGGGTCTCTTTGATCGGCGGGCTGCTCGTGGGGGTCGCGGCGCTGGGGGCGTTGCAGTCGGCGATCTATGTGCTGTTGGGGGTGATCGCGGGCGCCCACATCGCGGCGGGCGGCTGGGGCGTACCGGTGCTGATCGCGCTCGGCGCCTTGGCGGCGAGCGGATTTGGGGCGCTTGGTTGCGTGGCGGCTCTGCGAACCGGCTCCGGCGAGGCGGTGCAAGGGCTGTTTCCGCTGTTCTTCGTGTTCATCTTCCTGTCGTCGAGCAACCTGCCGCGCAATCTGTTGAAGACGGGCTGGTTTCACACGGTCGCCACGTGGAACCCGATCTCCTATCTGATCGAGGGCTTCAGGAGCCTGTACATCCTGGGCTGGGACACGACCGCCCTGGTGCGTGGCTTCGCGGTGGCGGGCGCTCTGCTGGCGGTCGGCTTGATGCTCGTGGCGGGGGCGTTGAGGGCGAGGTTGCAGCGCACGTGAGCGAGAAGGGGCCGCACGGCGGGATTTGGGGAGTGGCTTGGGCGATCGCTTGGCGAGGGATGCACACGTACACGCGCAGGCCTGACCTGTTCATCCCTTCGCTGGTGTTCCCGCTCGTGTTTTTTGCGAGCTTCGCGGGTGGACTGTCGGCGCTGGGATCGATCCCCGGCTTTCACTTTCCGGCGGGCTACACCGCTTTTCAGTTCGTTTTCGTGATGCTTCAGGCGGCGATGTTCTCGGGGCTGTTCACGGGCTTCACGCTGGCTTTCGACTTCGAAAGCGGCTTTGCTCGCCGCCTGATGTTGGCGGCCGAGGATAGGCGCGGGATCGTGTTGGGATACGCGTTGGTCGCGCTGAGCAGGGCGGCGATCACGCTCAGCGTGGTCACGGGGGTGGCCTTGATAGCGGGCATGAGGATGACCGGCGAGGGGATCGAATTGGTGGGGCTGTACGGGCTGGCTGCGCTGCTCGTCTTGGTCGGCTACGGGTGGGCGGCGGGCGTGGCTTTCCGCTTCCGCTCGATCCAGGCGGGCCCGTTGATGCAGACGCCGGTGTTCTTGATCTTGTTCTTGGCGCCCGTTTACGTGCCGCTGGAGCTGCTGAAGGGTTGGATCCACGCCGTGGCGAGCGTCAACCCGGCGACGGCTTTCCTGGGTGCCGGGCGCGGCTTGATCTCAGGCGCCCAGGAACACACGGGCTTGGCTTTCGCTTGCGCGGGGGCTCTGATCGTGGTGTTCGCGGCGTGGACGCTGTCGGGC
>JBAURN010000063.1:0-11078 GCA_049581225.1 Solirubrobacteraceae bacterium
CACCTCGGCGGCGGTGGCGGACGGGGAGCGCTCGGCCGACGCGCTGACGGCAATAGCGTACGTCACGATGAGCGAGCTCGACGTGGAGCCTGAGTATGTGGCGCTCGTCAGCCCCTCCACGCTCGAGCCCGTCGAAGAGCTCGACGAGCCCGCCCTGCTTGCCGTCGCGGCCAAGGTGGGTTCCACTCGCCTGATCGACAACGTGACCTTGTATCCAGTCGCGCAGATCGACCATTCCGATGAAGGTCCCACAAGCCTTGCCACGCAGCTCGACCGTCCTGCCGTGCACCTCGAACCCGCGACCTCCAGGGAGACCCAAGCCATATGCAGCGCGTAATGCTTAAGTCCAAGATCCATCGGGCCACCGTGACCGATTGCGACCTTCACTACGTCGGCTCGATCACGATCGACCAGGATCTGCTCGAGGCCGCGGACATCCTCGAGCACGAGCAGGTTCACGTTGTCGACGTGGACAACGGGGCCCGCTTTGAGACCTACACGATCGCCGGGCAGCGCGGCTCAGGCGAGATCACGGTCAACGGCGCCGCCGCGCGCTTGGTGCATCGCGGCGACACGATCATCGTCATCTCCTACGGCCAGTACGACCGTGCGGAGATGGAGCAGTACGAGCCTCGCGTGGTGCACGTCGAGGCGAAGACCAATCGCATCATCACCGTCGACGACGCGGTGGCGACCCTGCTCAGCTCCGCCGCGGCTCCTTTGGAGGCCGCGACACAGGGCTGAAAGCAGGGCGTCAACCGGGTCAGAGAGGACTCACATGTCAAGTCATCCCAGCAACCCCAACCCTGCCCATCCAGGCGCCGCGATCGGCGGCGCCGCCGTTCCGCGGGACCCCGGGCGCTTGCCCATGACACTGCCCCTGCTCGCCGAAAAGAAGCGGTTGGGCGAGCCGCTCGTGATGGTCACCGCTTATGACTACCCGAGCGCCCGCGCCGCGGAGGCGGGTGGCGTGGATCTCGTGCTCGTCGGCGACTCGGCCGCCACCACGATCCTCGGCTACAACTCGACCACGCCGGTCGACCTCGACGACATGCTTGTGCTCGCGCGGGCCGTGCGACGCGGGCTGAACACTCCCCTGATGATCGGCGATCTGCCGTTTGGCTCGTATGAGGTCAGCGATGAGCAGGCCGTCACCAGCGCCATACGCATGGTCAAGGAGGCCGGTTGCGACGCCGTCAAGCTCGAGGGCGGCGGTCCCGCCTCGGCGAGCCGTGCCCGCGCGATCATTGGCGCCGGGATTCCCGTGATGGGACATGTCGGGCTGACCCCCCAGAGCTCGACCGCGCTGGGCGGCTGGAAGGCCCAGGGCCGCACCGCTGCGGCAGCAGCGCGAATCGCCTCAGAGGCCTTGGCCCTGCAAGGCAGCGGCTGCTTTGCGATCGTCTTCGAGGCGATCCCGAGCGCCGTCACCAAGGAGCTGATGCCCCACCTCGACGTGCCCGTGATCGGGATCGGCGCCGGACCGGATACCGACGGTCAGGTGCTGGTCTTCCATGACCTGCTCGGCATCCGCGACGGCCTCGGGCCACGCTTTGTCAAGCGCTACGCCAACATCCAGCAGGAGATGGACGCAGGGGTCAGCGCCTACGCCGAGGACGTGCGCTCAGGCCGCTATCCGGGCCCGGAGCACGGATACTCGATCGACGCGGGCGAGCTGGCCGAGCTTCACACGCTGCTCGCCTGATCCACGCATCGGGCCGCTGGTCGCCATTTGCGCGGTCCGGCGGCCCCTGCGTCAATCCGACACTCGGCGCTCGGGGTATTCGACTTTTCGCAGCACTCGCGCGGGCGCTCCCGCCGCGATCGAAAATGGCTCGATGTCTTTGGTGACGACGCTGTTGGCGCCGATCACGCAGCGCTCGCCGACGCTCACCCCGCTGGTGATGACCACGTTGGCCCCCAGCCAGCAGTTGTCCCCGATTCTGGTCGGCCCCTTGCTGTCGAAGCCCTGCCAAGTGATCGGCTTCTCAGGGTCGTCAAAACGGTGTGAGGCATCGGAGACGAAGCAGCCGTTGGCGAGCATGCAGTGGTCTCCTATCTCGACCAGTTGCTCGGCGGCCACCATCACACCCATGTTCAGAAATGTGCCTTCGCCTATGCGCACACGCGCGCTGCCCGGCAGCGTGATCCAAACGCCCGGCTCGAACAGCGTGTGGGGACCGATCTCCAAGCGCCCCCCGCGCAGCGCCTCCAGAACGTTGCCGTGCACAGGCCAGCGAGCAAAGGCTTCCCTGCGCATGAACTCGCGGTGGATCGCCACACGGTTCCAGGGCAGCGAGTTGTGCTCGTACCATCTCCATCTGACAGCCCATAGCCGGGCCTTTCGGCCCAACTCGCTCACGCGCGCGCCGCCGACTTGGCCTTCCGCTTCCCCGCCGAGGCACCGTTGGACGACGCGCCGTTCGTACTCGCCTTCCTGGTCTTCGCTGCCCTCGCGCGCGGTTTGGCCTTGGGTTTTGCCACGAGCAGCTCACGCAGAAACTCGCCCGTGTGCGAGCCCCGCTCGGCCGCGACCTCCTCTGGGGTGCCGGCGGCGATCACCAGGCCGCCCTCCTCTCCCCCCTCCGGGCCCATGTCGATCAGGCGGTCGGCGGACTTGATGATGTCCAGATTGTGCTCGATCACGACCACGCTGTTGCCTGCATCTACAAGCCTTTGCAGAACCTCCAAGAGTCGCTGCACGTCAGCGAAATGCAGGCCCGTGGTGGGCTCGTCGAGGATGTACAGAGTTCTGCCGGTCGCCACCTTCGAAAGCTCTGTGGCGAGCTTTACCCGTTGAGCCTCACCGCCGGAGAGTGTGGTCGCCGGCTGACCGAGCCTGATGTAGCCAAGGCCCACCGCGTCCAGGGTCTCAAGGCGCCGGCGGATCTTGGGGATGTGCTCGAAGAACTTCAAGGCCTCCTCGACCGGCATGGCCAAGACCTCGGCGATGCTCTTGCCCTTGAACTTGACCTCCAAGGTCTCCCTGTTGTAGCGCCGCCCGTCGCACTGCTCGCAGGGCACGTATACGTCGGGCAGGAAGTGCATCTCGATCTTGATCTGCCCGTCTCCCCTGCACACCTCACAGCGCCCTCCCTTCACGTTGAAGGAGAAGCGACCCGGCTTGTAGCCCCTGGCACGTGCCTCTTGGGTCTTTGAGAAGAGATCCCTGATCACATCGAACAGCCCGGTATACGTGGCCGGGTTCGAGCGAGGCGTGCGCCCGATCGGGGACTGGTCGACGGCGATGATCTTGTCGAGCTGGTCGAGGCCCTTGATCGCCCGATGGGCACCCGGGCGCTGGCGTGCCCGGTGCAGGCGGTTGGCGATCGCCTTGTACAAGACTTCGTTGACCAAGGTCGACTTGCCCGAGCCCGACACTCCCGTCACACACGTCAAAGTCCCCAGGGGCACATGCACGTCGACATCCCTGAGGTTGTGCTGGGAGGCCCCCAAGATTTCCACGTAGCCGCTCGGAGTACGGCGCTCGGACGGAACCTCGATCGTGCGCGTGCCCGCCAAGAACTGGCCGGTCAATGACTCCTTCACCTTCTGCACCTTCGCGGCGGTGCCCTCGGCCACGATCCAGCCGCCGTGTTCGCCCGCGCCCGGTCCCAGGTCGACGAGATGATCGGCGGAGCGCATCGTCTGCTCGTCGTGCTCGACCACGATCACCGTGTTGCCCAGGTCCCGCAGGCGCTCCAAAGTGGCGATCAACTTCTCGTTGTCGCGCTGGTGCAAGCCGATCGAAGGCTCGTCGAGGATGTAGAGCACGCCCACCAGCGAGGAGCCGATCTGGGTGGCCAGACGAATCCTCTGAGCCTCACCACCGGACAAGGTGGAGGCGGCTCGGTCCATCGAGAGGTAGCCGATGCCCACGTTCTCCAAGAACTGGAGGCGCTCGGCGATCTCACGCAAGATCAGGCGCGCCACGTGCCGGTCGGTCTGAGACAGCTCGACCTGCTCGAGCCAGGCCAAAGCCCGACGCGCGGAGAGCGCGCAGAAGTCCTCGATCCGGGTGCCCGCCACCAAGACCGCCCTGGACTCGGGTCGCAGGCGTGCGCCGCCGCACTCAGGGCAGGCGCGCAAGGACATGAACTCCTCGATCTTCTCGCGCGTCCACTCGGAGTCGGTCTCGCGATAGCGCCTCTGCAGATTTGCCAGGACGCCCTCGAAGCGCGTGCCATATGAGCGGGTGCGCCCGAAGCGGTTCCGGTAGGTGATTTGGAGGGGATCCCCGTTCGTGCCCGACAGGAACAGGTCGCGGTGCTCTTGCGAAAGCTCCTCCCAGGGAACACTCAGATCCACCTTGTAGCGCTTGGCGATCGCCTCGGTGACCTGCTCGTAGTAGTTGGAGGCGCTGTTGGCCCAAGGAGCGATCGCCCCTTCGCCGACCGACAGGCTCGGGTCGGGCACGACCAGGTCGGGGTCGATCACCATCTGCGAGCCAAGACCCGTGCACCGCTCGCAGGCCCCGTGGGGAGAGTTGAAAGAGAAGATCCGCGGCTCCAGCTCGACCAAGGACGGTCCGTGCTCGGGACAGGCGAACTTCTCGGAAAAAGTGAACAGGGTTCCGGGATCTGGCTTGGCGCCCGGCACGATCTGGGCATTCGCCGCCTTCACGCCAAGGGCGCCGGATGAATGAGATTGGCCATCGTCCGCGGAAGGCACGCCCGCCCCTCCCCCATCCACACTCGCGCGGGAAGACCCTACGATCTCGATCTCGACGAGACCGTCCGCCAAGCCGACCGCGGCCTCGATCGAGTCGGCCAGGCGCTTGCGGATGTCGTGGCGCATCGCCAAGCGATCGACCACGACCGAGATGTCGTGCTTGTAGCGCTTGTCCAGGACGATCGACTCCTCGAGCATCCGGATGCGCCCGTCGATCTTCACGCGCGCGAAGCCGTCGGCGCGCAGCTCCTCGAGCAGCTTGCCGTACTCGCCCTTGCGGCCCCTCACAACCGGAGCCAAGACCATGAAGCGCGTCCCCTCGGCCAAGCCCATCGCCTGGTCGATGATCTGCTCGGCCGACTGCCCCTGGATCGGGCGCCCGCAGATCGGGCAGTGGGGCTTGCCCACCCGCGCCCACAGGAGCCTCAGGTAGTCATAAATCTCGGTGACCGTGCCCACCGTCGAGCGTGGGTTGCGCGAGGTCGTCTTCTGGTCGATCGAGATCGCCGGCGAGAGACCCTCGATCGAGTCCACGTCTGGCTTGTCCATCTGTCCCAGGAACTGCCTCGCGTAGGCGGACAGGGACTCCACATAGCGCCGCTGGCCCTCCGCGTAGATGGTGTCGAAGGCAAGGCTCGACTTGCCCGATCCCGATAGGCCGGTTATGACAACCAGGGCGTCCCTGGGCAGCTCCAGGGAGATGTCCTTGAGGTTGTGCTCGCGCGCGCCGCTTACGACGATCCTGTTGTTTTGGGGCATGTCGAACTCATTGTATTGACGCGAACAGACGTTCGTCTGTTCGATCCAATCTATACACCATGTGGTGTATGATGATGTCATGCCACGCACCCAGATATACATAGGCGAGGAAGAACTCGAGGCTTTGGACAATGCCGCACGCGTCGCCGGCGCTTCGCGCTCAGAGTTGATCCGGCGGGCGGTTCGTGAGTCTTATGGCCTGAAGACGAAAGCCGACCGTCTTCGAGCCCTACAAGCGAGCGCAGGCTCTTGGAAGGACCGAAACTTCACTGGCGCCGAGTATGTCGAGGCCCGCCGTGGCGACCTAAACGACCGCCTGCGCAGACACGGCCTGAATTGAAGCTCCTAGACACGTCGGTCGCGATCGACCATCTTCGTGGCGTGCCCGTCGCCGTAGAGCTGCTGAAGCGCCATATCGACGAAGGCCAAGCCCTCGTGGCCAGCGAGCTCATGAGGTTCGAGCTACTGGCGGGCGCAAGACCAAGCGAGAACGATGCGCTGGAGCACTTCTCCTCCTCGCTCATCTGGCTGGCGGTAGACGAGGAAATCGCACGCACAGCCGGCGCACTGGCACGCAAGCACCGCAAAGCCCACAGCGGCATTGACGGCATCGACTACATGATCGCCGCCACAGCCATCGTGGTGGACGCGGACCTACTCACGATGAACGTGCGGCACTTTCCGATGTTTGAGGGCCTGACGGCACCCTACTAAACGCGGGCACCCTATCGATAGGAGACGAGCCCACCGCCGGTGAGTCCAACTCGACAACGATATGCTCCGCCCATGTCCGACCCCGGTCTACCGATTTCCTATGTAGCACTCGAGCCCGGCACGCCGGTCTACAGCAGCGATGGCGAGCACGTCGGCTCGGTCACACACGTCCTGAGTGTGCCCGAGGAGGACGTGTTCGACGGGATCGTGATCGACGAGCGCGAGGGGCCAGGCGGCCACCGCTTTGCGGACGCTGAGGACATCGAGGCTATCCACGAGCGGGCGGTCACGCTCAAGCTCGATGCCACCGCTTGCGGCGCCTTGCCCCAGCCAAGCGAGAACCCCGCGGTCTTGAAAGACGATCCAACCGACGCCAGCTCAAAACTGTCGAACAAGCTGCGCCGCGCCTGGGATCTCGTCTCCGGCAACTACTGAGTCGAGGAGGAAAGATGGCGCAAGAAGTCGAGTTCGGTAGAGGCGGAACTGGCAAGATCAGGAGCTTCTGGGTCGGTTTCGGCTTGGCCGTCATAACGCTGAGCATCTACTACTTCTGCTGGTACTACTTCGTCAACGATGAGCTGAAGGACATCGGCATTGTCGAGGACGATCAGAATCTGGCCCATTCGAGTCCCGCCCAGTCGGTTCTGGCCGTGCTCATCGGTGGCTGGCTGATCGTGCCTCCGCTTCTATCCGTTTACAACTACGGGCAGCGCATCAAGCGCACACAGCGTCTTGTGGGCATCGAGCGCCAGGAGCAGATCAATCCGACCGTCGCCTTTCTGCTCTATTTCCCCGGAGGCATCCTGATCATTCCCGCGATCATCCATTACTGGTACGTCACCAAGCACCAGAACATGGCGTTGCGGGGCGCTGCCGGCCTGCCCTATTCGGGGGAGCCGACAATCACTTCCGGCTGAGTCGATCGAGCGCCTGATCCGGGCATCGGACCGGGAGAGGGCCCGCGTCCAGCTCGTCAGCCTTCTATCGCCGCGTAAACCTCGTCGAGCAGCCGCTCGCGATCGGACACCGCGAAGTTCTCAGCCAGGTATTGGCCGGTCTCCTCGCGGGAGTCGCCGTTGAGCGCCATGTTGAGCGCGACCAGCCGGGCTCCGTCAAGATCCTCGGAGGAGGAGGAGGAGGCAACCGCCGGTTCAGCCGGACTCGCGGGCGGAGGAGATGGCTCCTGCCCATGCTCATCCCGCTCCCACTGGACCGCCCCTCCCTGGACCACGCCCGCGTAGGGGTCGCCCTGCATCCCTTCGTGCGAGTCGCCGGGTGGCTGCGCGAACGGAGCTTCATGAGGCGGGGCCGGCGCAGCCACGACAGGCATATCGTCCGCGGCTACGTACCGCACCTCGGGCTCCGTCACCGGCGCAACGCTCTGAGTGCTCCCACCAACCTCGGTGCGTCCCGCGGCGGCGTCATACAGGACGCTCATGTTGCCCTCGACCTCCGCCAGGTCGTTAGCCAACCGACCTGCTCCGGTTCGCAAACTCTCAACCAGTGTCTGGGTCTCGCCGTCCATCGTCGCGACCCGCGCCAACAGCACCTCGGTCGCCTGCGAGACCGCCGCCACACGCTCCTGGGCGCGCGCGATCGCCTCGTCACGAATGCGTCGCGCGTCGGCATCGGCGTCGGCCCGCGTGGCCTGGGCGGCCTGAGCGGCCTCGCGCTCGATCGTCTCGGCCGTCGCCTGGGCCGCCTCCAAGATGCCTTGCACCTGCGTGCCGGCCACGGCGGCCAACGAATCTCCTCCGCGGCTCTGTGCTTGCAGGCGCAGCTCCTCCACGTCGGCCGCGAGGGCCCGCAGGTGAGCGTCCACGCTTGTCGGGTCATACCCGCGGCGCACGATCGGGAAGTCGCGCCTCTCGATCACCTGGCGGTCCAGCTCCACGATCCCCATCCTATGCAACCTCGCCGGACGGAGCCTCCACTATCTCCGGCTCTGCCTCTGCGGCATTGTCGTCCGGGGTCTCCACGCCCTCGCTCGCGCCGCCAGGACCCTCGACCGCCTGCACATCACGTAGCTCGCGCCGGAGCTCCCTGATCTCGTCGCGCACTTGGGCCGCGTACTCGAACCTGAGATCGTCGGCCGCGGCGATCATCTCCTCCTCGAGCTCGACAATCATCTTCTCCAGCTCGTGGTTTGGCATCTCTGTGGCCTTGGCCCGCGTGGCGTTCTTGCGCCGACGACCCTTGGGCACCTTCGACTCGGCCTGCAGGAACTCGGCGATGTCAGAGATGCCCTTCACGATGCTCGACGCGGTGATCCCGTGCTCCTCGTTGTAGGCGACCTGGATCTCGCGCCTGCGGTCAGTCTCCTCGATCGCCGCCTTCATCGCCTTGGTCTCTTTGTCGGCGTACATCAACACCTTGCCCTTCACGTTGCGCGCTGCTCTGCCGATCGTCTGGATCAGCGAGGTCTCACCGCGCAGGAAACCCTCCTTGTCGGCGTCAAGGATCGCCACCAGCGAGACCTCCGGCAAGTCCAAGCCCTCGCGCAGCAGGTTCACGCCCACGAGCACGTCGTACTCACCGAGCCTTAGGTCCCTAATGATCTGGATGCGCTCGAGCGTGTCGATCTCCGAGTGCAGGTAGCGCACCTTGAAGCCCATCTCGATCAGATATTGCGACAAGTCCTCGCTCATCTTCTTCGTGAGCGTGGTCACCAGCACCCGCTCGTTCGCGTCCACTCGCTTGCGGATTTCGTTCATCAGGTCATCGATCTGATTCTTGGTCTCGCGCACGTCGATCTCCGGGTCCACGACCCCCGTAGGCCTGACGATCTGCTCTACGATCCGTTGCGAACGCGTGCGCTCGTATTCGCCGGGCGTAGCCGACAGGAACACCAGCTGCGGTGTGATCGAGAGGAACTCGTCAAATGTCTGCGGCCTGTTGTCCATCGCGCTCGGCAATCTGAAGCCATAGTCGACAAGCGTGCGCTTACGCGAGCGATCGCCCTCGAACATTCCCCCGATCTGGGGCACAGTCTGGTGGGACTCGTCGATGAAACACACGAAATCCTTGGGGAAATAGTCGATCAAGCAGTAAGGCCGCTCGCCGGGCTTACGACCGTCGAGGATCCGCGAATAGTTCTCGATGCCCGAGCAAAAGCCCATCTCACGCAACATCTCCATGTCGTATTGGGTGCGCTGCCTCAACCTGTGCGACTCGAGCTGCTTGCCTTCCTGCTCGAGCTCCTCGCAGCGCTCGCTCAGTTCCCTGCCGATCGCGGCCACGCCATCCTCGATCGTGCCCTCCTTGACGTTGTAGTGCGTCGCCGGCCAGATCGCGACGTGCTCGATGTCGTCTTCGATCAACTCCCCCGTGAGCGGATCGAAGTGCTGCAAGCGCTCGACTTCATCGCCGAACAAGGTTGCCCTGAACGCCGTCTCAGCGTACGCGGGGAACACCTCGAGCGTCTCTCCCTTCACCCTGAATGTGCCACGCGCCAAGACGCTGTCATTGCGCGTGTACTGGATCGACACGAGCTTGCGCAACAGCTTGTCGCGGTCGATCTCCTCCCCGCGGCGCAGAATCTGCATGTTCATCTCATAGGTCTCTGGCGAGCCCAGGCCGTAGATGCAAGAGACCGACGCCACCACGATCACGTCGCGCCGGGCGAACACAGCGGCTGTCGCCGCGTGGCGCAGCCGGTCCACCTCTTGGTTGATGGCCGAGTCCTTCTCGATATACAGGTCCCTGCTGGGGACGTACGCCTCAGGCTGGTAGTAGTCGTAATAGGACACGAAGTACTCGACCGCGTTCTCTGGGAAGAACGTCCTGAACTCGTTGCACAGCTGCGCCGCCAACGTCTTGTTGTGAGCAATCACGAGCGCCGGCTTCTGCACCTCCTGGATCACCCCGGCCATCGTCATCGTCTTACCGGTCCCGGTAGCCCCCAGCAGCGTCTGGAAGCGCTCGCCCTCGCGCACTCCCTCGGACAGCGAAGTGATCGCCTTGGGCTGGTCGGCGGTGGGGGTGAAGACCGGGTCGAGCTTGAAGGGCGGCATCGCCCTCTACGTTAGCCCGAGCTGGCGCGCATAGATGGAGCGATACTCGGCCTGAGCGTGCAGCACCCGCCGCACATACGCCTGGGTCTCGGGGAACGGAATGTCGGCGGTGGTCAATTGACGCCCTTCTTCGCGCGCTTTGGCCACCCACCCATCCACATTCGCCAAACCTCCGTTGTAAGCGGCCACAGCCTCCATCTCATTGCCCTCGTAGTGGTCGAGCAGATAGCGCAAATACCAGCTGCCATAGGCCACATTGATCTTCGGCGTCGCTAGATCGCTGGTCGTGAAGCGAAAGCCACCGGACAGGTGCGCGATGTAGTCGGCCGTCGTAGGCAGAATCTGCATCAGTCCCAGAGCCCCCGCCGAGGAGGTGCGCGGGTCGAACTTCGTCTCGGCATAGATCACGCCCGCGATCAGCGCCGGGTCGAGGTGCTTGTCGGCGGCCTGTTCGCGGATCACAGACGCGTCACTGAGCGGCAAGCCCGAATTGCTGGCCATATGCTGAAGACGCGAGGCGACCACAGCGATAAGCACCACGGTGAGCGCCAGCCCAACCACCATTCGTACGAGCGAGCGGCCGGGAGACCGCCTCGCCGCACGGCTGCCCCGTGCACGGCCCCGCCCGCGCGGGGCAGCCGAATAGCGCGTGTAACTCATCCCACTCCCCCAACCCATGTCTTCGACGGGAGGTGCGATCCCGTGCCGACATCGTGCCCCTCGTCAACCCATGTCCCTATCGAGGGGCATGGTTCCCTGCGGGTGCAGACGAGGCTCATCCGGATAGCTTCGCAAGCACCCCGGCCAGCTCGCGCCGCAAGTCCGCCTCGCTGCCGTCGTTGTGGACGGCGAAGGTGGCTCTGCGGGCCTTCTCCTGCTGGGAGAGCTGGCGGGCGACACGCTCGTCCACGAGCGCATGGC
>JBAURN010000064.1:0-4762 GCA_049581225.1 Solirubrobacteraceae bacterium
CAGGGCGAAACGTTCATCAGTAAGACCGGGATCACGTCATCGACGTTCAAGCAGGTCCCGGACGTACCGGTCAGCACGTTCGAACTGACGCTACCCGAGGGTAAATATTCAGCGCTCGCGGCGAACAGGAACCTCTGCCAAACAGACCTGATCATGCCGACAACGTTCGGCGCGCAAAACGGCGCGACACTCAAACAGAACACCCGCGTCGAAGTGCAGGGATGCCCCAACACGCTCACCGTACTAGCACACAAAATCAGCCACCGGACAGTCACGCTCACAGTCGCGGTACCACAAGCAGGGAAACTCACAGCCACCGCCAACGGACTCACCAAGAACCACAAGAGCGCAGCAGGACGCGGAACGCTGACCTTGAAGCTCGCAGAGCAACACGCAGGCACACTGCACACCACAATCCAACTACGATTCACGCCCACGAGAGGCAAACAACGCAAGATCCTGCGCAAGGCAATACAAGTCAGGTTTCCCTGACGGACAGATCACGCCGGTCGTGACAACACTCCCGGGACCCTCAGCGGCCCGGGAGCGGAAACAGTCAAGCCGCGCCCAGCCACTCCGGCGTGGAAGGCAAGCTCACCGTCCCGTAGCCCCTCGCCGCTGATGGCCGGTCGGCCCGCAATACTTTGAGGGCGCTCGCATGGCGCCCCCACCAGACCACCGCACCGAAAGGGATCACGATGGACGTACTAGCCCGGATCGACCAAGCCAGGAGCGCCCACAACGTGCTCGAGCACCCCTTCTACCAGCGCTGGTCGGCAGGCGAGTTGAGCGCCGAGGAGCTTGCTTTCTACGCGGGCGAGTACCGCCACGCGGTGATCGCTTTGGCCGAAGCTTCAGAGGCTCTCGCCACCGAGGCGGACGCCCACCATCGCGCCGGCCTCGAGCGCCACGCGGCCGAGGAGCGCTCCCACGTCGCGCTGTGGGACCGGTTCGTCGCCGCGGCCGCGGACGAGCGCATCGATGGCGGCTCCTCGCGCGAGCCGCTGAGTGAGACCGACCGGTGTGCGCGTGCCTGGACCGCGGGCGAGGGCGCCCTTGAGCATCTCGCTGTCCTGTATGCGATCGAGGCCGGCCAGCCGGAGATCGCCAAGACGAAGCTCGAGGGGCTCACCGAACGCTACGGCTATCGCCCCGAAGGCCCCGCCGTCGAGTACTTCCAGTTGCACGCCACGCTCGACGTCGAGCACGCCCGCCAGGCACGCGAGTTGATTGCCGAGCTGGTGGGCGCGGAGGAGACGGAGAACCAGGCCATGGCCGACCGCATGGTCGAGCGAGCGACCGCTGCCCTGCGGGGCAACTGGGAGCTGCTCGACGGCGTCGAAGCACGGTTTGCCAAGACCGCCTGACGCTCACCAGCGGCTTCCAAAACTACCTGGGCCTCGCCTGACCCGAGCGCGGGGCGGCCTGACGCTCACCTGACCCACTGATCCACGCGCGCGGATCCTGCGAATGTCCAGTATGGACACGCAGGCCAAGCCGTGAGGATCGCGATCGTCGGAGCGGGCGTCTCCGGCATGGTCGCCGCCCGCCTGCTCCATCGCAACCACGAGATCGCCGTGTTCGAGGCGGGTGGCTACGCGGGCGGACACGCCCACACGGTTCGCGTCGACACCCCCAATCAGACTCACCACGTGGACACCGGCTTCATGGTGTTCAACGACCGCAACTACCCAAATTTCGAACGCCTTCTGGGTCAGCTCGGCGTGGCGGCGAAGCCGACGAGCATGAGCTTCGGCGTGAGCGACGGGCGCGGCGACTTCGAGTACAACAGCGCGTCCCCCAACGGCCTCTTCGCCAAGCGCGCCCATCTCGCCACTCCCTGGTTTCACCGCATGATCGCCGACCTGGCGCGCTTCAACCGCCGCGCGCGCGAGCTCCTGGCGGGTGCCGGTGGCGACATATCCCTGGCCGCGTGGCTTGCCGAGCACCGCTTCTCCGAGGCTTTCGTGCAGCGCGTAATCGTCCCCCAAGTGTCGGCGGTGTGGTCGGCCGACCCTCGCCAGATGTGGAGCTTCCCGGCGCGCTTCGTCGCCGAGTTCTTCGACAACCACGGGATGCTCGCCTTCACGGGTCGGCCGCGTTGGAGCACTGTCGAGGGCGGCTCCCAGAACTACGTGCGTGCCTTGGTGGCGCCCTGGCGCGATCGCCTGCGCCTGGCCACTCCGGTGGATTCGATCGAAAGACTCCATGACGGCGTGCTGGTCCAGCCGCGCGGTGGGGAGCCCGAGCGCTTCGACGAGGTCGTGATCGCGACTCACTCCGACCAGGCTTTGGCGATGCTGAGCGACGCCGACACTCGTGAGCACGAAGTCCTTGGCGCGTTTCCCTACCAGGCCAACGAGGCCGTTTTGCACACCGACGCCGGCTTGCTCCCGCGCCGTCGTCGCGCGTGGGCGAGCTGGAACTATCACCTGCTCGACACCCATACCGAACGCACCGCCGTCACCTACCACATGAATCGCCTGCAGTCCTTGGCAGCCGAGCGCGAGTTGTGCGTGACGCTCAACCGTACCGCCGCGATCGATCCCGACCGGGTGATCCGCACGATCCCCTACGCCCATCCCGTGTACACAACCGAGGGCGTTCGCGCTCAAGCGCGCCACGGCGAGATCAGCGGGCGCAACCGCACCCACTACTGCGGCGCCTATTGGGGGTGGGGCTTCCACGAGGACGGGGTCGCCAGCGCCCTCGTTGTGGGTCGGCGTTTCGGGGTAGAGCTATGAGTGTGAGCGCCATCTATCAAGGCAGCATCCGCCACCGGCGTCTGCTTGAGCCCCGGAGGGAGTTCCGCTACCGGCTGGCTCTCGCCTACATCGATCTGGACGAGTTGCCCACTTTGCTGGGTGGGCGCCTGCTGGCCGCTCGTGCCGGCATGGCGCGATTTCGCCGCCGCGATTACCTCGGTGAGGAGTCCGTGCCACTGGCTCGCTCGGTACGCGACTTGGTGGCAGCTCGGACGGCCCTGCGGCCGGCCGGCCCAATCCGTCTGCTCGCGAACCTGAACACGTTCGGACACTGCTTCAATCCGGTCAGCTTCTATTACTGCATGGACGAGTCGGCCGACTGCGTGCGGGCGACTGTAGCCGAGGTTACGAACACGCCATGGGGAGAGCGCCACGCCTATGTGCTCGAGCGAAAGGGAGAACCGGCGCCGGTACTCGCGGGCAACTTCGCCAAGGCCCTTCACGTATCGCCGTTCATGGGCATGGACGCTCGCTACGAGTGGCGCTTGACCACGCCCGGCGAGACCCTTGCGGTGCACATCGCAAGTTCTCGCGAAGGACGCCCCGTGTTCGACGCCACGCTGTCGATGCGCCGCCAGGAGCTGACGAGCTCGACGCTGGCTCGAATGAGCGCGCGTTATCCGGCCGCCGCGCTGCGGACCTTGGCCTTGATCTACGGTCAGGCGGTACGTCTGAAGTTGAGGGGCGCACCCACCTATCCTCATCCCGGCGTGGGGAGGGCAGCATGAGGAGCAGCCTGGCTCGCGCTGTCTCACACGCGCTGCTACGACGTATCCATTCGGGCGCTCTCACGGTGCTGGAGCCTTCTCGCCCGGCGGCGAGGTTTGGCGAAGGCTCCCCCCACGCGACCGTCAACGTGCGCTCCCCACAAGCTTGGCGGCAGCTGCTGCGTGGCAGCAACGGACTCGCCGAGGCGTACGCCCGGGGCCTGTGGGACTCACCCGACCCGACCGCGGTGGTGCGTGTTGCCGCCCGCAACGCCCGCGCACTCGATCGGTTGCGCGCCCGCCTCGCCCCCGTGCTGGTGCCGGCGCAGCGAGTCCGCGCCTCGATCAACGCGAACACCCGCCGCCGCCGCCGCCGCGACATAGCCGCCCACTACGACCTCGGCAACGAGCTGTTCGAGCTCATCCTCGACCCCACCATGACCTATTCGTGTGCCCTGTTCGAGCATCCCGGGATGAGCTTGCAGCAGGCGTCGCTGGCCAAGTTGGAGCAGGTATGCGAGAAGCTAGACCTGCGTCCCGGCGAGCATGTTCTTGAGATAGGCAGCGGTTGGGGCGCGTTCGCCCTCCATGCGGCTCGTACGCGCGGCTGTCGTGTCACCACCACCACGATCTCCCAAGAACAGCATCGCCACGTGCTTGCGCAAATCAAACGCGCCGGACTCGAGGATCGGGTCGAGGTTCTACTCGAGGACTACCGCGACCTGCACGGTAGCTACGACAAGCTCGTCTCCATCGAGATGATCGAGGCGGTGGGCTGGCGGCACTTCGGCACGTTCTTCGATCACTGCTCGCGCTTGCTCGCACCCGACGGGGCGATGCTGTTGCAGGCGATCACCATCGATGACCGCGCCTACGAGGTCGAGAAGGCCTCGCGCAGCTTCATGAACACCTACATCTTCCCCAACGGGTGCCTTCCTTCGCTCGGCGTGATCGAGCGCGAGGTGCGCCGGCGCACCGACATGCGCTTGGAGCAGATCGAGGACATCACCTCCCACTACGTACAGACCTTGCGCCACTGGCGCGCCAACTTCGAGGCCAATCTCGACCGGCTCGCCGAGCTCGGCTACGACCAGCGCTTCCAACGCATCTGGCGTCTGTACCTGAGCTATTGCGAGGCCGGCTTCGCCGAGCGGCGCATCGGCGACGTGCAGGTTCTCCTTGCCAAGCCTCGCCGGCGCGCCCGCTCCGGCGAGCGCCGGCTCAGCGGCGCGGCTTACGGCTGAACGCCCTGGCCGCGATCGCGTCGAGCAGAAACGTGGGACCGTGTGC
>JBAURN010000065.1:0-6593 GCA_049581225.1 Solirubrobacteraceae bacterium
CCCGAGCGGGGCGTCGCGGCGCGCGGTCAGCTCGCCGTCGGGCAGCTCCCCCACCGCACTCGTATCGGCGGGCCGGGTCGCGTGTGCGCTCGCGGTCGCCTGCAGACTGCTGACCTGCATCGTGCCCTCGGGGTGCACCCTCCCACCGGCACCCGGTCGAGAGGACATCGTCTTACTGGGGGCGAGCCTGTGCCTGAGCGCCGGCCGTCTGCGCCTTGTGCTGACGGCCCTTGGCGACCCTGCGCTGGAAGCGCTCGACGCGTCCACCCGTGTCCACCAGCTTCTGGCGGCCCGTGTAGAACGGGTGGCAGTTGGAGCACACCTCTACGTGGATCTCATCCTGCGTAGCACGCGTGGTGAATTCGTTGCCACACATGCAGCGCACGTGCGCCTCGACATAGTTTGGGTGGATCGAAGCCTTCATCGTTCAAGCATTCTAGCGCCCTCAGGCGCCCGGAGCAGTCGGGGCCTGGGTGACCTGTTCAGACAGGGTGGACTCGACACAGCGAGGCGTGTGCAGTTCGTCGTGCTTGAGCAGGCGTCCAGATTCGCCGATCCAGCGGAAGCGCACGAGCACGCGGTAGGCCGCGGGGGCGTCCAGGTTGGTGACCTGCTTGACGTACTTGTAGATCTTCACGCCCGGTTCAGAGGTGCGCCACACACCGAAGCCGGGGGCCACAAGCGTGTGGAATTCGTTTTCCCCGTGCAGGCGCTGCTGCAGTTCCAGGCGCATTGCCATCTTCTGGGTCGCATTCGTGGCGTTCATCTGGGCGGTGAACGTGGCCGAGCGTTCCAGTTGCACCGTCGAGGTCACGCACTGTTCGATCCCAACGGTGGCCGCCCCATCCGTGATCGTGCTCGCCGAAGCGGCCTGCCCCCCAAGGAGCAGAGCCAGCACGCAGCCGCCGATCGTCGCCGCTTTCGCGGCCCGCATGAGATGAAACGTCCTTGCCATTCAAAAGCCCCTAACACCGATAGGGGTCTGTGGTTTCGGAAACCACAGACGATTGGGTGAATTGGTTGGAACCGGTGCGGCTCTCAGGTGATCTGGTAGAGAGGCCCGTCTCCACCCTCTGGCGTGGTCAAGCGCCCGCCCTTGGCGGTGATCGCGCCGCACTGCACGCAGTTGGTGTAGTTGACGATCACGTCGACCGTACCCGTCTCCGGCGCGTCCTCGGGGATCTCGTATACGCCCGCGGGACACATCCAGCGCCATGTTTCGGCGATCTCGCGCGGGACGTGCTTCTGCACGCGGATGTGGTTGGGGGCGTCGTCGCGCGTGGCGTTGCCGGTGATGAACACCGAGGAGAGCTTGTCGAAGGTGTACTTGCCGTCTGGCTTGACGTACACATCCTTGGTGTTCCCGACGAACACGGGGATCGAATCGTTGCGGTGCCAGTCGGCGCGACCTGGGAGCTTGCCCTTGGTGATCTGCTGGATGCCGGACAGGGGTCCGCCCAGCAACAAGCCCTTCTGCAGGGGCTGGCGTGCGTTGCGGACCTCCCACAGCTCTTTGCCGACGGAAGAGCTCTCGATCGCCTGCTCGTAATCGGAGAAGTCGCTGGAGCCGCGCTTGATCGCCGCGTAGATCGACTCGGCGGCGAGCATTCCCGACTTGATGCAGTGATGCACGCCCTTGAGCGCCATCGTGTCGACCATGCCGCCAGAGTCGCCGACGAGCACAGCCCCGGGCATCGAGAGCTTGGGCATCGACCAGTAGCCGCCGCCGGGCAGCGCCTTGGCGCCCCAGGCGACGCGCTCGCCGCCCTCGAGGATCGAGCGCACCAGCGAATGCGTCTTGAACGTCTGCAGCAGATCGTGGGCGGAGGTTGTCGCGTCGGCGTAGTCAAGCTCGACCACGAAGCCGATCGAGACCATGTCCTCGCCGGTCTTCTCGTTCTTCATCGGGTAGATCCAGGTGCCGCCGATCTGACCGTACTTGGAGGAGATTTTCAGGGGCCAGGGACCCATCGTGTGGATCAGGCGGTCGAGCGGCTTGGGGACCTTCCAGACCTCCTTCACGCCAAGCTCCCAGACCTGCGGCTCGCGTCCCTTGGCGAGGTCGAACTCGCGGATCGCGGCGCCGGTCAAGTGACCCCAGCAGCCCTCGGCGAGCACGGTCGCGTGCGCCTTGATGTCGGTGCCTGGCTCGAAGTTGCCCAGCTCCTCGCCGTCCTTGCCGCGGCCCTTGTCGCCGGAGCGCACGCCGACCACCTGGCCGTCGTCGACGACGAGCTGGGTGGCGGCCGTCTCGGTGAGGATGTAGGCGCCTGCTTCCTCGGCCTGCTGCTGCTGGTAGCGGGCCAGGGCGGAGACGGACATGACCTCGTTGCCGTGGTTCTTGAATGGCGGCGGTGTGGGGATGCGGACAGACATTTTCGAGGTGGGCGTCAGGTAGACGGCCTCCTTGGTGACTTCACCGAAAGCAAAGCCCTCTTGACGCCACTGCTCACGGGTCATGTCCGGGAACAGCTCTTCGAGAGCACCCGGGCGTACGACCGCGCCGGAGAGGTTGTGCCCACCGCAGGTCTTGGCCTTCTCGACCACCGCGACCGGCACTTCCCCAAGGCGCTCCATCGTCTCGGGATCGTCGCCGAGCAGCTGCAACAGGCGGTTGGCGCACGCCAACCCGGCGGTGCCGCCGCCGACGATCGCCACGCCGACCTCGATCAGCTCGTCCTCGGGGTCGAGGCCGTGCTTGACGAACTCCTTCTGAGGATCGACGGGCGGCGGGAAGGCCGCTGGGACGACCTTCCCGTTGTGAGAGCCGTTATTAGATGACATCGCTTGACGCTCCTTTTCTCTCACGCATCCGCCCGGATCCCATGGTTACGACGCTTTCTTGGCCTTCACGGCCTCGGTCAACTTGGGCAGGATCTTGTTCAGATCGCCCACGATGCCGAGGTCGGAGAATTCGAAGATCGGCGCGTTGGAGTCCTTGTTGATCGCGACGATGTTCTCCGAGGACTGCATTCCGACCTTGTGCTGGATCGCGCCGGAGATGCCCGCCGCCAAGTACAGCTTGGGGGAGACCGTCTTGCCGGTCTGCCCGATCTGGGCCGCGTAGGGGTACCAGCCCGCGTCCACAACCGCACGGGTGGCGGCCACCGCCGCGTTGTTGCCGAACGCCGCCGCCAGGTCCTCGGCGAGCTGGAAGCCCTCGGCCTTACCGAGACCGCGTCCGCCGGCGACGAGGATGTCGGCGCCCTCGATGTCGACGTCCGCCCCGCGCTGTTCGCCGCGCGTGACCATCGTGGCCTGCTTGGCGTGCTCTGAGAGCTCAAAGCTGACGGACTCCACGGGAGCCGCGCCGGCGCCGCTCTCTTTGATCTCGAACGCGTTGAGGCGCCCGATCACGATCCCCACGGGGGAGCGATACTTGATTTCCGAGATGGCCGAGTCACCGAGGATCGGTCGCTCGGCGATCAGCTCGCCGCCCTCGGCACGAACCGCGGTGACCTCCATCGCCACACCGGCGCCGAGGCGCGCGGCCAGGCCGGCGCCGATCTCGAAGCCGAGCAGGCCTCCGCCGAACAGGGCGTACTTGTAGTCACCGTTTGAAATCGCCGCGCCCATCGCGTCAACGACCGGCTGGGCGAGCCCTTCGGGACCCTCGGCGATGAGCACCTTCTTGGCGCCGTAGTTGCCAAGCGAAGCGGCCAGGTCCTGTGGAACGCCCTCGCCAACGAGGATCGCATGCGCCTCGCCGCCCAACTCGGCGGCGAGCTTGGCGCCCTCGGAGACGGCGCCCAGTGAGTTCTTGTTGATCGCGCCTTCGTAGTGGAGCGCGTAGACCAGGATGTTGGCCATCTAGATCAGCTTCCTCTCGTCGAGCCAGGACACGATCTTTTCGACGGTCTCGGCGGTGTCCTCGTCCTCGATGATCTCGCCGGAGGCCTTGGCCGGGGGAGCCTTCGCGGCGACCCACTGAGCGGCCGAGTTATCGCCGCCGACCTTGGAGGCGTCGATGCCGACGTCACCGGTGGTGACGGTGTCGAGCGGCTTCTTCTTGGCGCCCATGATCGCCTTCAGCGAGGGGTAGCGCGGCTCGTTGATCGCGTCTCCCACGGAGATGACGGCCGGGAGCTTAATCTGAACCGTGTCGTAGCCGTACTCGGCCTGGCGCTCGCAGCGCAACGCGTCTGACTCGACGTCCATCTTGATCACCTGGGTGAGCGAGGGCATCCGCAGGTGCTCGGCGACAACGGCACCGATCGTGTAGCACTCGCCGTCGTCGGACTGCTGGCCGAGCAGCACCAAGTCCGGTTTCTCGCGGTCCAGGGTCTGCGCCAGGGCGTAGCCCGTGGCGGCCACGTCGGAGCCGGCGACGGCCTCGTCGGAGAGGTGCACGGAGCGGTCGGCTCCGAGCGAGACGGCCTTGTGCAGGGCGCGCACGGCGCTCTCCGGGCCCATGGTCACAGCCACGATCTCCTCGACGGGGGCGACGCCGCCCTCGCGAATCTGCATCGCAGCCTCGATGGCGTGCGTGTCATACGGGTTGAGGTTCTTCTCCCCGCTGCGGTCCATGCGCCCCGTCGAGCTGTTGATGCGCTTCTCGACGGCGGCGTCCGGAACCTCCTTCACCAGGACGCAAATCTTCATTCAGCTAACTCCTTCAGGGATGTCGATGGGGCAATCCTACCTGAGTTGACTGACGAGTCAATCAGGGGTACGTTCGGTCGTCGCCGACCGGATGAAATCAACGATCGCCTGAGTCGGCGCGCCCGGGGTGAAAACCTCGGCGACGCCCAGGCCCTTCAGCTCAGGGATGTCTTCGGCGGGGATCGTGCCGCCAACGGTGACGATGACGTCGTCGACGCCCTGCTCACGCAGAAGCGCGACCACGCGCGGCACCAAAGTCATGTGGGCGCCGGACAGAATCGAGAGACCTACCGCGTCGGCGTCCTCCTGGATCACGGTCTCGACGATCTGCTCGGGCGTCTGGTGCAGGCCGGTATAGATGACCTCCATCCCGGCGTCGCGCAACGCGCGCGCAATGATCTTGGCGCCGCGATCGTGGCCGTCCAGTCCCGGCTTGGCCACCACCACGCGGATCTTGCCCCTGGGGGGCGCCTCGGCGGACACGTGCTCAGACCTTCAAGATAATCGCGTCGCCCTGTCCGCCGCCGGAGCAGATCGCGGCGCAACCGTAGCCGCCACCGCGACGGCGCAGCTCGTAGACGAGCGTGCCGATGATGCGCGCGCCGGACGCGCCGATCGGGTGGCCGAGGGCAACGGCGCCGCCGTTGACGTTGACCTTGTCCTCGTCGATGCCGAGCACCCGGATCGAGTTGAGCGTGACGGAGGCGAAGGCCTCGTTGATCTCCCACAGGTCGATGTCCTCGGCTTTCAGGCCGGCCTTCTCCAACGCCTTCTTGGCGGCCGAGGCGGGGGTGCGGGCGAGATAGGCGAAGTCGTCGGCGGACTGCGCGTGAACGACGATCTCGGCCAGCGCCTCCTTGCCGTTGGCCGAGGCCCATTCATCAGAGGAGACGACCAGCGCGCCGGCCGCGTCGTTGACGCCGGGCGAGTTGCCGGCGGTGTGGGTGCCGTCCTTGACGAGGCCGGGCAGCTTCGCCAGCAGCTCGAGTGAGGTGTCGCGACGAGGCGCCTCGTCGACCTCGTCGGTGGTGTCGCCCTTCTTGCCTTTGATCGTCACGGAGACGATCTCCTCGGGCAGGCGACCCTCGTCGGTGGCCTTGATCGCAAGTTCGTGCGAGCGCAGGGCCCAGCGATCGAGATCGGCTCGCGTCATCTCGAGCTCGTCGCCGACCTGTGTCGCCTCGACGAACATCTGCTTGCCCGAGAAGGGGTTGGTGAGGCCGTCGTGGACCATCGCGTCGAGCGCCTTGACGTCGCCCATGCGAAAGCCGAAGCGCGCGCCCGGGAGCAGGTAGGGAGCTTGGGACATCGACTCCATGCCGCCGGCCACGCCGACCTGGACATCCCCGGCGCGGATCGCCTGGTCGAGGATCACGGTGGCGCGGACACCGGAGGCGCACACCTTGTTGACCGTCTCCGAGGAGACCTCCTTGGGGATGCCTGCCTTGATCTGGGCTTGGCGCGAGGGAATCTGGCCCTGCCCTGCCTGCAGCACCTGGCCCATCACGACGTGCTCCACCTGGGCGGGCTCGACCG
Source organism: Solirubrobacteraceae bacterium (assembly GCA_049581225.1). GTDB lineage: Bacteria > Actinomycetota > Thermoleophilia > Solirubrobacterales > Solirubrobacteraceae > Palsa-744. The sequence goes on from JBAURN010000065.1 coordinate 6,139, forward strand.
AGGAGCGCTCCAAAGCCGCCTCGATCGCGATGGCGCCGAGCTCGGTGGCTCCCAGCGTGGACAAGCCTCCACCCATCTTGCCGATGGGCGTGCGCGCGGAGCCGAGGATCACGGTCTTGGACATCTGGGGGATTCTCCTGGTTTGGGTTTGGTCTCACCCACCCGGTTCCACCCACCTGCCGGGGAGGTGGAACGTGCTGGGGGATGAACGACCTGGGGACGGGAATGCTAGCGGGGCAGCTATCGTGCGCGAATCGTGAACGTGTCTTGGAGCAGCCGGCAAGCAGGGCAAAGCGACGCCGACACCGTCGCGGTGGGCGTATTCGCGGGATCTGAGACACCCGCTGGAGCGCCGGGCGAGGTGGCCGAGCTTCTGGCCAGCGGCGAGGCGAGGCGCGCACCGAAATCCTTGGCGCTGGCCCACGCACAGGGCAAGCGTTGGCTGGTCGTGGGGC
>JBAURN010000066.1:0-2296 GCA_049581225.1 Solirubrobacteraceae bacterium
GCGCCGGGGAGACGTATTGCGGCGTCTGCAGCGGCGCGAACAGGATGTGTTCGACGACGAACGCGTCGCTGCCGTCGAGCGGCCCAGACTGTTCGGCGGGGGCGGCGTTGGCGTCGCCGTAGGCCAGGTTGGACGCAGTCGAGGAGAAGGCGAGGATCGAGCCGTCGGACGACAGCGCGGGCGACAGCGCGCCGTCGCCCGCGTCTTCGTAGGGCTCTTCGCCGGCCGCTCGTGTTCTGTGCGGGTGCTCGGCGGGTTCTTCCGGGCCGCCATAGCCGTGCGTGACACGCGTGAGGGTCGAGTCTTCGAGGTCCACGTCGAACAGTTCGTTGAGGCCAGGTTCGCCGGCGGGCGGGCTGACCAGGGCCGGAGAGCCGAGGATGAACCGCGTACGCCTGGTCGAGAACGCCAGGTGCTTGCCGTCGGCCGAGACATCGAAGTCGAAGATGGGCGCGGTCGCCGCGATGTTGGCGCCCTCCCCGCCGGCCAGCTCGGTGAGCGGGATGAGCGCTTGGTCACGGGTGAGGCCAGGGCGCATGTTGGCGATGTAGAGGTCGCTGGGTTGGCCGAGGCGCGTGCGCCCGAAGTTTTCGCCGAGCGACACCAGCGGCGCCTCGGAGATGAACAGGACGGTGTAGCCGTCCGCGCTTAGGCGCGGCACGAAGTCGCCCCCGCCGCTGGCCCCCGCCTCGTTGAGGACGCCGGCCGGGCTTTGGCCTTCTTCCACGTAGAACGGACCTTGACACGGGTCAGTTGGAGCGGGACTCGCGGGCAGCGAGGTCTCTCCGCTTTCCAGGCAGGCTGGGTTGCCGGGGTCCGACCCTCCCGTGACGCGCTCGGTCGGTGTTTCCGAGCCGGGCTCAATCCGTCGCCACAACGGCTCGGTGTAGTAGGGGCTCGGGCGTTCGGCGCTGAGCATCGGCGCCTGCAGACCCACGTTCTCGCCGATCCAGGCGATGGTCGAGCCGTCGGCGCTGATCGAAGCGCCGACGGGCGGCGAGGTTCCGTATTCGCCGTAGGGAGGGGGTGGCGTGAATGCATCGACGAGGCCGGGATAGACGGCGCCATAAGCCTGACCGTCTTCGCTCGAGCCGACCGCCGGTGCGACGCCCGCTTCGCACTTCAGACAGCGGCTGACGAGCTTCGTTTCGTTCGTCTCCAGGTAGCGGACGGCGACTTGTAGAGCGGGCGTGTTGGGCCCCGCCAGATCGGAGACAGCGGTCGTCACGAAGGCCACCTCGTTGCCATCGGCGCTGATCGCCGAGCGTCCGGTGGCGGTCGCGCCAAACTTTTGCGGTTCGGGCGTCTGGTAGGCCAGGGGGGCTATCGGTTCCCCGGGGCCGTTGGCGGCTGAGGCGAGAACGAACGTACCGGCTTCGCCCGGTTGGTGGACCATGTCGCGCACGTATACGTTGACGGCTTCCTTGGTCCCAGGAGCCTGGGTGGGCCGTTCGCCACTCAGACCGAAGGTGATCGCGGGCAGGCTCGCCCCTTGGTTGGTGGTGAAGCTGACGTAGCGTCCGTCTTCGCTGACCGAGGGCAGCTCGGCGTCTCCCCCGGCCACCTGCTGCAAGGCGCCTGTCTGCAGGTCGCGTCGCCACACGCCGGTGACGCCACCGATCGATCCATCGAAGACGACGTAATGCCCGTCCCCGGAGATCGCGGTGTCGTGCGCGTATTCGGCCTGCTGTGATTCGCCCGGGCCGAGCGCGCCCTCGGAGACGAGCGAGATCGGACCGAAGATGTCGGCGTTTGCAGAGCAGGCCGCGAGTAGCGTCACGCCGAGTGCGCAGACGAGCGCAAGGATCGCGGATAGCCTCATCGTACGCTCACCCACTGGCTGACGACACCCTGGTTGCCGATCTCATCGCGCACCGAGACCGTCAGGCGGTAGACGCCGGGATGGGCGTAGCGGTGCACGTAGCGGGCGCGTCCACGAGCGCTGTGGCCGTCGCCGAAGCCGATCTTGACGGCGTGGGCGTCGACGCCGGCATAGGGATCGACAACGCGCACCGACAGCGCTAGGCCGTGGGCGACCCGGGCGAGCTTGACGGTCGGCGGCACTCCGGTGATCAAAAGCGAGACGGGTGCCGACAGGGTGGACTGGCCGTCGATGTCGGTGGCCAGCACCTGCACGCGGTGACGGCCCGAGCCGAGGCCGCGCGGGCTCACTCGCATCTTCAAGGCGCCGGCCGGCGTCGGCAAGACATGGCCGTCGAGCACTACGCGATAGCTGAGCGGACCGTCGGCGCTGGTGGCGGGCTGCCAGGAGAGGAGCGCCTGAGCTGGCTTGATC
>JBAURN010000067.1:0-4612 GCA_049581225.1 Solirubrobacteraceae bacterium
GCCCAGGGGCCGCGGCGGGCGATCGTGGCGCCAGGTGCGGTGGAGGAAGTGGCCGCGCGTGCGTGCCGGGAAGAGGAGGGCTTGGATTCGACCGCTTCAAGCATGGGATAGAGCGTGGCGGTGGTGCCGAGCTCGGAGTAGATGTAGGTGTTGCCGTAGGCGTCCTTGAGAGAGATGCTGCGCCCGAGCGCGCCCGCTTGGCCGATGTGGACGATCGTGCCGTCCTGGACGGCGATGACGGGCGCGCCGTCCTGGCTGACGATCGTGGTGCCGGGGACCGTGTGCGGCGAGGAGCCTTCGGTGGCCGGGAAGGCGTCGTCGTAGTGGGAGGCGGCGTACACGGGGAAGCGGGCTTCGGTCAGACCGGTGATCGCACCGAGCAGTTCGGGCGGGGTGCCCCCGAGCAGGCGCGCCCGCAGGAGCACCGAGTTGAGGTAGGCCTGAGAGTGGTTGTAGGCGAGGATCGCGGCGCGTATGTCGGTGTCGCCGCCGGCCGCCTTGAGGTAGCGGGCCGCGGCGAAGACGGCGTCCGCGGGGTTGTAGGGGTCCTCGAAGCCGTCGTTGTTGACGTCTACTCCGTATTGGTTCCAGGTGCTCGGCAGGAACTGCATCCAGCCCTCGGCGCCGGCGCTGGAAATACTGAGGTCGCGTCCATAGTCGGTCTCGACTTCGTTGATCGCGGCCAAGACCTGCCAGGGGATGCCGTAGGCGGCGCCGGCGGCCTGGTAGATCGGCAACAGGAAGGGCGGGATCGAGAAGCTGTCGATGAAGAAGCTGGGCACGCCCGAGAGCTGGCCACCCAGGCTCGAGGGCAACGGGGGCGTGAGCGCCGAGGGCGAGACCGCGGGCTTGTGCGAGCCGGATTCCGCGTTCTTTTCGGGGCCGGTGGCGTGCTTTGAGTGCGCCTTGGCTTTCGCGGAGGCTCCCGGGGCGGGAGTTAGGACGCTGGGATGCTGGGAGCGCTGAGCGCTCACTTCCGGCGCGGGCACGGTTGTCGTTTCGCTCGTCGTCGCCGGTGCGGGGGGCGTGGAGGCGGGGGGATTGGCGGTAGGTGTTGCGGGAGCGGGCACCGTCGTGCTGGCGGGCGTGGTTGCGGTGGCGGTTCCCTGTGAGGGTTCAGGCGTGGGCGGAGCGGGCACCGTCGTCACTTCGGAGCTGGAAGCCTGGGTTTCGGAGGCCGGAGTCGTTTGCCCCTCGGCGGGGATTGCGATCGCGAGCGCCGCGAGGAGCGCGAGCGGGGCGGCTGTGAGCAGTCGTGGAGTCATCCGATCAGTTCCCGAGCAGGTAGTTGAGCAACATGCCGCTCGCTTCGGAGCTTTCTTCGGGCGAGTAGTAGGTCGTGCCGGCCGCTGCCCCGCCGACCGGTTGCGCCGCCGGGGTCGCGCCGGAGCCAGACGCCTGCGTGGCCGATCCGCCGACTGTCTCGGACTTGAAGGAGCCCGGATACTTGGCGATCGCCTGCGCGGGGGTCATGCCTTTGAGGATGGCCAGCGTGCGCTGCATCACGAAGCTGGTCGAGGATGCGCTCGCGGTCGCCGTTCCCGTGCTCGAGCCCCCGCCGATGAATTTGCCGGTCGAGCAGAGCGAGTTGGTGGTTACCGCGTAGCCGATGCAGCCGGCGCTTGCAACAAGCTCGGCGCGCAGGAAGTGGCCGAGCGAGTCGTAGCCGTTGATGCTGCCGCCACCCAGGTAGATGAAGTCGAGCAGCCGCTCCAGGCCACCGGTGGATTTGATGCTGGTGAGCAGACCGGAGAGGTTGCTCGAGAACGGCTTGGCGGCGGCGCCGAAGTTCTTGACGAGCGGCAGCAACGGTTCGACGGCCTCGAGAGCGGAGGATGTGGTTCTAGCGTTCTGGCCGAACGTCTTGAGGAAGCCTTCGAAGGATTTGGAGAATGGGCCGATGTTCTCGAAGGTCTTGTTGATGCCGGGGGCGGCGATACCGAGGTCTTGGAGGGTCGGCGTCGTCTGGGCGGCGAAGCGGCCAAGCCGTTCCATCGCGGGGCCGAGCTGTTCCAGGAAGGCGGGGAATGCGGCGAGGTTCTGGGCGATGGCGCCGGCGTGGTTGGCGCTGGCACGGGCGACCTTGCCGCTTTCTTTGACGAAGCCGACGAGCCGCTCGCGTTCGGCCGCCAGCGGCGCCGTCGCGCGATCGCCTTCGACCGCCAGATCGGTCAGCACCTTGTTCTCTTTGGCGAGAATCGCAAAGACCTGTTCGAGCCCTTGCAGGGCCGGGTTGGAGCGGCGCAGGACGGCGTTGAGGTCCGATCCACGCCCGGCGAAGCCGGCGCCCAACTCGTTGAGGACGATCGTCAGCCGCTGGGCCTCCGGCAAGCGGCTGATGTCGCCGAGCAGATCTGGGTCGACGGGGCTGTGGGTGTTGGTGACGGGCAGGAGCACCTGGCCGGCGCCTTCGTGGCCTGAGGGGATCGTCTTCAAAGGCGGCGGCAAGGGCGTGCCTTCCACGCGCGGCTGGGTGGGCAGGCAGTCCACGAACTTCTCCCCGATCAGGGCCTGCGGGCGAATCGTGCAGGAGGCGTCTTCGCGGAAGTCCTGGAAGCCGGGGTTGCTGATGTTCAGGACGACCGCGGCCTTGGCGTTCGGCGTCGGCGTGACCGAGCCCACGGTTCCGACCTTGACGCCGTCGATCTTGACGTCCTCTCCGACGGTCAGGTTGCCGGCGTCGTCGAAGAGGGCGCGCACCGAGTAGCCCCCACCGGAGCCCCCGGCGGAGGTGGCGAGCAGCACGACGACGACGAGCGCAGCCACGCAGGCTACGCCCGCGATAGCGGCCTTACCCCTCCTGAACCCCTCGCTTTGCGTCCTCAACGCGACCCTACCTCTGTGTTTATAACGAGAAGAGAGCGGCCCGGTCCGTTGGACAGGCCGCCCTTCCCGCTCTCGCTCAGACCTTACCTGTAAGGCCAATCCTCTGAGCTATGTCTTACGTTTGATCCTCTTGAAGTCCTGCCGGTGGCCGCCCACAATCGGGCGGCCACCGCGTGTGTTTCGCAACTAACTCCGTCGACGCCCTATTTCTTGGGGCACGGCGGCTTTGCCGTGACGCTCACCGATTCGCCGCTGTAGAACTTCAGTTCGGCCTTGACGGGGAAGCCGCCCTTCGGGCACTTGGTTGGGATCGTGCCGTAGGAGACGAGCTTTTTGCCCTGCATGAAGGCCGCGCCGACCTTGACCTTGATGAATTCGACCGACCCAAAGGGAGCGCCGGGCACCGTTTCGACGAGCGGCACGACACCCTTGAAGACCGGACCGGATCCTGACGCCGAGGTGAAGCTGCCGGGCGAGAGCAATTCGATCTCGGCCGGCGAGGTGCCTTCGGCGTAGAAGGCCAAACCGCCGCCGGTCTCGAAGAACGGCTGCACCGAGAGCGTCTCGTGCACGCGGGTGCTGCCGAAGCTGACCACGCCGCGGGCTTCGCCCTTGGGGCCCGCCACCGACTTCTTCGGGCACTTCTGCACTTCGTGGCTTTCCAGGATCGCCGCCGAGCAGCCGGTGAAGCCTTTGGAGTTGATCTTGGTCCCCACGGGCGTGTAGAAGGTGACGCCCACCAGCGGCGAGGGGAATCCGCCGTATTCGGTGCCGGCGATCGTGAATTCGGTTTCAAGCGCGGTGCCCTTGCCGAAGAAGTTGCCGGTGCCCGGATACGTCGGGCCGCTCTTCGCGCTCGGGTTCTTGGGGATCGGCACGGCCTTCACCTTGAGCGTCACGCTCGGCGCCGCCCCCGCGACAGCCGGCAGGCCCAAGGTCGCTACGGCAAGGCCGAGCAAGGCCAAACGGGTAGATGCTTTGCGCATCAGCTTCTCTCCTCTGTTTCGTGTAGGTGCGCCTACGATCCGGGTAGCTCCGGATCCTTGACGGTCCGGCGACATCGAGTCTTCGGGCGTCTCAGCCGCCCGAAGAGCATTGGCGATTTGCCCGCAAGGTTAGCCGTATCGCGGGACGGGTTCAACTAGGTGGTCGCTCCGGGGCGGCGAATTGGAGCTCCGCGCCGTCGTAGACGACGCCCACCGGCTCGACGATCACGCGGCGCGGACCGTCCTCCACCGAGCCCGCCACAAGCGCATCCAAGCCCAATTGGCGGGCCATCTCTACGACCGAGGTGCCGCTTCCGGGGGCGCAGTAGACGGCGTAGCCGGAGCCCATGTTGAACGTGGAGTACGCGGCGTGGGCGTCGAGCCCAGCCCTGTCGGCAAGGAACGCCAAGACCTCGGGCACCGGGGGGAGTTGGGAGACGCGGTAGCTGAAGGAGCGCGGTGGGCGCATCAGCTTGAGCAGGCCGTGGCCGGTGACGTGGCTGAGGTAGGAGATCTCAAGATCGGACTCCAGCAAGGCCTGCACCAGGGGCACATACATGAAGGAGGGGTCAAGCAGGGCCTCACCCAGGGCACGCCCGCTGGGCAACGTGGTGGCGTAGCCGTCGGGGAGACGATCGGCCAGGAGACGCGCGAGGGAGGCGCCGTTGGCGTGCAGGCCGCTGGAGGCGACCAGGACGATCTCGTGGCCCGCCCGCAGGTCCTCGCCGAGGATCGCGGTGCGGCCTTGGGGCACGGCGCCGACCGCGGCGCCGGCAAGCTCGATGTCCTCGCCAGAGACC
>JBAURN010000068.1:0-15668 GCA_049581225.1 Solirubrobacteraceae bacterium
GGCCAGGACGGGCATCTGCGCGTCGGCCCACTCGATGCGCGCCTGTCCGCTGTCGGCGCCGGACGAGATCGGTTCGGCTCCCCGCCGGCGCCCGCGACTCTTAGTAGCGGTAGTGGTCGGGCTTGTAGGGGCCGCCCACGGGCACGCCGATATAGGCGGCCTGCTCCTCGCTGAGCTTTGTCAATTTCACGCCGAGCGCATCGAGGTGCAGGCGGGCAACCTTCTCGTCGAGGTGCTTGGGCAGCACGTACACGCGCTTCTCGTACTCGTCGTTCTTCGAGTACAGCTCGATCTGGGCGATCGTCTGGTTGGTGAACGAATTGCTCATCACGAAGCTGGGGTGCCCCGTGGCGTTGCCCAGGTTCAAGAGGCGCCCCTCGGAGAGCATGATGATCGCGTGGCCGTCTGAGAACACCCACTCGTCAACCTGCGGCTTGATGTTGATGCGCTCGATCCCCGGCGTCTTGGTGAGGCCGGCGATGTCGATCTCGTTGTCGAAGTGACCGATGTTGCCGACGATCGCCTGGTGCTTCATGCGCGCCATGTGGGCGGCGGTGATGATGTCCTTGTTGCCGGTCGTCGTAATGAAGATGTCGCCCGTCTCGATCACATCCTCGAGCGTGTTCACCTCGTAGCCCTGCATCGCCGCCTGCAGCGCGCAGATCGGGTCGATCTCGGTGATCACCACGCGTGCGCCCTGGCCGCGCAGCGATTCCGCGCAACCCTTGCCGACGTCGCCGAAGCCGCACACGACCGCGACCTTGCCGCCGATCATCACGTCGGTGGCGCGGTTGATGCCGTCGATCAGTGAGTGGCGACATCCGTAGAGGTTGTCGAACTTCGACTTGGTGACCGAGTCGTTGACGTTGATGGCGGGGAACAGCAGCTCGCCGCTCTCCACCATCTGGTAGAGGCGATGCACGCCGGTGGTTGTCTCCTCGGTGACGCCCTTGATGCCCTGGCCGATCTTCGTCCAGCGCCGCGGGTCTTCCTCCAGCGAGCGCGTGAGCAGCGAGAGCACCACCTGGAACTCCTCGGACTCGGCTGAGGCGGGATCGGGGACGGCGCCGGCAGCCTCGTACTCGGTGCCCTTGTGCACGAACAGCGTGGCGTCGCCACCGTCGTCGAGGATCATGTTGGGCCCGGACACGCCAGGTGCTCCATCGTCGCCGGGCCAGCGCAGCGCGCGATCGGTGCACCACCAGTACTCCTCCAAGCTCTCTCCCTTCCACGCGAACACGGGCACCCCGCGTGGATCCTCGGGGGTGCCGTCCGGCCCAACGGCGATGGCCGCCGCGGCGTGATCCTGGGTGGAGAAGATGTTGCAGCTGCACCACCGCACCTGGGCCCCCAGCGACGTGAGCGTCTCGATCAAAACGGCTGTCTGGATCGTCATGTGCAGCGAGCCGGTGATGCGTGCGCCCGCAAGCGGTTGAGCGTCGGCGTACTCGCGGCGGATCGACATCAGCCCGGGCATCTCGTGCTCGGCGAGCGTGATCTCCTTGCGTCCGAACTCGGCGAGCGAGAGGTCGGCGACCTTGAAGTCGGTGTCGGTCAGTGTGGCGGTGGGGGTCATGCGATCTCCGTGGTCGTGGTCTCAGATTTGGGCCAGTAGGCGCTGGTGCTTTTCCTGCTCGAAGCGCAGCCAATCGGCGGCGCTGACATCTTCCGGGCGGGCCGGCTCAGTGGCCAGCCACCGCTCGATCGCCGTGCGCAGCTCGGGCTCGCGTTCGAGCCTCAGCGCAAAGCCGACCTCGCCGAGATCGAGCCCCCGCTCGTCAAGCAGCTCGCGCAGGGTGCTCAGGCGCTGCAACTCCGCGGGCCCGTAGAGTCGGTAACCGGAACCCGAACGGCCGGGCTCGACAAGCCCGATGCTCTCGATGTAGCGCAGCATCCGCGCCGACCAACCGGTCGTCTCGGCGGCCTCGTTGATCGTCAGTGCATCTATAGCCGTGGCCTGCATCGAGCAGACCTTATCACGGCCGTGTCAAGGTTCTAGCGGCTACCCAGATCCGCCTTGAGCCGCTGGATCAAGTTGACCGGGCCCGGGTCTACGCCGCGCAGGGTCGCCAGGTAGATCGACACCAGATCCCCGAGCAGCACCAGGGAGATGACCCGCTCGATCGTGGTCTGCCCGCGCGTCTCCAGGCGCAGGCTCACGGCGGCGTTGCCGGCGATCAGCTTCTCCGTCAAGTCCATCCGCTCCTTGACACGCGGATGCGCATCTGAGTCGTCGAGGAAGACAGCCGAGAAACGGCCTACGTCCTGGGCACCCTCCCATCCCTCCAACTCGTTGTGGTCCAGCTCGGGCAGCTCGTGGGCAAAAGCCGGCTGCTTGGCGTTCTCGTTGATCTGTGTCTTCCAGCGGTAAGCGATCGGCACAGTCAAGCCGGCTCCCGCGACCACCGGCGCCGTGCCAAGCAGCGCGCGAGCGGTCTGCTTGGCCAGCGAATCCTCGGGTGCATCGGGGCCCCACTCGGCAACAAGCTGCTCGGTGTGGGAGGCGGCCACGTCGATCTCGGAGGTGAGGCGCGGACCGGCTCCACACAGGGCCGCCACCTCCAAAGCGGCGACCGTCATGTAGGCCACCGCCGCGCGCGGCTGGAAACCACCCGGGAGCGGGATCACCGGCACCCCGTCGGCGCGGGCCATCTCCGCGAGCCGCCCGCCGGTGGTGACCGCTACGCGCTGGGCGCCGAGCGCGCCGGCCGACTCATAACAGGCAAGCGTCTCCTCGGTATTGCCCGAGTAGCTGGCACAGAGGACAGTCGTATCGGGAGTGGTCCACGGCGGCAGGCCATAGGCACGCGTCACGAAGATCGGGCGAGAAGCGTGATCGCCGAGGGCGGCGCGCGCCAAGGCGCCTCCGATGGCCGAACCACCCATGCCCGCAACCACCAAGCCGGCGGGCGTGTCCCACTCGGCCATGATCGCCGACTCCACCCGCCACAGTCCGTCGCGCAGGTGCTCGGGGAGGGCCAAGACGTCGTCGAGCTGCCCGGAGGCGTCGACGCGAGCTATAGCCTCGCGCGTGAGCGCATCGGTGGTTGGGGTGGCAGCGCCGCCGCCTTGGCTCATAGGTGGTCTCCTGTCGGGGGTTCGCCGCGGTGTCGGCTCGACTCGCGCGGGCTCGCGCCAGGATACCTGTCGCGTAGGACCCTGCGCAGGTCGGCGCGAGGACCTAGAAGCGAATCGCCCCGTCCGGCAAGCTCACGCCGGGAAAGATGCGCGCCCCGCCGGCGATCGTGTTGTCCGCGCCGATCGTCACGCCCTCGCCGAGCACGGCCCCTTCGCCGACGTGCGTTCCGGAGCCGATCCGGCAACCGGCAGCCACGATGCAGTCGCGCAGAACGCAGTTTTCGCCGACGTGGGTGCCGTTGAGGATCACCGCTCGCTCGATCGAGCTGCCCGCGCCGATGTGAACGTCACTTCCGAGCACGACCAGACTGCCGACGTGGGCACCCTCGGCGACGACGGCGCCGGCCTCGATGACCGCGGGCGGGATCGCTCGTCCATGCACCTCGGCGGCCGGCGAGACCGCCATGTAGCTCTCGCCCAAGCGCTCCCCCACGGCCGTTCTCACGTTGCCCTCGAGGATGTCGAAGGTCCCCTGCAGGTAGCGGGCGGGGGTGCCGATGTCCAGCCAATAGCTCTCCGAGGGGAACCCGTACAGGCCCGCGCCGATCAGTCGCGGCCACACTTCGCGCTCGATCGAGACGTTGCGCCCGGGCGGCACCAGCTCGAGAACCTCGCGCTCGAGCACGTAGGCGCCGGCGCTGATCAGGTTGGTGTCGATGCGGTCAGAGCTCGGCTTCTCCAAGAAGTCCCGTACCGACCTGTCGTCCTCGAGATGGACCAAGCCGTAGGCGCTTGGATCCTCGACCGGCACCAGCGCGAGTGTGGCGGTCGCTTTTGTCCGCGCGTGCTGGGCGATCTGCTCGCTGAGGTCGATGTCGGTGAGCACGTCTCCGTTGAGCATGAGGAAGCGCTCGTCGAGCATCGACTCGGCAAACTTCAGCGCTCCGGCGGTGCCACGCGGGTCGGGCTCCTCGACGAAGCGCAGCCTGATGCCGTAGGCGGAGCCGTCACCGAGCACGTTGCGCACACTGGTGGCGAGAAAGCCGCAAGACATGATCACGTCGTCGATCCCGTGCGAGCACAGCCACTCGAGCATGTAGGAGATGAACGGACGGTCCACCAGCGGGACGACCGGCTTGGGCACCGTCGAGGTGAGCGGCCGCAAGCGAGTGCCCTCGCCGCCGACGAGGATCACCGCCTGCACTACCCTCGCCCGATCCCCTCGTAGACGAGTCCGGCCGCACTCACGGCATCTGGATCGAGCGCGTTGCGCCCATCGATCACGATGTTGCCTTTCATCGTCTCCGCTACCTGTTTCCAGTCGAGACCAACGAACTCGGCCCACTCGGTTACGAGAACCACCGCATCGGCGTCCTCGATGGCATCCAGAGCGCCGTCGGCGTAATCGAGCTGCGGCATCAGCAGGCGCGCCTGCTCCTCGGCGATCGGGTCGTACGCCCGCACCTGCGCACCCTCGGCCTGCAAGCGCGACGCCAGCACCAGCGAGGAGGCGCCGCGCATGTCGTCGGTGTTGGGCTTGAACGCGAGCCCGAGCAGTGCCACTCGGCGGCCGGCCAGGTCGCCCAGATGCCGCTGCAACTTGGAGACGACGCGACGCTTCTGCAGCTCGTTGACCTCGATCACGGCGTTGAGCAGTTGGAAGTGGTAGCCGGAATTGCCGGCGAGCAGCTTCAGCGCGCTCACATCCTTGGTGAAACAGCTCCCGCCATAGCCGATTCCGGCCTGCAAGAACTTGGGCCCGATGCGGGCGTCCAGACCCATCCCCTGCGCAACCTCCGCAACGTCGGCTCCCAGCGTCTCACAGACATTGGCGATCTCGTTGATGAAGGAGATCTTGGTGGCCAGGAACGCGTTTGCGGCAAGCTTGATCATCTCGGCGCTGGCGATGTCCGTGCGTACGAGCGGCGCGCCAAGCGGCTCGTAGAGGTCGATGACGGCCTGCTCGGCCCAATCTCCGTCACCGCCGACGACAACGCGGTCGGGATTCATGAAGTCCTGCACCGCCGAGCCCTCCTTCAGGAACTCGGGGCAGGAGACGTAGCAGTAGCCCGTCTTCTCACGCTCGGCGAAAATGCGCTTGATGTTCGCCCCGGTGCCACAGGGCACCGTCGACTTCATCACGAGCGCGTGACCGTCGGGTGCGGGCATGGCCTCCACAACGGCGTGCACGGCGGAGAGGTCCGCGTCGCCGGAATGCGTCGGCGGTGTGCCTACGGCAACGAACAGCAGCCGTGCGTGCTCGAGCGCCGGCGTCAAATCGGTGGAGAAGTGCAGGCGCTCGACATTGCGGGCCAACATCTCCTCCAGTCCCGGCTCGTAGATCGGGATCTCGCCACGCCTCAGGCGCTCGATCTTCTCGCTGTCGACGTCGACGCACCAGACATCGCTGCCCAGCTCGGCGAAGCCGACTGCTGTGACCAAACCTACGTAGCCAGTGCCGATCACACCGATCGGTTCGCGCTCAGCGCTCATGTTCGAGGCAGCCTAGCTTGCGACCGAGAGGAACGCCTCGTAGCGCTTGGCGTCGCGCAGCGCGCGGGCCTTCTCCTCGCTGCCGTTCTCGGCGCGCTCAGCCGCCGAGCGCGACTCGCTCAGACGCGACTCGAAGGTGGCGCGGTCGAGTGCATCGGGAGCGATCGCCTCCTCCACCAGAACCAAGGCGTGGTTCTCGGAGAACTGGAGATAGCCCTCCGCCTGGGCGAAGCGCACGATCTCAGACTCCGAGCGATACAGGCGCAGCTCGGTCGGTTCCAGCTGCGCGAGCAAGGGCGCGTGGTTGGCGAGCACGCCGATCGAGCCCACGGAGGTGCGCGTGGAGAGCATCTCGATCTCGTCCTTGAACACCTCCCCCTCGGGGGTCAGCACTTCGACTGGAAACTTCGTGCGAGCCACGTCGATCAGCCTTTGTCCGCGTCCTCGAGCACCTGCTCGATGGTGCCCTTCAAGAAGAAGGCGCGCTCGGGCACGTCGTCGTGCTTGCCGGCGATGATCTCTTCGAAGCCTCTGATCGTCTCGGCGATCGGCACGTAGGCGCCGGGGGTGCCGGTGAACTGTTCGGCCACAAAGAACGGCTGGGAGAGGAAGCGCTCGATCTTGCGCGCGCGCTGCACGATCAGCTTGTCCTCGTCGGAGAGCTCGTCGATGCCGAGGATCGCGATGATGTCCTGCAGCTCCTTGTAGCGCTGCAGGATCTCCTTGACCTGGTTGGCGACACGGAAGTGGTCGTCGCCGACGATGTCCGCCTTGAGGATCGTCGAGGTCGAGTCCAGCGGGTCGACCGCCGGGTAGATCCCCTTTTCGGAGATCGCGCGCGACAGGGCCGTGGTGGCGTTGAGGTGAGCGAACACGGACGCCGGGGCCGGGTCGGTGTAGTCGTCGGCAGGCACATAGATCGCCTGCACCGAGGTCACCGAGCCCTGCTTGGTCGAGGTGATGCGCTCCTGCAGCTGGCCCATCTCGGTCTCCAGCGTGGGCTGGTAGCCGACCTGGGAGGGCATCCGCCCGAGCAGGGCCGAGACCTCGGAGCCGGCTTGGACGAAGCGGAAGATGTTGTCCACGAACAGCAGCACGTCCTGGCCCTCGTCGCGGAAGTGTTCGGCCATCGTCAAGCCAGAGAGCGCCACGCGCATACGTGCGCCGGGCGGCTCGTTCATCTGGCCGAAGACGAGCATCGTCTTGTCGATGACGCCCGACTCCTTCATCTCAAGCCACAGGTCGTTGCCCTCGCGCGAGCGCTCGCCCACGCCGCAGAAGGCGGACAGGCCGCCGTGCTCCTTGGCCAGGTTGTGGATGAGCTCCTGGATCAAGACGGTCTTGCCCACGCCGGCGCCGCCGAACAGGCCGACCTTGCCGCCCTTGGCATAGGGGGCAAGCAGATCGATCACCTTGATGCCAGTCTCGAACATTTCGGTCGTCGGCGTCAGGTCCTCGACCTTGGGCGCCGGCTGGTGGATCTGGCGGCGAGGCGTGTCCTTGGGCAGTTCCTCGCCGAGGTCGATCGGTTCGCCGAGCAGATTGAAGATGCGCCCAAGGGTGGCCTCGCCGACGGGCACCGTGATCGGGCCTCCGGTGTCGATCGCCTCGGCGCCGCGCGCCAAGCCGTCGGTGGTGTCCATCGCGACCGCCCGCACGCGGTCGTCGCCGAGGTGCTGCTGGACCTCGCACACGAGCACGTCTCCACCGGCCTCGGAGGAAATGCCCTCCGCCTCCTCCGCGGCCGCGGCGGCGGGACGGGCGATCGTGATCGCGTGGTTGATCTCGGGCAGCTTGTCGGGGAAGACGACGTCTAGCACGACGCCCTGGATCTCCTCGATGCGCCCAACGTTGCGCGCGCCGGTGTCTGCGGCGGTGCTCACTTCGGTTGTCGGCTCGGTTGCGATGCTGGCGTCCATTTCTCTTTCGTTTCTCCTAGGTTCTATCCAAGTTCGTTAATTATCAAAGCTGGTCTGGTGTGGCGATGGGCAAGCCAGACAAGGACGCAGGCCGCGCCGTGTGCTGTGCACACAAGCGGCCGAGGACGCCGTATGGCGCCGCCCAGCGTCACACCAGACCCTCAGCCCCTGCGACGACCTCCATGATCTCTTGGGTGATCTCGGCCTGGCGGGCTCTGTTCATCTGCAAGGTGTAGTCCTCGATCAAGGTGCCGGCGTTCTCGGAGGCGTTGCGCATGGCGGTCATCTGCGCACCGAAGAAGCCGGCGGTGGACTCGATCAAGGCGCGATAGATAGAGATCTCCACGTAGTCGGGCACGAGGCGCTTGAGGATCTCCTCGGGGCCCGGCTCGTATTCCACGAGCGCGTGCGGGGCGCTCGCCCGTGAGCTCGTCCCGGACGCCTCACCCTCTGCGGAGTCGGCCCCCTCAACGCCCTCGCCCATGATCGCGGCCTGGGAGAGCGGCAGCAGCGTCTCACGCGTGACGTGCTGGGTGAGCGGAGAGACGTAGGAGTTGTAGAGGATCTCCACCCTGTCGAGCTTGCCGTCCACGTAAGCGGTGATCAAGTCGTCGGCGATCCCGCGCGCATCGGCATAGGCGGGGCGGTCGGAGAAGCCTGTGTAGCTGCCCGCCAGCTCTCGCCCACGGAAGGTCAAGGATGAGACGCCGCGGCGCCCTGTCGCGTACCAGACCGCCTTCTGACCTTGATCGGCGAGCTCGGCGCCGCCGCGCACGCCGGCGCGGATGATCTGCGAGTTGAAGGCGCCCGCCAAGCCCCGGTCGCCGGTCACGAGCAGTAGACCGACGCTCTGGACTTGCTCGCGCTCTTTGAGCAGAGGCAGGTTCGCCGCCTCGGCTCCGGCGTCCTGGGCCGCCTGATAGGTCATGCGCCTGATTGCCTCGGCGTAGGGTCGCAGCCGAGCTATGCGCTGCTCGGCACGGCGCAAGCGCGCGGCGGCGACCATCTCCATTGCTCGCGTGATCTTCTGGATGTTCTTGACCGAAGCTATCCGGTTCTTGACGTCGCGCTGGGAAGCCATGACTAAGCCGCGACGGTCTCCTCGAGCGGCTGGCCCTCCTCGTCGAGGTCGTAGCCGAAGTCGCTCGCGAACGCCTCGATCGCCTCGCGGGCCTGCGCCTGGACCTCTTCCGACCAGTCGCCGCCTGCGATCTTCGAGCGCAACTCGCCGTGTTCTGAGTGGCAGCGTTCGGTCAGCTCGGCGAGGAACTCGGGTACGCGATCGGAGCGGATGCGGTCGAGGTAGCCGCTCGTGGCCGCGAAGATCTGGATCACCTGGTCCTCGACCGGCAGGGGCTGGCGCTCGCCTTGGTTCAGCGTCTTGACGATCCGCTCGCCACGCGCGAGGGTGCGCTGGGTGTCGGCGTCCAGATCGGAGCCGAACTGAGCGAAAGCCTCGAGGTCGCGGTACTGGGAGAGCTCGAGCTTGATCCTGCCCGCCACCTTCTTCATCGGCGAGATCTGAGCGTTGCCGCCGACGCGCGAGACGGAGATGCCGACGTTGATGGCCGGCCGCACACCCGAGTTGAACAGCTTCGGCTCCAGGAAGATCTGGCCGTCGGTGATCGAGATCACGTTGGTGGGGATGTAGGCGGAGACGTCGCCGGCCTGGGTCTCGATCACGGGCAAGGAGGTCAAGGAGCCGCCGCCGAGCTCGTCGTTGAGCTTGACCGCCCGCTCCAACAGGCGGGAGTGCAGGTAGAAGACGTCGCCCGGGTAGGCCTCGCGTCCGGGCGGACGACGAAGCAGGAGAGACATCTGCCGGTAAGCGTAGGCGTGCTTGGTCAAATCGTCATACACGCACAGGGCGTGCCTGCCGTTGTAGAGGAAGTACTCGCCCATCGCGCACCCCGCATAGGGAGCCATGAACTTGATCGGGGCGGCCTCGTCAGCTGGGGCGGCCACGATGATCGTGTTGTCCAAGGCCCCTGCTTCGTCGAGCGTCTTGGCCAAGGCGACCACGGTGGACATGCGCTGGCCGATCGCCACATACACGGACACCACACCGGTGTCCTTGTTGTTGATGATCGTGTCGATCGCGATCGCCGTCTTGCCGGTCTGGCGGTCGCCGATGATCAGCTCTCGCTGACCGCGGCCGATCGGGATCATCGCGTCGATCGCCTTCAGGCCGGTCTGCATCGGTTCGGTCACCGGCTGGCGCTGCACGACGCCCGGAGCCTTGAACTCGGCGGGGCGCAGCTCGGTGGTGTTGACCTCACCCTTGCCGTCCAGGGGGCGCCCCAGGGGATCGACGATGCGCCCGAGCAACGCCTCGCCGACGGGGATCTCCAGCAGACGTCCGGTGCGCTTGACGGTGTCGCCCTCGGCTACCCGCTCCCACTCACCGAACAGGACGGCTCCCACGTTGTCTGACTCCAGGTTCAGGGCCAGGCCCGTGACGCCGTGGGGCAGCTCGAGCATCTCGAAGGACATGCAGTTCTCCAGGCCGTGCAGGCGCGCGATGCCGTCGGCCACCGACAGGACGGTGCCGACCTCGGTCAGCTGCGCCTCGCCGGCGCCGAGTCCCTCGATGCGGCTCTTGAGGATGCTTGTGATCTCGTCTGGGTTGATCTGCATGTCTTTCCTAGTCGTTGTGGTAGAAGACGCTGTTCGTGTGAGCCGGAGCGGTGGCTCAGCCGGCGCCCTGAGCAACCTGCGTGCGCAGCTGCTCCAGTCGATTGCGGATGGAGGCGTCAAGGATCGAGTTGCCCACCCGGACGACGATCCCGCCGATGATGTCCGGCTCCACCTCGGTGGTGAGCGCCACCGTGTTGCCTGTGCGCTGACCGATGCGCTCGCCAAGATCCTTGACTGTCTGCTCGTCCAGCTCCACAGCGCTGGTGAGCACTACCGGCAGAAGCCGATTCTCTCGCTCCCACAGTCGGTCGTACTCACGGCGCAGGCGATAGATGACCGGCATCCGGTGGTTCTCGATCAACAGCTTCAAGAAGTTCATGAACTGTCCGTCGGCGCCGTCGAGCAGCTTCTCCAAGCCCTCCTGCTTCTCATTGGTGGAGAAATAGGGCGAGAAGAAGAACAGCTCCAATTCGCGGTTCTGCTTCATCGCATCGGCGAACTGGCCGAGCTGCTCGCGCAGCTCGTCCAGCTTGTCCTGCTCGCGAGCAACCTCAAACAGGGAGCGGGCGTATACCTGGGCAAGCTCCTCCATCAGCTTGCCTCCCACTCACCCTGGTTTTTACGCAGACCGTGCATGGACCTAGTTTTCACTGGCCCCAGCGGAGATGCCCGAGAAGTCCAGCTCGCCCAAGGCCTCCTCGACGAGGCGCTTCTGGTCGGAGCTGTCGAGCACCTTGCGGGTCACCTTCTCGGTCGCCATGACCGTCAGATCGGCGACCTCTTGACGCAGTTCGCCCAAGGCCCGCGCGGTCGCGGCCTCGATGTCGCGCGCCGCCCGAGCCGAGGCTTCGGTCGCGAGCTGGCGGCTGTGCTCCTTGACCTCGCGCTCGTGCGCCTCCGCGGTCTGGCGCGCGCGCTGCACGATCTCATCCGATTGCGAGCGGGCCTCGTGCAAGCGCTCGCGGTATTCGCCGAGCAGCTTCTCGGCTTCCTCGCGGGTGCGCTGGGCGCTGTCGATCGAGTCCTCGATCGCTTTCTGGCGCTTCTCCAAGGCCTCGGAGATGCGCGGGAACACCAGGCGCGCGAGCAGCACGACGGTGATCCCAAACGCGACCAAGGTCCACAGCATCACCCCCACATTGGGCGATACCAGGAAGTTGCCGCTGCTGGAGGCAGCGAGGATCGTGGAAGCCATCGATTAGCCCAGGAAGAATGCGATCAAGCCGAAGATGAACGCGTAGAACACGATCGCCTCGGTGAGGGCGAAGCCAAGCCACTGGATGGAAGTGATCTCGTCACGCATCTCGGGCTGGCGGGTGATCGCCTCGATCACCTTGCCGAAGATGTAGCCGACGCCCACGCCCGGTCCGATCGTGCCGAGGCCGGCGCCCACTCCGAGGGCGATGGCCTTGATCGACTTGGCCATTTCTTCGCTGCCTGTTGTTGCGAGTAGGAAATGCACGAACGCTCCTTGTTTTCAATGAGACTCGGCGACTGCGCCGCCGAGGTAGATGGCCGTGAGGGTGGCGAAGATGAAGGCCTGCAGGCCCGCGATCAAGACCACCTCGAAGATGAAGAACAACGTTGCGACGATCAGGGTCAGGGGACCAAGCGCGGCGACCCCGACCAGGACGACCAAGCCGCCGCCCATGAAAAGGATCAAGAGGTGCCCAGCGAGCATATTGGCGAACAGCCTGACCGACAGGGAGATGATCCGCACGAAGTGTGAGATCACCTCGATGGAGAACACGAAAGGCACCATGAACGCGCGTGCGGGCACGCTGTCCATGCCGGCCGGAAGCCAACTTTTCAGGTACGGAATGAAGCCCTTGCTGCGAATGCCGACGGCGTGATAGCTGATCCACACCATCAGGGCCAGGACGAGCGTGACGGAGATGTTGGCGGTCGCCGCATAGATCTGGAAGGCCGGGATGTTGGCTCCAAACAGGCGGAAGGTCTCGCCACTGTTCACCGGCAGCGGCAGATAGCCGAGAATGTTGGAGTAGAGGATGAACAGGAACAGGGCGCCGATGAAGGGGAACCACTTCAAGGCCATCTGGCGCTCGATGTTGTTGGGGCCCGCGATGTTGTCGCGCATCACGCCCCACAGGATCTCGACCGCGGTCTGGACCTTGTTTGGACGCTCGTGCATTCGCCGCGCCACGTAGATCATCGTGCTTGCGGTCAGACCGCAGGCGAGAAAGAGGTAGAGCACGACCTTGTTGACCGACAGGTTCAGTCCACCCGCGTGAATCGCGATCCAGTCTTCGAGCTTGAACTCGTTCTGGGGCTGATACTCGGTGTTCATGCCGTGCGAGCCGGTCAGCGCGAACAGTCCGATCATCACGGCGGCCAGGAGCGCAAAAGAGAGCCAGATCACCATGCGCCTGCTCATGAGCCCTCGCCTCCGGGGCGCAGCGAGGCCGCATCGGTTTCGAAGGGGCGCAGGATCATGCGCACGGTGAAGTAGACGGTGAACAAGGCGATCACAAGCACCGCGGCGGCGAGACCGGCTTCGTTGTCGCTGAGGCCCACCAGGAAGACCGCAATCGCCACGAACCAGCCGCGCGCGATCATCGAGCCGGCCAGCAGCCCGACGACGGTGCGCGGATCGGTGGATGCGCCGGCGCGTCGATCCAAATACTCCTGTAGGACACGCTGGGCGACCCAGGCGCCACCGCCCACCGCCCACCCGGCCAGGGGCAGACCGGCCGCAAGGAAGACGGGCAGCGCGAGCGCGACCAAGAGCAGGTCAAGATAACGAACGGTTGTGAGCATGATGTTGGGCCACCCTACAGACGCAAAAGCCCGCTCGTTTTTTCGCGGCGGACTTACGACTCCCCTCAGAGCGCGTCTTCAGAAGCCGCGGGCAGTGTACCTGTTCTGGGACTTAGTAACAACTTTGTGACATGCGCCACGGGCTAGGCGCACCACGGCGAAGGCCAAGACCACGGTTGCCAAGCCTCCGAGCAGGTCCATCAGGTAGTGGTTGCCGGTCGCGAGCACCGCAAACGCGGTCACGCAGGGATAGACGACCGCCACCGTACGGACCCAGGCGTTGGAGGAGAGCTGCCAGACGACAGCCGTGCACCAGACCGCCCAGGCGATGTGCAGCGAGGGCATCGCACCGAACTGGTTGGCGTCGGCGGCGAGGCTTCCGGTGTGCCAGGAGCCGAAGGTGTGCGAGGAGGCGATCACGTCGGTGAAGCCGCTCAGCATTCGCGGCGGAGCCACGGGGTATAGCCAGAACACGAGCAGGCCGATCACGTTGATCGCCACGAGGGAGCTGCGCAGGGGCCGGTAGATGTCGGCTCGCTTCCACCACAGCCAGCCGAGCAGGCCGAAGGTGACGATGAAGTGGGCGTTATCGTAGTAGTAGGAGAGGAGCGTCCCGAGCGTGTCGTGGACGACCAGCCAGCTGTTCAAGGCGGCCTCGGGAGCTATGTGCAGGGAGCGCTCGAGGTCGAGAATGTCGCTGCCGTGAGTCAGAGCGAGCTTTTCGCGCAAAGGCGCCAGGTTGGCGATCGTGTCGTAGGCCCAGGCCAGGAACACGATCACCAGCAGCTCGCCCCACCAGCGAGGCCGCGTCGCTTCGCGCGGCAGCGCCGGCCCGGAGGCGGCGGCGGGCGTCAGGGTTTCTTCGAAAGGCCCCCCGCGCGCGCGCGAAGGCACCCCCATTTTTGGATCGCACACCGCCTGCTCCCCCGACCCCGCGGGGGTGCCGATCGTGGAGGCCGCGACCAACGACGCAGGCTGCTCGGACGGGCTTGACGGAACAGAGGACAAGCGAGCGATGTTATCCCGCGGACACGCGAAAGCGAGATGAGTCCTGCGAAACTCAGGGCGCGAGGGTGGCCAGGCCGGCCTCCGCGAGAACGTCCAGCACAAGGGGCAACGAGGCGGCCGTGCGCCGCCAGGACCCGGGCGCGCTGTAGTCGTCGGCGTCGTGGAGCAACAGCACGGACCCCTCCCCCACCCCATTGGTGACCTCCGCGGCGATCGAGGAGGGCGTGGCCCGCGCCCGCCAGTCGTGACCCCAGTGCGTCCACAAGAGGGTGCGCCGGTCGGCCCGCCTGGCGAGCCGCAGGGCGGCGGCGTTCAAGATGCCGTAGGGCGGCCGATACAAGCCCGGCGAGAGGCCGGTGGCGTCCTCGATCGCGGCCTGAGCGCGCACGATGTCCTCGCGCACCTGCCAGGGAGCCAGACGCAAGAGGTTACGGTGGCGGTGACAGTGCAGGCCGATCGTGTGGCCGGCGGCCACGATCTCGCCCGCAAGCGCGGGATTGCGCAAGACCTGCTCGCCCACCAAGAAGAACGTGGCCGATACTCCTCGCGCCGCCAAAACCTCGAGCACGGCGGGCGTGCCAAGGACGTGGGGACCGTCGTCGAAGGTGAGCGCGACGCCGAGACCCGAGGCGGTGTGGTCCTCTACCCCGAGGGCTTCACGCAGCCGCATCGAATAGAAGGCCAGGGCGGGCGTGAGGTAGCCGGCCATGGCCACGCTCGCCAGAGCGCCCGCGAGGCGAGGGGCAGGACTGCGATGATCGGTGGCTGACATGACGCTCTTCCTGGGAATCGTGGCAGCCATGGCTGCGTCGGCGCTCTACAGCCTAGGGGTTGCGCTGCAGGCGATGGACGCCAAGCGCACGCCGCACACCGAGCACCTGCACCCGGCGCTGGCGCTGAACCTGGTCAGGCGAGCGCGCTGGCTGGCGGGGACGGGACTGTCGATGCTCGGCTGGCCGCTGCAGGTGGTGGCTCTGCTGCTGGCCCCATTGGTGGTCGTGCAGCCGACGATGGCGATGGGGCTGCTGGTGCTGCTGTTCTTCGGCGAGCGGATGCTCGACGAGCGCGCGGGCCGGCGAGAGTACCTGGCGATGGCGGCGATCGTGGCGGGGGTGGTCGGCACGGCCCTGTGCGCGCCGGCACGCTCCAGCACTCACACCAACAACTTGACCGTGACGCTCGTCCTCGTGGCGTTGGGTCTGTTGACGGCGGCGCCCTACATCGTCAACAGAGTGCGCCGGCCGGCCGCGTCGCTGACGATGGTCGCGGCGGGATTGGGCTTTGCGTGGAGCGGGGTGGCGACGAAGCTGTTCTCCGACGACCTCTCCCAGGGGCGGCTCTGGTTTGCCGCGGCGTGGGGCCTGTCGACGGCCGCGGCTTCGGCGGTGGCCGCGCTCAGCGAGATGAGCGCGCTTCAGATGCGCCCGGCGATCCAGGTGGCGCCGGTCGTGTTCGTGACTCAGACGATCGTGCCGGTAATGCTGGCGCCGCTGCTGCTGGGTGAATCTTTCAGCGCGACCCCGCTCGGGGGCGTGCCGCTCACACTGTCGCTGGTGGTGCTCGTTACGGGAGCCGCGGCTCTGGCGCGCTCGCCGCTCTTGCTCGCTTTGATGGAAGGCGAGGTCAGCGAGCCCAGGGGCTCGACCGAGAGTCCCTCGGTGCGCAGCCGGGAGACGATGTGCTCCAAGCCGACGACCGACGAGGCGGCGCCGTCGACCGAGACGACCAGAACATCGCCCGCCCGCAGCCGCTGAT
>JBAURN010000069.1:0-3543 GCA_049581225.1 Solirubrobacteraceae bacterium
GGCTCGCGGTCGACCACGATCGTGCGCACCGGCGGCACGACGTCATGCGCCGGGACAGGCGGCTCCCGGGGCCCGTCGTCGATCAACTTCCAGGGGTCGTCCAGCGTCTCGTCGTGGGTCATCATCATGTTTTCCATCGGTTCGATGAGCTTAGTCATGAATGCCGCCGTTGTCAAAGCCGCTCGAACGGGCCTGCGCGCGGCTGATCCAACCGACAGCGGCGTTCAGGGCCAGAATGAACAGGAGCAGCACGAAAGCCGCCGCGTAGGCCTTGTTCGCCGCGTTGCCTTCGCCCGCCGGCGAGTTGCCGTATACGTAGCTGGTCAGCGAAGACCCGGTGCCGCGCAAAAAACCGAGAATGGGCAGCGACCCGTTCGGTTCGTTGCGCTGGGTCTCGCCGAGCACGATGATCACGATCGCGGTGTCCCCCACGATGCGACTGATCCCAAGCGTCGCCCCGGTCGCGATGTTGGAGCGCACCGCGGGCAGCAGCACCCGACGGATCGTCGCGATGCGCGTCTTGCCGAGTGCGAAAGCCGCCTCGCGCATGTGGGCCGGCACGGCCTGCAAACCGTCCCGCGTGGCCGTATAGAGCGGCGGCAAGGCGATCAACGACATCGTGGCCCCGGCCGCTATGAACGAGTGTCCGGTTACCACCCCCGCTTCGGAGGTGCTCGACAGGGGACCGAGGATCCCAAGCTGGAAGATCGTGAGGCCGAAGATCGCGATCACCACGTCGGGCGTGCCGGCGACGATCTCGATGCTGGACTCCACCAACCTCGCCAGGGATTGACGAACCCGCCCACCCCGGCCGTACTCGACGATCCACGCCGCGCTGCAAACCCCGAGCGGCAGCGCTATCGCGAGCCCGATCGCGGTCAGCGCAAACGTGCCGAGCAAAGGGTCCAGGAAGCCCCCGGTGCCCGATTCGCTGGTGCTCACGAGCGGACGACTCACGAGCAGGTCGGGGCGCAGGTATTGCAAGCCGCGCACGCCCATATAGATCACGATCGCGCCGGTGACAAGGCACAAGCCGAGACCTGCGACCCAGGCGGCCACGAGCACGAGCTGGTCGCGGATACGCCATTCCCACATCGACGAGCGCCGCCCACGCGTGGGGCTCGGCGGAGCCGAGTCGGGATGCTCAGTAGGGAAGGCGAAAGAGCTCATCACTTCAGTTGGTACTTGCGCAGAGGCAGCTTGACCAAGTAGGCGCCGACCGAGAGAGCAATCGCCGAGAACAAGAGCAGCAGCGCGAATGCGTACAGCGTCGAGTTCAGCGCGGGAGAGCCGCCAAAGCCTTCGTGGTTGTCGACGATCGAGCTGGCGAGTGTGCGCAGCGGCTCCGCCAAAAAGGTGAAAGGACCATTGCGCAGGTTCGGAGCAAACGACTCAGAGCCGGAGACCATCGAAATCATCACAGCCTCGCCGAGTGCGCGCGCGGAGGCCAGGGCGGCGGCCGCCACAATTGCCGGACGAATCGCCTTCATGCTTACCGCGAGCGTCGCGCGCAGGCGATGTATGCCGAGCGCCACCGCCCCTTCCCGCCATGCGGGCGGCACGGCGGCAAGCGCCTCGCTGATCAAGGCGACCATGATCGGTGTGATCATCACCGCGAGGATCAGAGAGGCCACGCCGACGCTTGCGCCGGTCAGCTCGACCGAGCCCTGCAAAGCGGTCTTCTCCGGGATCGTGATCAGGTGGTTGCCCACGAACGGAACGAGCACGAGGATCCCGATCAGCCCGTAGATCACGGACGGCACCGAAGCGAGCAGGCGCACGACCGGAACCATTACCCGTCGCACCGTGGACGGCGCGAACTCCACTATGAAGATCGAGGACAGCAAAGCGACCGGCAAAGCGATCGCCAAAGCCAGCCCGGTCGTCAGCAAGGTGCCGTACACCAAAGGCCACGCCCGTACGTGATAGGCCGACGCGGGCGGATGGATGCTGGTGGAGACCATGCCTTCGATCTGCCGGTCAAGGTTGCCACCGGAGCCGATCCAGCTGAGGCCGTTGTGGGCGAACGTGGGCCAGGCGTGGACCGCGACGAACACGACCATCGCGACCACGCTGGCGCACACCAGCAGCGACGCCGCGCCGAGCGTGAGCTCGGCGCGGCGATCAGACCACGGGTGACGCAAACGCGCCAGCCATTTACCTATTTGA
Source organism: Solirubrobacteraceae bacterium (assembly GCA_049581225.1). Taxonomy (GTDB): domain Bacteria; phylum Actinomycetota; class Thermoleophilia; order Solirubrobacterales; family Solirubrobacteraceae; genus Palsa-744. Next base: position 2,170 of record JBAURN010000069.1, read on the forward strand.
GCGGTATCCACTGGGTGGAGATGATCGATTTCGCGGCGCTGCTGGTGTCGATCCAGCTGATGAAAGACGCGGCCGCGCCTTTGGCGCCGCCCTTCGTCACCTCATAGAAGCGCGCCACACCCGCATACTGACCGGCGGTGGCGTTAGCCAGCGTGCAGCCGACCCCGTTGAAGCCAACGGCGTTGACGCCCTTGCCAGCGAAATAGCCAGAGAGGAAGCCGACCGCGTTGGGATCCTGTTCCACTGCCTGGCGCTGCAGACCCTCGGAGGGCTTTTCGGCCACCGCCGCGCCTTTCGGCCCAGACACTTTCTTGCCGTTGATCAGCAAGGTCTGGAAGTTCGAGAGCGTGCCGGCCGAGGAGTTGCGGCTGATGATGTCAATCGGACCGCTCGCGCTCGCGCCGGGAACCTGGCTCCATGCGGTGGTCTTGCCCGTGAAGATCCCTTCGACCTGAGACTGGGTCAAGTTGGCGAGTTTGTTGGCCGAGTTGGTGACCACGCACAGGTAATACTTGGCGATCGGGTAGAAGACGAGACCAGCGGGATCACTCTTCAAGGGATCGCGCGAGACGTCGGCAACCGACACGCGGCCGGCGGCCACGTCGTTGATCCCGACCTGGGTTCCACCTTGGGTGAGCTTGATTTTAACCTTCTTGTTGAGCTTCTCGTACTTCTGGACGAGCAGCTGGACGAGCGGGAACGAGGCGGTCGCTCCGTCGATCGACAGCGCGCCGGTCGCCAAGGCGATGGCGGGAAGCGCTATCGAGAGCGTGAACGTCGCCGCGAGGAGAGCGGCGACACGGCGAGTTCGTCGTTGCATGTACTGGGTCTCCGTTTCGGATAGTTGACAGCTTGGGCGGCGGAGCCTAGCATATTCTTCATAAAGAAGATCGACATTAGCTATTTTATGGGGAAGGCTCCACCTCTCGAGTACGCGGCACCGGCGAGAAGATCGCCGCCGCCCGTTCAAGCCAAGCCAAGCAATGACCACCGAGAACAAACAAACATCCAGTCCGAATGCGCACGCCGGTGTGGGCGAGCGTTGCACCGACTGTGGGGCCACGCTCGTGGAGGACCAGCGCTACTGCCTACAGTGCGGCGCCCGACGCGGAAGGCCACGCCTGGACTTCACGGCCTACTGGAAGCCGGCGCCGTTGGGCAATCCCCGTGCGAACGGATCGACGATGTCTCCGACCGGCATTCACGCGAGCGAGTCGGGAACCTCACCGGACGGCTCAGCCCGTGGATCGTGGCCGGGAGCACCTTCGCGACGTGTGGGTGGAATGCTCTGCGCCGCCGTGCTCGCGGCGGGGATCCTCGCCGGCGCCGCACTGGGACCGACCCCGCCCAACTCGCCGGCCGACGCCTCGACCT
>JBAURN010000070.1:0-9290 GCA_049581225.1 Solirubrobacteraceae bacterium
GCCACGCCGGCTGAGCGCGCCGCGGCCCTGCTCGGCCTGGCCGACACGATCGAGGACAACGCGCAGGAGATCGCGCGCCTTGAGGCCCTCAACGCCGGCAAGCCTCTGGGCGCCGTCTCCGGCGACGAGTTGCCCGTGATGGCCGACAACCTGCGCTTCTTCGCCGGCGCCGCACGCTGCCTGGAGGGCAGGGCCGCCGGCGAGTATATGTCCGGCTACACCTCCTTCACGCGCCGCGAAGCGGTCGGCGTAATCGGCCAGGTCACACCCTGGAACTACCCCCTGATGATGGCCATCTGGAAGATCGCCCCCGCCCTCGCCGCCGGCAACACCGTGGTACTCAAGCCGGCCGAGACCACGCCGGTCACGACGGTGCGCTTCGCCCAGCTGGCCGCTGAGGTGTTGCCGCCAGGCGTCTTCAACGTGGTGATGGGTCCCGGCGAGCCGACCGGCCAGGCGCTCCTGGAGCACCCCGACGTGGACATGCTCGCGTTGACGGGCTCGGTCGCCACCGGCAAGCACGTCGCCCGCACCGCCGCCGACACGCTCAAGCGAGTGCACCTGGAGCTGGGCGGCAAGGCCCCTGTCGTCGTCTTCGATGACGTCGACATGTCCTCCGCGATGGCCACGATCGCCGCCACCGGCTACTACAACGCCGGCCAGGATTGCACCGCGGCCACGCGTGTATTGGCGGGCGCGGGCGTCTACGACGATGTCGTCGCCGGCTTGGCCGAGCAGGCCCGCGGGCTCGTGATCGGCGACACGCTCGCGCCCGATACGACGCTCGGCCCCGTCAACTCCGAGCGCCAGCTGGGTCGCGTCTCGGGTTTCCTGGAGCGCCGCCCGTCGCACGCGGAGGTCGTCACCGGCGGCGAGGCGGCCGCGCGCGAGGGCTACTTCTACGAGCCCACCGTCGTCGCCGGCCTGGAGCAGGGCGACGAGCTGGTCCAGGATGAGATCTTCGGCCCGGTCATAACCGTCCAGCGCTTCACCGACGAGGCCCAGGCGATCGAGTGGGCCAACTCCACCCGCTACGGCCTCGCCTCCTCGGTTTGGACGAGGGATGTGGGCCGCGCCCTGCGCGTGTCCAAGGCTCTGCGCTTCGGCTGCGTCTGGATCAACGACCACATCCCACTCGTCTCCGAGATGCCCCATGGCGGGTTCAAGGAGTCAGGGTATGGCAAGGACCTGAGCGTGTATTCGCTCGAGGACTACACGGTTGTGAAGCACGTCATGGCTTCGCTCGAATGACTGCCCCTGGGAGGGCAGTGTTTGTTCGAAAAGGGGTGACTCGCGCGCGCGGGGGGCCTTAGAGCTCAGTCGCGGCGTGGTCTTGCCAGCGTCTGGTAGATCGAGACGAACTCGGTCTTGAAGATGTTCTGCGCCGAGCGCAGGTACAACCGCCATACGCGCAGTCGCTCCTTGCCGGCAATCTGCTCGGCGCGCCCCAGGTTTTCATCCAGGCGCTTGATCCACTCGCCGAGTGTCGTGTAGTAGTCCTTACCGAACTCCTCCACGTGCTCGGTCACGAACCCGGCCCGCTCCAAGGCCAGTTGCACACGTGAGAGCTGCACCGGATCGCCGTCCGGGAACACGTAGCGCTGAGTGAAGTCGCCGTGGTAGCCCACATCCGTGTACAGGTGCGCGATGCCGTGGTTGAGCAAGCGCCCCTCGGCTCCGAGCAGGCTCCTCAGTTTCTGGGCATACACGTCGATGTTGCTTTCACCCACATGCTCCACCATGCCGATGCTCGCGATCGCGTCGTAGCGCTCGCCGTGCACGTCCCTGTAGTCGGCCACCCTCACCTCGACCTTGTCGCTCAACCCCGCTTCGGCGATCCGCCGGCGCGCGAGCTCGGCTTGGGGAGGGCTCAACGTGATGCCCACGGCCCTCACCCCGTAGTGCTTGGCCGCGTGGATCACGAATGCGCCCCAGCCGCAGCCTACGTCGAGCACGCGCTCGCCCTCTTTGAGTTTCAGCTTCGTGCAGACCAGGTCGAGCTTTGCGTACTGGGCCTCCTCCAAGGTCTTGGCCCCCCTCGAGAAGATCGCGCAGCTGTAGGTCATCGACTTGTCGAGAAACAGTTCGAAGAACTCGTTCGACACGTCGTAGTGGTGGCGCACAGCCTTGGCGTCGCGTTCCTTGCTGTGGCTGCGCCCCTTCAACCTCAGCTCGCCCTTGGGCGCCCGGGGTGGGATCGTCAGTCCGCACGCTCGCAGGGCCGCGATCGCGAGTCGCGCACGAGTCGCCAGGTCGATCTCGGGCTCCTCGAACGTGTCGATCAGGTCGATCGCGCGGTCCAGATCGTCCACCTCGAGATCGCCGGCCACGTAGGCCCTGCCGAGCCCAAGCTCGCCCGGGGCGCGCACCACGTGTGCCACCGCCTTTGGCGAGTGCACGATGAAGGTCGGCCCATCGCCGTTCCCATGGGTGGACGGCAGCTCTGTGCCGTCCCAAAAGCGCACAGTGAAGCCGCGCTTGGGCAGCGCCTCGGCAAGCTCGTGTCGCAGTGGCTCCGTCTTGGCAAATGGCATTGGTCCTCCAGCCAGTGTTCGCGAGGGTAGTTAAGCGGGTTGGTACTGATGGGTGTAGCGGCTCGTCACGTCATACTGGCGTGCTAGCTTCCAGGGGCGAGCACACCGATGAGCACCGATTCTATCCAGCGCCCCGCAGCCGCCCGGCAGGATTCTGAGGACGCCCGCAGCCGGCTCTCCGCGGCTGGCGAGCCCAATCCGGACCGCTTTCAAAGCCAAGGTCCCCGGGCCGACGGGCCGACCCCTGACGATGTTCAGCCGCCCGTCTTTGAGAACCTCGACCGCTTCCTCACGGGCCTGATCACGGTCGGTCCGATTCTCGCGCTCGGCGTCGTCGGCTGGCAGCTGTGGGATGGGCTGCTTCACGGCTCCGACCTGGTGGTGTTCGCGATCATGTACATCTCCACGGCGCTCGGTGTAACGGTCGGCTTTCATCGGCTGTTTACCCACCGCTCGTTCAAGACATCCCCCTTCTTCCGTTTCGTCTTCGCCGTGCTCGGGTCGGCCGCGATCGAGGGGCCCGTCATCTCATGGGTCGCCGACCACCGCAAGCACCACGCCTTCTCCGACCGCGAGGGCGACCCCCACAGTCCTCACGTCGACCACGGCAGCGGCCTGCGCGGCGCCTTGAAGGGCTTGGCCCACGCCCACGTCGGCTGGTTGTTCATCCACACCGCCCGCGGCCACCGCGAACGCTACGCCCCCGACCTGTGTGCCGACCCCGTCGTCTCGTTCGTCGACAAGACGTTCTTCGTGTGGGCGATCGGTGGGCTGGTGGCCGCCTTCTGGCTCGGCTACGCCATCGGCGGCACTTGGAGCGCCGCCCTGACCGGCCTGTTGTGGGGTGGGGCGGTGCGCATGCTCCTGCTCCACCACGTCACCTATTCGATCAACTCGCTCTGCCACTTCTTCGGGCGGCGCAGCTATGAGACGGGTGACCATTCGCGCAACCTCGCCTGGCTCGCCCCCTTCTCTCTGGGCGAGGCATGGCACAACAACCACCACGCCTTCCCCACCTCCGCTTTTCACGGCTTCTCCTGGCGCCAGATCGACATCTCGGCGATGGTGATCCGCGGCATGGAGTCGCTTGGGCTTGCCTGGGACGTGGTCAGGATCACGCCAGAGCGCAAGGCGACTAAGAGCTTCGCCGCCTGAGCACTGCTCGGCGCCAGGCATCCACCGCCCGGCGCTCAGGAACCTGAGGGTTTCGTGCTACGGTGCAGGCACGGACGACAAATGTCATCCGCGAGGTTCTTGTCTTTGTTGGTGCTCTCGAAGGGCGCGGATGGGGCCAGTACGAATCTCCCTTCCGTAGCGCGACCACAGGGTCGCAAAAAAAGGAGCATCACAACATGAAGTCCGATTCATTTGCCGACCTCGGCGTGTCCGAGGCCGTCTCCGGCGAGCTTGCCAAGCGTGGCTTCGCCGCACCGTTCGCCGTGCAGAGCATGGTCATTCCCGACGTGCTCGCCGGCCACGACGTGCTGGCCCAATCGCCCACCGGCTCGGGCAAGACGCTCGCATTCGGCGTGCCCCTGGTGGAGCGCCTGCGAGACACCTCGCCACGGCCCTCCGCCCTTGTCCTGGCGCCCACGCGCGAGCTTGCCTGTCAGATCGTCGATGACCTGCGCTCGCTCGCCCACGCCCGCGCACTCTCGATCGCCGCCGTCTACGGTGGCGCCGGCATCGTCAAGCAGGCCCGACTCGCCTCACGCGCCCACATCCTGGTGGCCACGCCGGGTCGTCTGCTCGACCTGATCGACCGCCGTGACGTGTCCTTGAAACAGGTGTCCCTGCTCGTGCTGGACGAGGCCGACCGGATGCTCGACATGGGCTTCAAGCCGGTCGTCGACCGCATCGTGAAGATGACCTCACCCCAGCGCCAGACCCTGCTCTTCTCGGCCACCTTGCAAGGCGAGGTGGGCAAGATCGCCGCCGCTTACACGAACGACCCGCGTCGTCACGAGCACGCCCATCCGGCCGAGCGCAAGGGCTCGGTCGAGCACCGTTTCGTGTCGGTCTCCCACGAGGGCAAGGTCGATCGTCTGGTCGCCGAGTTGTCCGAGCCCGAGCGCGGCCTCACGCTCGTGTTCGTGCGCACCAAGCGCGGCGCCGACCGGCTCGTCAAGCGGCTTGCCGCAAGCAGCGTCCCGGCCGTGGCGATGCACGGCGATAAGTCCCAGTCCCAGCGGGAGAAGGCCTTGTCCCGTTTCGAGGCCGGACACGTCAACACGCTGGTGGCCACCGACGTGGCCGCCCGCGGCATCGACGTGTCGGGCATCACCCACGTGATCAACTACGACATGCCCGCCACGCGCGAGGACTACGTCCACCGTGTTGGGCGCACCGCGCGCGCCGGCGCGTGTGGCGTGGGCGTCACGTTCGTGCTCGGCGAGCAGGCCCGCGAGTTCGCGGGCATGGTCGGCGGACTCGGCCTGCACCGCGAGCTAGAGCTGGGAGGCTTTCCCAGCGACGCCACGCGAGGCCGGCCCGAGTCAAAGCGACCCTCAGGGCGCCCGCAGGGCCGCTCCTCCTCGCGTAACCGCAACTCGCGCCGCTCTCGGGCGCGGGTCAACTCGTAGCCACTCATAGTCGCCTAGCCGCTCCTACCGCGCGAGTGGCCAACTCGCTCGTGGCGTTGGCCCGGGTGAGCGTACCCTCTCAGGTATGTCCGATGCCCTCCCGCCCGTCCGCGAGATCATCGCGGGCAGGGTCGGCGAGGAGATGGCGCTCAACGACTCGTATTTGAACCCGAAGCTGGGGCAGATAGTGCGCACGCTCGGGTTCGACAAGCGATGGGTCGCGGGTGAGGGCGCCCACCTGATCGACAGCGATGGCAATCGCTACCTGGACCTGCTCTCCGGCTACGGCGTGTTCGCGATAGGCCGCAATCACCCCGAGGCGATCGCGGCCGTGAGCGACGCGATGGAGGCCCACACCGCCAACCTGCCCCAGCTCGGGGTCACTCTGTTGAGCGGCGTGCTCGCCGAGCAGCTGCTCGCGCGGGCCCCGGGCTCGGTCGCGGCGATGGTACCCGCCAACAGCGGCACCGAGGCGGTCGAGGTGGCACTGAAGATTGCCCGCGCCGCCACCGGCCGCTCGCGGGTCCTGTTCGCCGAGCACGCCCTCCACGGCCTCACGCTCGGATCGCTTTCGCTCAACGGCAACGACGAGTTCAGGGCCGGCTTCGGACCCCTGTTGCCAGGATGCGAGGCCGTTCCCTTTGGCGACATCGATGCCCTGGAGCGCGCCCTGGCGGGTGGGGTAGGTGAAAGAGCGGGGAGCGAGCCCTTGGCCGGTGAGGGGGGAGTCGGAGAGGGCGATGGAGGGGTTGCCGCGTTCGTGGTCGAGCCTGTCCAAGGCAAGGGCGTCAACCTGCCGCCAGAGGGCTATCTACAGGCCGCACAGCGGCTTTGTCGCGAAGCGGGCGCCTTGCTCGTGTGCGACGAGGTCCAGACCGGCCTCGGCCGCACCGGTCGCTTCCTGGCATTGGAGCATTGGGGCCTTGAGCCGGACTTGATCTGTCTCTCAAAGGCGCTGTCCGGCGGTCTCGTCCCAGTCGGTGCGGTGCTCGTCTCGCGGGCAGCCTTCGACAGCGTGTTCGACGGCATGGAGCGGGCCGTGCGCCACGGCTCCACCTTCGGCGGCAACGATCTCGCCGCCGCGGCGGCCTTGGCCACGCTGAAGGTCCTCGACGACGAGAAGCTGGTGGAGCGCGCCGAGCGCCTCGGTGGCCTGCTGCTGGAGCTGACGACGCCCTTGGTGGATCGCTACGAGGTTGTCTCCGGTGTGCGCGGCCTCGGCTTGATGTGGGCGATCGAGTTCGGCCCCCCCGAAGGAGCCGCGCGTCGCTCCGTGTGGAACGCCGCAGAGCGCGCCCAACCGGGCATCTTCTCCCAGCTGATCGTCGGGCCCCTGTTCCACGAGCATCGCATCCTCTGCCAGGTGGCGGGGCATCGCATGAATGTGGTCAAGGCGTTGCCTTCACTGGTCGTGGAGGAGAGTGAGATCAGGCGCTTCGCGGCTTCTTTGGAGGAGGTCGTGGCACGCGCCGAGCGGGTTCCGCGAGCTTTTCTGCGCTTCAGCATGACCATGAGCCGGCGGGCATTCGTCGCGCGCAAATAAGGCGCACGCACCTGCGCGGCCAATGGTCGTGGCAGACATCACGCGCAAGCGACTACCCTGCCTGACCGTGCTCGTTCCCAGAGATGACATCCGCAACGTGGCGATCGTCGCTCACGTCGACCACGGCAAGACCACTTTGGTGGACGCCATGCTGTGGCAGTCCGGCGCTTTCCGGGAGGGCCAGGACGTGGCCGACCGCGTGATGGACTCAATGGACCTCGAGCGCGAGAAGGGGATCACGATCCTCGCCAAGAACACGTCGCTGCGCTACGAGGGTGTGAAGCTCAACATCGTCGACACCCCCGGCCACGCCGACTTCGGGGGCGAGGTCGAGCGCGGGCTGACGATGGTCGACGGCGTTCTGCTCTTGGTCGACGCGTCCGAGGGCCCACTGCCGCAGACGCGCTTCGTGCTGCGCAAGGCTCTGGAGTCGCGCCTGCCCGTGATCCTCGTGATCAACAAGGTGGATCGCTCCGACGCACGCGTGGCGGAGGTCGTGGACGAGGTGTATGAGCTGTTCCTGGATCTCGACGCCGACGAGGAGCAGATCGAGTTTCCGATCGTCTACTGCAACGCCCGCGCCGGGATCGCCACGCTCGACTACGACGCCGGCGCGCCGACCCCGACCGAGGGCACGCTCGCTCCGCTGCTCGACCTGTTGGTTGAGCGCATCCCGGCGCCCACGTATGACCCTGAGCACCCACTGCAAGCGCTTGTCACCAACCTCGACGCCTCCCCCTATGTGGGGCGCTTGGCGATCTGTCGCGTGCGCAACGGGCAGGTCAAGCGCGGCCAGCAGGTCGCCTGGTGTCGCGCCGACGGCTCGATCGAGCGCGCGCAGGTCTCAGAGCTTTATGTGACCGAAGCGCTCAACCGCGTCGACGCCGCCGAGGCGGGCCCCGGGGAGATCATCGCGGTGGCCGGCATAGCGGAGATCACGATCGGCGAGACCCTGGCCGACCCCGCCGACCCTCGGCCGCTGCCCGTGATCACCGTGGATGAGCCTTCGCTGTCGATCACGATCGGGATCAACACCTCGCCGCTCGCGGGCAAAGACGGCTCGAAGCTGACCGCACGCCAGGTGCGCGACCGCCTCGATCGAGAGCTGATCGGCAACGTCTCCCTGCGCGTCGTCGAGCCTCAGAGTGGGGGCCCTTCCCGGGATCCCAATCAATGGGAGGTGCAGGGCCGAGGCGAGCTGCAGCTGGCGGTGCTCGTGGAGATAATGCGCCGCGAGGGCTTCGAGCTGACCGTCGGTCAGCCGCACGTCCTGATTCGCCAGATCGACGGCAAGCGCCACGAGCCCTTCGAGCGACTCTCGATCGACGTGCCCGAGGACTTCGTCGGCGTCGTCACCCAGATGCTGGCCCTGCGCAAGGGACGCATGGAGCACATGACCAATCACGGCACCGGGTGGGTCAGGATGGAGTACATAGTCCCCGCCCGCGGCCTGATCGGATTCCGCACAGAGTTCCTCACCGAGACCAGGGGCACCGGCCTGATGCACCACGTGTTCGAGTCCTGGGAGCCCTGGGCCGGCGAGCTGCGCACGCGCCCGTCCGGCTCGCTCGTGGCCGATCGAGGCGGGGTCACCGCCGGCTACTCGCTGACGAGCCTGTCTGAGCGCGGGATGCTGTTCGTGGGTCCCGGCGAGGAGGTCTACGAGGGAATGATCGTCGGCGAGAACTCGCGCTCGGACGACATCGACGTCAACCCCACCAAGGAGAAGCACCTCACGAACATCCGCTCCTCCAACTCCGACGTGTACGAACGCCTGGCCGCCCACCGCAAGCTCACGCTCGACGAAGCCCTCGAGTTCGTGCGCGACGACGAGTGCGTCGAGGTCACGCCGGAGACCGTGCGCGTGCGCAAGGTCCAGCTGGGCAAGACCGATCGGTTGAAGGCGGCGAGGCTACGGCGGTGAGCAGCGCCATCGCGGCCAGCGACCTGCGCAAGAGCTACGGCCCGATCGAAGCGGTGCGCGGGATCGAGATTTCGATCGAGGCGGGCGAAACGGTCGCCCTCTTGGGGCCCAACGGCGCGGGCAAGTCGACCACGATCGACATGATCCTCGGTCTGGCCGAGCCCGATGGGGGCAGCGTGTCGGTTCTGGGTGGCTCGCCAAGCGGGGCGATCGACGCCGGCCAGGTCGGCGCCATGTTGCAGACCGGGGCCTTGATCAGGGATCTCTCGGTGGGGGAGCTGATCGCGATGGTGGCCTCGCTGTATCCGGCGCCCTTGGACGTGCGGGAGACGCTGCGGGCAACCGGGCTCGAGGACATCGCCTCCCAGCGCACCCAGAAGCTCTCCGGCGGGCAGACCCAGCGGGTCCGCTTCGCGGTGGCCTTGGTCAGCAACCCGAAGCTGCTGGTGCTCGACGAGCCGACCGTCGCGATGGACGTGGAGGGTAGGCGCTCGTTCTGGACCACGATGCGCGCCGAGGCGGCGCAGGGCAGGACGATCCTGTTTGCGACTCATTATCTGGAGGAGGCCGACGCGTACGCCGACCGCGCGATCCTGATGGCCCACGGCAAGGTCGTGGCCGATGGGCCGACCAATGAGATCAAGGCGATGGTCGGCTCGCGCACGATCCGTGCCACGCTCCCGGGCGCCGACCTGGACGCGCTCGGG
>JBAURN010000071.1:0-5732 GCA_049581225.1 Solirubrobacteraceae bacterium
GGCAGCGAGGTGCCTTCGCTGTAGAGCAGGGGCGTGTGCAAGGGGCTGCCCGCAAACGTGGAGGCGGCCAGAGCCGCCGGCCAATCGTGCAGATCGACCAAGACAACCGCCCGTGGCCTGGTCGCGCGTGTGAGGCCCGGATACACGGCCTCCGCCACAGCCGCCGCGTCGGTCACGCTGTCGGCGCCGCCGAGTCGGGTCGTGTTCTTGGTGGAGAGGCCCCCGGCTCCCTGTGCGCTGACAGCGGCCACGGGTCCAGGGCCGGATTGGGTCGATCGGGAGGGTAGGCTCTTGCCGCAGCCGGCCACCAGGCCGGCCGCCACGACGCCGGTGGCCAGTCCAATCGCGCAGTGGAGCGCTAAGCGTGGTCGCATCTCCGCCACGCTACCCACCCTGTCCGACGGCTGCGGCGCTCCCAAAAAGCAGGGATATTCGTGGGCAAGCTCGAATGTCCTTGTACGACCTTCTGCAAAACCCCGATTTTGCGCGGAAATGGGGGCCCGGAGGAGCCCGCCGCGTGCAACCGTCATTGCACTCTGATAGCTTGCCGCCGATAACGCCGAGTCCTTGGTCAGACGCCAAGGAACGGGGGACCCAAGTTGTTGGGGCGAATCCCGCGGTAGATCCGTGAGAAGCGCAGGCTCTTTCAGCGCTAGCCCGTCAGCTAACCCCGCAGGCCGACGAAAGAGGTTGCTGTGCGCTTGCGAGCCCTGGGCTCAACGCTTTTTTGCATGCTGATCGGGGTGGCTACGCCCGCCACCGCGCTTGCCGTCACCGGAGGCGTCTCAGCCGGTGGGGCCTCCGCCACGATCGCCCCCGGCGTCGCCGGCGGCGCGACCCCGACCAAGCCGGTGACCCCCAAGCGCCACACGGCGCCGGTCACCTCCAAGTCCGCGAGCTTGGTCTACAAAGGTCCCATCTACGAGAAGACGGCGACCGGCCAGGTCGTTCCCTACGTCTCGCCCGAGACGCCCACCGAAATGACCTCCTCCACCGGCGGCAGCGTGGTCGGTGTCGCGGCCGACACCAAGCCCGAGCTATTGGTGCCTGGTGCTATCGCCCGCGTCGTCAACGGTCTCGCCGCCGCTCCCATGTCGGCGCCCGAAGCGGTCCAGCAGATCATTTGGACCGGCAACCAGATCATCGGCCTGCCCTACATCTACGGTGGCGGTCACGCTTCGTTCATCTCGCCCGGCTACGACTGCTCGGGCACCGTCTCCTACGCCCTGCACGGCGCCAGCCTGATCACCACGCCGATGGATTCCTCTGAATTCATGGGCTGGGACTCCGGCGGGGACGGCACCTGGGTCACGATCTTCGCCAATGGCGGCCACGCCTATATGACGGTGGCCGGCTTGCGCTTGGACACGAGCGCCGCCGATGACCCCTCAAACCAGCAAGGCCCTCGGTGGCGTCCGCTGCGGCCCGCCAACGCGGGCTACACGGTGCGTCATCCTACGGCTCTGTAGGCGGCCCTCAGCTACGCTTGTAGCTCACGTCCCCGCCCCGAGGAGGATCACATGGCCGGTTTGACCGGGCGCATGTCAACCGTCGTGAAGGCCAAGGTCTCCAAGCTCTTGGATCGCGCCGAAGACCCCGCCGAGACGCTTGACTACAGCTACCAGAAGCAGGTCGAACAGCTGCAGAACGTCAAGAAGGGCATCGCCGACGTGGTGACGGCCAAGAAGCGTCTCCAGCTGCAGGAGACATCGCTTCAACAGCAGGTCGTCAAGCTCGACACCCAGGCTCGCCAGGCGGTGTCCGCGGGCAAGGAAGACCTCGCGCGGACTGCCCTGGAACGCAAGAACATCGCCCAGACAGAGCTGCAAGGGCTCGATACGCAGGTGAGCGAACTCGAAACCCAGCAGGAGAAGCTGACCGAATCCGAGCAGAAGCTGCGGGCCAAGATCGAAGCCTTCAGGACCAAGAAGGAGGTCATCAAGGCCCAGTACTCGGCGGCCGAAGCCCAGGTGAAGATCTCCGAAGCGGCCACCGGTGTGGGCGAGCAGATGGCCGACGTCGGGCTGGCCATGCAGCGCGCCGTGGACAAGACCGAAAACATGAAGGCCCGCGCCGACGCCGTCCAGGAGCTCGAAGCGGCCGGCACCTTCGACGATGTCACCGCGCTCGGGCCCGGCGAAGACGACATCGACAAGCAGCTCAAAGAACTGTCGAGCAAATCCGCGGTTGATGACGACCTGGAGAAAATGAAGGCCGAGATCGGGGCGCCCTCCGGCGCCGGCGAGCTTGGCGCGGGCGATTCCGCGCAGGACGCCCCCTCAGAGGAGCATTCGGCATGATCGTGCGCATATCCGGCGAGGACCAATACCGGCTCGCCGAGGATCTCCAAGCGCGGCTGAACGAGCTTGATGGCGCCGTCGTGGACGCCGTGGACGCGAACGACGAGGCCGCGTTCAAGTCCTCCTTCGCCCAGCTGCTCGACTACATTCGCTCCAACGGCACGGTCGTCGGCGACGAGGAGATCGAGACCTCCGACCTGATCCTGCCGCCTGACGACATAACACTCGCCGAGGCTGAGGCCGAATTCACGGGCGAGGGACTGATTCCAGACTGAGGCCGGTCCAGGTTTTGTTCGCAAGGCGCATCGGTCCGGGCGGGGTTGCTCGCAAAGGGTGCCCTACGCGCGCGGGGGGCACCTCAAATTGGAATGCCCCACAGGGGAAACCACCGCTCCAATTCCGGCTCGATCGGCAGCTCAGAGGCCATCTGGGCCTTGAGCTGTAGCTCGCGCTCGGTTGAGCGTTCGCTGCTGGACGCGGGCACGAACGGGTACCAGTAGCCGCGCTTATAGTTGTAGATGAAGTACAGCTTGCGGCCCTTTGCGTCCTTGAAGGCGAACACGGCGCACAACAGTCGCTCGCCGTGTCCGGCCGTCTCTATCGAGCCGCTCACGGCATTGATGCCCACCGCCAGGTCTTCGATCGAGCCGTCCTTCAAGACCATCCAGCGATAGCCGAACTTGTCGTCCTCGGTGTGTACTTGGGTGTCGTTCTCCCCACCGGTGGCCACCACCACTTCTTCCATCTCCTTGATCACGCCTTCGAACTCGCTCGTCTGCAGGGCCTGAAACACGATCGCGGCGGCCCCCGCCGGCTCGATGTCGTGTTCGGTCTGCAGGGTGATGTAGGCCGTCGAGATCGCAAACAGGCGGTCGGGCGCGGGCCCTTTGACCTCGTGGCGGCCGGTCAGTATGTCGCGGAGTCCCATATGTCAGTGCAGAGAGGGCTGGCGGGTCAGACGCGGATAAGGAGTGGGTATCACTTTTGCACCGTAGGGTGCGGTTCCTAGGCCGCGCTCTGCAGCTGGGACTCCAACCGGCTGAGCGCCTCCAAGCGCTTCTCAAGCGAAGGATGGTCGGAGAAGATGTTCATCAACGACTGCTTGGTCCGCGCGGGAATGATGAAGAAGGCGCTCATGCCTTCGGCCTTGCGCAGGTCTTGGCTGGGGATCCGCTCCATCGTGCCGCTGATCTTCAGCAGCGCCGAGGCCAGCGCGCTGGGTCTGCCCGTGAGAACGGCCGAGCCACGATCGGCGGCGAACTCCCTGTAGCGCGAGAGCGCCTGCAGGAGCAGGAAGGAGATCGCGTACACGAGCACCGAGACCACCAAGACGAGCATGATCCCCTCCTCCTCTTCGCGGCTACGACCGTAACCGCCACCGAAGCCGCCCCCGAAGAAGAGCGTGAACTGAGCGATCAAAGCCGCGAGCGTCGCGAAGAAACTGGCCATCGTCATCACCATCACGTCGCGGTTGATCACGTGAGTCAGCTCGTGCGCCATCACGCCTTCGAGCTCGGCCGTGTCGAGCATCTTCAAGATGCCGGTCGTGGCGCAAACGGTCGCCTTCTTTTGCGAGCGTCCCATCGCGAACGCGTTGGGCATGGGGGTGTCCATAACGCACACCTTCGGCTTGGGCAGGTCAGCCTGCACGCACAGCCTTTCGATGATGCCGTGCAGCTCGGGTTGTTCCTCGGGCGTGACCTCTTTGGCTCCGAGCGTGGTGAGCGCGATCTTGTCGGACGTGAAGAACTGCAATCCCAGCATGAACAGCGCGATCACGACGATCGCGCCCGCCGCCGCCCCCGCCGCGATCAAGGCGCCCACGAAGACCACGTAGACGAGCCCCAACAGGAACATCGTCAAGAGCATCCGCGCTTGCAGACCGCCGTCTTTGCCGAACTCTGAGTGTCGCTTGGCCATTAACTCGATTGTCGCAGAAGCGTCCCCCGATCCCGCCGTTGGCGCCACGGGCGCCGACGCGGTTGGAGCTGTGGAAGTCGCTCGGCACGGTGAGGCGGACTGAGCGGGTCATTGCGTAGAGTCCGGGAATGGACGGCCCGAGGGATCGACGAACCCGATGAAGCCCGAAGTTGTCGTCGTCGGCATCTCGATCAAGACGTTCGGGGTCACTTTCGCGCTTGGCTTCCTGGCCTGTGGTCTTGTGATCGCCAGGCGCTTGCGCGAGCTGGAGAAGCCCGTCGACTGGGCGTATGAGATCGTGTTCGCCGCGCTCGTTGGCGGCCTCGTCGGGGCGAGGGGCTACTTCGTGATCCAGAACTACAACGAAGTCAAGCACGACCTGCTCGGGCACATCTTCTCCGGCTCGGGCCTCGTCTGGTACGGCGGCGCGATCGGGGGGGCGATCGGGGTGATCCTGTGGATGCGCTGGCGCCACATGCTCAATCTCGTCATCCTCGACATGTGCGCCACGGTCCTCGCGCTCGGCTATGGCATAGGTCGCATCGGCTGCCAGGTCTCAGGCGACGGGGACTACGGGATCGCCTCCAAACTACCTTGGGCGATGGGCTACCCGCACGGAACCGTCCCCACCCCGCCGGGCGTGACAGTCCAGCCGACGCCGATCTACGAGACCGTCGCGATGTGCCTGCTCGCCTACTTTCTATGGCAGTTGCGCGACCGTGTGCGCCCAGGCGTGATCTTCGGCCTCTATCTGGTCTTCAGCGGACTGGAGCGACTCTTGGTGGAGTTCGTCAGGCGCAACAAAGAGATCGTGTTGGGCCTGACTGCGCCCCAGCTGGAGAGCATCGTTTTGATGGTGATCGGCGTCGTGCTCCTCGCCGTGATGGCACGGCGGGGAGGATGGGCGCGGCCGGGTGGCGGTATCTCCGTCAGGGGTGCCCCCGGCGCGCGCGGGGCCACCGCGTGAAGTAGCCCCGCTCGCCCGCGCGCAAAGTTCCGTCCCAGGTGAACCGCCATAATCTCGACAATGGCCACAGGGACCAGCCTTTCGCACGTGTTCCCCTTGGGGAGCCGCCTCAACGAGCGCGGTCACGTCGAGGTGGGAGGGTGCGACACGATCGACTTGGCCCGCGAGTTTGGGACGCCCGCCTACGTGGTGGCCGAGGACGACTTGCGCGCCCGCGCTCGAGCGTTCGTGCAAGCGGGTCGAGATGCCGGACACGAGGACTTCGGAGTGGTGTTCGCCTCCAAGGCGTTCCCCTGCACCGCGGTCTTGTCCCTGTTTGCCGCGGAGGGCCTTTGGTGTGACGTTGCCTCCGGCGGCGAGCTCCACCTGGCGCTGAACGCGGGCTTTCCGCCCGAGCGCATCCTGATGCACGGCAACGCCAAGTCTGTGGACGAGCTCGCTTTCGCCTTGGAGCAACGGATCGGCCTGATCGTGATCGACAACTTCGATGAGATCGACCGCCTCAATGACCTCCTCAATGTTTCCCGGTCGGCGCATGCGCCGAC
>JBAURN010000072.1:0-1795 GCA_049581225.1 Solirubrobacteraceae bacterium
ACTCGCCGTTTGCGCCCACTCAGCCGGCGCGTGGCCGCGGGCGGCAAGACCAACGAGAACGCCCGGGCCAGCGTGGAGCAGTACTCCTCGGCCAGCCACGCGGCCAGTGCGACCAGATCGCGGGGAATGGAGGGCGCGCCTTCGTCCAGCGCGCGCACAGGATTAAGCAGCTTCTGCTCGGGGACCTCGCTGCGGTCGGCGATGGCCGTCACCACGCCCAAGATCTGGCGGCTCCCGAAAGGCACAACGAGCATCGAACCGACTCCCACCTCGGCGTGCTCGGCGGACAGGAGGTAGTCGAACGGCCCGCGCAGCGCACGGGCCGTCGTCATCGGCTCTACCTGCGCGATCCTCGACGGCGCCGCGCTCTCACCGGCACGCGAAGCGGCGATCGGCGAGTTGGACGCGGGCGCGATCGTGGAGGCGGGCACCTCACAAAGCTACGGGTGAGCTCGGTCAGACGGCCGCGCCCGAGGCCTGCAGCCCGGCCGCGTCACGCAGGGCCTGCGCCTTGTCGGTCTTCTCCCAGGTGAAGTCGTGGTCGTCGCGGCCGAAGTGACCGTAGGCGGCGGTCTTCTGGTAGATCGGCCGGTGCAGTTTGAGCTCCTCGCGAAAAGCGCCCGGGCGCAGGTCGAAGTGCTCGTCCACGAGCTTTGCGATCTGCCCTCGACCGATCTTCTCGGTGCCGAACGTCTCGACCATGACCGACACCGGGTGAGCGACGCCGATCGCATAGGCAACCTGCACCTCGGCCCTGTCGGCCAGACCCGCGGCGACCACGTTCTTGGCCACCCAGCGCGCCGCATAGGCAGCCGAGCGATCCACCTTGGAGGGGTCCTTGCCGGAGAAGGCGCCGCCGCCATGGCGAGCCATGCCGCCGTAGGTGTCGACGATGATCTTGCGGCCCGTCAGCCCACAATCGCCCATCGGGCCTCCGATCACGAAGCGACCGGTGGGGTTGACCAGGAAGTTCTTCATCAGCTTCTTCTCGTCGTAGAGGTCAACCGGAAGGACCGGGCGCAGGACGTGCTCGAACAGGTCCGGCTTGATCAGCGTCTCTGAATCGATCCCGTCGGCGTGCTGAGTGGAAATCAGAATCTTTTCGATCTCCACCGGGCGGCCGTCCTGATAGCGCACCGTCACCTGGGTCTTGCCGTCGGGACGCAGGTAGGGAAGCACCTCGCCCTTGCGCACCTCCGCCAGGCGCTTGGAGAGCTTGTGGGCGAGCGAGATCGGCAGCGGCATCAGCTCCTCGGTCTCGTTCGAGGCGTAGCCGAACATCATGCCCTGATCGCCCGCCCCGGCCACGTCGAGCTCGTCCTCATCCGCCGGGTGGTGGCGCGTCTCGTACGCCGCGTCCACGCCCTGGGCGATATCCGGCGACTGCTTGTCGATCGCGTTGATGACCGCGCACGTATCGCAATCGAAACCGTAGGCCGCGTTGTCATAGCCGATCTTGCGCACGGTCTCGCGCGCGATTTCCTGGATGTCGACGTAGGTGTTGGTGGAGATCTCCCCCGATACGACAATCAGGCCTGTGTTGACCAGCGTCTCGCAGGCCACGCGACCGTAGGGATCGTCGGTGAGCACAGCGTCGAGCACACCGTCTGAGATCTGATCGGCGATCTTGTCGGGGTGGCCCTCCGTGACCGACTCGGAGGTGAACAGGAACTCTTTATCGGAATGTTGGCTCATGGCTTGGGGATCGGCTCCACGGGTCTCGCTTGAAGAAGTCCGGGAAGTCTATTGACCATGCGCGCGGCTCGCGGGAGGCACGCCCCGGGCGGCGTCGGAT
>JBAURN010000073.1:0-4167 GCA_049581225.1 Solirubrobacteraceae bacterium
GCCCGTCCCGCCTGCCTCCGCCGATCGCGCCGGCCGCGAAGCGCCGCGACCTTTGCCGCGCCCCGGCTTGGCTGGTGGCACAGCGGATATGAGTGGCTCGGATCCCTCCGGGCCATCGATCACCTGAGCCTCGCCGAGTCTCGCCAGTCGCCTAAGACGCTTGGCGCATAGGCTGCCGGTCGTGGCCGATTACCGTCTCATGGGGGTCGTCAATGTGACCCCCGACTCGTTCTCCGACGGGGGTTTGTTCCTGGACGCGCAAGCCGCCGTCCAGCATGGTCTGGAGTTGGTCGAGCAAGGCGCCGACATCCTCGACATCGGCGGCGAATCGACGCGCCCGGGGGCGGAGCCCGTCGCGGTCGAGGAGGAGAAGCGTCGCGCCATACCCGTCATCGAAGCGCTGGCGGCAGCGACCCGCTCGCTGCCTGAGCCGCCTCAGCTTTCGATCGACACCTCTAAGGCGGCCGTGGCTCGCGCCGCTCTCGCCGCCGGAGCAACTCTTGTGAACGACGTCAGTGCCCTGCGCGCCGATCCTGACATGGCCTCTGTTGTGGCAGGCAGCGACGCCGACTGCTGCTTGATGCACATGCTCGGTGAGCCGCGCACGATGCAGCAGGTGGATGGGCCTCGATACAAGGATGTTGTGGATGACATCCGTGCATTCCTGGAGGAGCGGCTTCGCTTCGCGGTCCAGGAGGGGATCTCAGAAGATCGCGTCGTGCTGGATCCGGGATTCGGCTTCGGCAAGACGGTCGCCCACAACCTGGAGCTCCTGCGCCGGCTCGATGAGATTGTGGGGGTTGGACGCCCGGTGCTTGTGGGGACTTCGCGCAAGAGCTTCCTCGGGGTTGTCCTATCTCCAAAGCCGGGCGCCCTAGACGCGCGCGCGGGGGGGCCTGTGGTCGAGCCGTTGCCGGTGGCCGAGCGTCTGCCGGGTACGATCGCCACCAACGTGATGGCCTTCGAGCGGGGGGCCACCGTGTTCCGTGTCCACGACGTGGCCCAGGTCAACAATGCATTGGCGGCGGCGCGGGCGGTGTTGGGGGCAGCGGGCGAGGCGTGAGCCCCCCGGTGGGGAAGTCTCGCCCGCAGGCTACGGGCCGAGGAGCGCCAGCGGAACTACCGCGACGCCGTCGCGCCTGCGGTAGGCGAATCTACCCGTGTAGATCACGATCCGGTCGACCAGTCTGTCGGCTATCTGCCGATGGAGCCAGTTGAGGTGCGTCACGTCGCGGTCTTCGACGGTGTTGGCGAGCTTTGCCTCGATTGCCACGCACGACCGGTTCTCACCCTCCACGATCAGATCGATCTCATGGTCGCCATTCTTGGTGCGCAGGTGGCCGACCCTGGCGGTCGCCGCGCCGGCGTAGACGCGAACCGACTGGGCCACCAGCGACTCGAAGAGCGCGCCAAGCCAAGTGCCGGTCCTCGCCACAACGCGGTTGCCTTGACCGCGCAGCAGGCCCGCCTTGTCGATGCCCACGAGCCGAGCGGCGATCGCCGGGTCGACCAGGTGATGCTTGGGCGTGTGGGTGAGCCGCCTGAGGGGAGCGAAGGTCGGTATCCAAGCCTCGAGCGGATCGAGTACGAAGATCCGCTGCAGATGCTCTCGATAGGCCGCGGCGGTCTGACGTGCGGGCTTGTCGCCTTCGCCGGGCGTTGCTGCGTCGAGGATGGTGCTATACGCGGCATTGGTGGCGGTCGCGGCCGCATATGCAGACAGCCATGCGCGTAGCGCGGCGGGGCGACGAACGCTGACACCGTTCTCCGGCAGCTCGCGCTCGACGATGCGGGCTACGTAACTGTCGAGCTGGAGCGCACGCGCACGCTCGGGCAGGTCTCGGATACCCGGGAAGCCCGACCTGAGGATCTCATCGGCATAGCCCGCCACGTCGATGTCCGAGGTCCCACCGATCTCCTTCGACTCGCCGCTCAGCAGGTGCCTGAGCGAGACAGTTGGACGATGCTCGCCACGCTCGCTGTACGCCATCGGCCGCATCGCCATGCTCACGATTCGGCCCGCGCCGGAGTGGATGCGAACTCCCGGGGCCACGCCCGCGGACCCGGCCAGCAGGAAGCGTCCGCCGGTGGGATCGTCGTCGACCGCTCGACGAACGCGATCCCAAACGCGGGGCTCAAGTTGCCACTCGTCGATCAGCACGGGCGGCGGCACCTGCACAACCAGGTCAGGGTTGTCGGCGACGGCCCCATGCTCGTTTGAGTTGTTGAGCGATAGGACGGTTCGGGCGCGCTGGGTCGCCGTAGCTGTCTTGCCCACGCCCTTGGCGCCCTCCAAGGCGATTGCCGCCAGATGAGGGAACAGCTCGTCGAGCGCCTCGTCGAGGATTCGACGTTGGTAGTGCATCTATCTAAACTAACACATGGACGATTCTTTATCTAACATTTGGACGAAGATTTATCTAACATTTTGCCCGGAGTCCTTCTTGCTGCGGATGCTCACAGGATCGCAAGCTCGGCGCGGATCGCGACTGGTGGCGGGCGGCTGCTACGTTGAGCGGCAAATGGACGGTGAGCCCGACGACGAGTTGAGCGACGAGGAGCCGCTCGAGGACGCCGATGAGGAGGAGGGCTTCGAGACCGTCACGATCGAGATCTCCGGTCTTTCGCTCTACACCCATCACGGCGTCAGCGAGGCCGAGCGCGAGATCGGCCAGCGCCTGCTCTTGGACTTGCGTCTGGACGTGGGGGAGACCGACGCCACCGTCACCGACCGCATCGAGGACACGATCGATTACGCCGAGGTCTGTCAGCTGGTGGCCCTTGTGGCCCAGCAGCGCTCCTACAAGACCCTGGAGCGGTTGTGCTCGGCGATCGCCGACCGCCTGCTTTCCGACTTCGAGCTGGAAGGGGTGTGGGTCAAGGCCTCCAAGCCCGAGCCGCCCATTCCGTTGCCGGTCGAGGACGTTTCCGTGGAGGTTTGGCGGGAGGCCGGAGAGTAGAGGTCTCTGTTGAGTGTTGTTGCGCAACGGGTGCCCCTCGCGCGCATAGGACTGTCGGCGTGGGCGACGGCGCTTGACAGGTTAGTTAGCAGTCACTAATCTGCGGCAGGTGATCTCCAAGCTCGCCGATCTCGCAGTCACGCGCTCGCGGCGCATCCTGATCGTGTCGGGGATCGTGTTTCTGGTGGCCGCGGCCGTCGGCGCCCCCGTGGTGTCGATCCTGAAGAGCGAAAACTCCGACTTCCAGGACCCCGCTTCTCAGAACCAGCAGGTCCTCAAGGCGATCGAACACGCCACCGGTCAGACCGCCACGTATGGCGTGGTGGCCTTGGTCCCGAGTGCCGGCGACGCTCGCGCCGATGTGGCCGCCCAGCGCGAGAGCGCCCGTGTGGCCTCCCTGCTTTCGGTCCAGCCCGGTTTTCAGCGCGCACTTGACTACCCGGCCACGCATCTGCCTGAGCTGGTCTCGCGCGACGGGCGCCTGTCGCTCGTCCTGGCGGCGTTCGCCAACCGCGAAGACTCGACCCACGCGGTCGAACACGTACGCGCCCGAGTGGCCGGCAGCGGCGTGCGCTTCGGCGGCAACGACGTGGCCTTCGACGAGATCAACAAGACGACCTCCACCGACCTGCAGCGAGCCGAGATGTTCGCCTTCCCGATTCTGCTGCTCCTGTCCTTCTGGGTGTTCCGCGGGCTCGTGGCTGCCGCCCTGCCACTACTTGTGGGCGGCTTTGCGATTGTGCTCACGTTCATCCTCTTGCGTCTGATCGACCAGTTCGCGGGGGTATCCGTGTTCGCCGTGAACCTTGTCACCGGTATGGGCTTGGGTTTGGGGATCGACTACAGCCTGTTCGTGCTCTCGCGATACCGCGAGGAGCTGGCCGGCGGCGCCGACACGCGGGCTGCTATTACGCGCACCCTGCAGACAGCAGGGCGGACCGTGCTCTACAGCTCCCTGACCGTGGCCGGGGCCTTGGCCTCGATGCTGGTCTTCCCGATCCGCTTCCTCTACTCGATGGGGATCGGCGGGGCGATCGTGGCGCTGTCCGCCGGGGCGGTGTCTTTGATCGTGCTGCCTGCGGTCCTGGTGGCATTGGGGCCGAGGATCGACGCGCTCTCACCCGCCCGCCTGCAGCGCTCGGCCGCCCGTACAGCCCAGGCCTCCGAGGAGGGCGGCTGGTACCGGTTCGCGCGCGGGGTCATGCGC
>JBAURN010000074.1:0-4458 GCA_049581225.1 Solirubrobacteraceae bacterium
GCACACGAGCGCGAGCACCAGCTTCAGGTGTGTGAGCGTGCTGTCCACATCGGTAAGTGGCAGCGCCACCTGCCAGACCCCTCCTTCGGGCGCACGCTCGGTCAAGATCCGCATGGGGGTGCCGGCGAGGGTCGTTTCGCTGAAGAAAGCGCCGCGCCGGCCGGCCGCCACGGCGCGGGTGGCGGCGGTGACCGGAAGCTCCAACCCCTTGGTTTCCGGGCGTAGGACCTGTCCGTTGGCTTGGAAGAGCTGCACGTACCCGCTTGCGCTGCCGGGCGTCGGCGTGGGCAGTACGAGCCGGTTGACGGGAGCGACACAGTGCGGCGCGCGAGCGGGCCGCGCAGGCGAGGCGCCCCCGGATGAGGCGCCCCCGGATGAGAGCGAACCGGAAGCTTGACCGGAGTAGGCGGTTTCGAGCGAGCGCAGCACCGCTTTCGCGCAGGCCGACCCCCCCGCGACCGCGGCGCCGCGCGGCAAGGGAAGTCGTGTCACCGACTGGCCCACCCCAATCGGCGCCGACACTCCGGCCGGCAGCTTGCCTTCCTTGATCAGCTTGGCGAGCTCCGTCGCACCCACCTTCACGGTCCGGATCTGGACCGCCTGCGAGTGGCCGGGAGTGAGCTTTTGACGCAGGCTGGCGTCGATCCGCGCGTGCAACTCGTTTCCGGTCACCACGTAAACCACGACCGACGCGATCACGATCGCCGCCGCAACCGCGCCGGCCGCCAGAAGCACCACGCGCCGGCGGAAGCTCATCGCTGAGAGCACCTCAACACGTAGCCGACTCCGCGCACCGTCTGCACCAGACGCGGCTCCCCGCCGGCCTCGGTCTTGCGGCGCAGATAGCCGACATACACCTCCAGCGAGTTGGAGGCCGGCCCGAAGTCATAGCCCCACACGCACTCGAAGATCCTCGTGCGCGAAAGCACCCGTCGAGGGTGGCGCATGAGCAGTTCCAGCAGCAGGAACTCCGTGCGGGTCAGATCCAGCGGACGTCCCCCTCGGCGCGCCTCATGCGCGCGTGGATCGAGTTCCAAGTCCTCGAAGCAAAGGGTCTCCCCGGTGCCCTCCCAGCCGGTGCGGCGCAGCAGGGCACGCAGTCTGGCGATCAGCTCTTCACTGGCGAACGGCTTAGCCAGGTAATCGTCGGCCCCGGCCTCGAGCCCCGCGACTCGATCGGACACCTCGGCGCGGGCCGTCAGCATCAGCACCGGCGTACGATCGCCGATCGCGCGCATCCGCCGGCACACCTCCAGGCCGTCCAGGCCGGGCATCAGCACATCGAGGATCACCGCGTCGGGTCGATCGACGGCAAGCGCCCGGATCGCCTCGCCCCCGTCGGCCGCGCTCGCGACGCCGAACCCGTTGAGGTCCAGTACGAGCTCGAGCGCCTCGCGTACAGAGGGGTCGTCGTCAACGACCAGCAACCGCATGTGTCGATGCTGACAGGCGAACCTGAAAGAAAGCTGAGGAGCCGGCCCGCGTCAGGGACCTGGCGCGGCCTGCTGGGTGTGGCCGGATTCGCCGTGCACACCGCCGGGGATCAGCGATTCACAGTCGTGTACCGCCGCCTTGAACGCGGGCGAGCTCTCGTTGAGTTTCTGGTGGTCGATGTGGACGCTGCCGCCGGAGAACGTCGGGTCGGGGAAGCTGGGCACACCGTGGGTGCGGATGCAGGCGGCCGCCCTCAGATACTGCTCCTGCTGTGCCGGTGTCAGTGGAGCCTGGTTGCCAGGCCCACCGCCGGGCAGGAGCTTGCGACAGGCTTCCTCGGCGGGCTTGAACTTGGGGTTCTGCCCGACGCCCGCGGGAACGGCCATCTTGATGCTGACCCCGCCGCCGTGTTCGCTGACCTGGGGCTCGGGGAAGTTGGGGATGCCGTGCGTGTGCATGCAGGACGTATATGCGACCGCTTGACTGGCAGGCGACGCTTCGTGGCCTTCGCTCGCGCCTGCCGCGCTGGAGGTCGAGGAGCGGGACGCAGAGCTGTGGGTCCCCAGACTCGCTACGCCGCCGCTTGGTGACCCGCCGCCGCAACCCGCGAGAAGCGCGCCGATAAGAAGGAGCGCCGCCGAGTAGCCCGCCCGTCGCGATCTGGTTGTGCCGGTGCTCTGAAAATCGGGTGGCGCCGGATCGTCGAATGGTGTGGCCTCGTCCGGCGATGTGGCCTCGTGCATTGGTGGGTCCTGACCTTGCATGTCGTCTCCTTCACGGCTCGTACGGCGGTCTGGCTGCTTGTACGCCATGCACGGTTTCGGGAACGTATCGACGCTGGGCCGCGTGGCGATACCGCGCCGAAACCGCTGGGGGCTAGCCTCATGGCGTGCGAGTACTCGTGATCGAGGACGACGAGGAGATGGCCGAGGCGATCGCTTTTGGGCTGCGCCAGGGGGGCATGGCGGTGGACATCGCGCTGGACGGTCCGGCCGGGCTCGCTCGCGCGCGCGTGAACGACTACGACGTGATCGTGCTCGACCGCGACCTTCCGGGGATGCACGGGGACGAGCTCTGCGCGACGCTCGTGGAGGAGAGGTGTCGCGGCCGCATACTGATGCTGACCGCCGCGGGGATGGCGCAGGACGTGGTCGGCGGACTCACCATGGGCGCCGACGACTATTTGCCCAAGCCATTCGACTTCTCGGTGCTGGTCGCCCGCATCGGCGCCCTGGCCAGGCGGGCCCAGCCGGCGATCCCGCCGCTGTTGCGCCACGGCGACCTCGTGCTCGACTCGGCGCAGCATCGGGTCACGCGCGACGGGCATGAGATCGAGCTGGCGCCGAAGGAGTTCGGAGTGCTGGAGCTGCTGCTCGCGTCGCAGGGGCGCTGCGTGTCCGCGGAGGAGCTGCTGGCCCGCGTATGGGACGAGGCCGCCGATCCGTTCACCAACGCCGTCAAGATCACCGTCAGCCGCCTGCGCGCCAAGCTCGGAGAGCCGCCGCTGATCGAGACGGTCGCCAAGGCCGGCTACCGGATCTGAGCGCCGTGGGTCTCGGTCATCGACTGACACAGCTCTCGCGGCGCCTGCCCCTGCCGCGGCGCACGATCCGTCTGCGCCTGGCGGTGCTCTACGGCGGTCTGTTCTTCCTCTCCGGCGCCGCCCTGTTGGGGATCATCTACGCTGGCGTCTCGAGCACTCACGGCGTCTATTCCAAGGCGTTCCCCGCACCGATCGTCCACACTGAAGTGCGCGGGGCGCCCGCCCCCACTTCGCCGCGCGGGGGAGGGGGGCTTGGCGAAAAGTTGGAAGGAGGACCGCCGGCTTCACTCCAGGGTGGAGCCGCGGTGCGGATGTTCGACCCGGGCCAGCACGGCGCTGACGTGCGCGTGCTTGCCTTCGTGTCACTGATCGCACTGGTGGCGATGGCGGCGCTCTCGATGGGCCTCGGCTGGCTGGTCGCGGGACGCGTGCTGCGCCCGCTGCGGACGATCATCGGCACGGCGCGCGAGATCTCAGCCACAGACCTCCACCGGCGACTGGCGCTCACCGGGCCCGATGACGAGTTCAAGGAGCTCGGCGACACCTTCGATGGGCTGCTGGGACGGCTCGAGGCGTCCTTCGTGGCCCAGCGCCAGTTCGTCGCCAACGCCTCCCACGAGCTGCGCACCCCGCTTGCCAGGCTGAAGACGCTGGCGCAGGTGGCGCTGGCCGACCCTAACGCGAGCGTGGAGTCACTGCGCGACGCGCACGATCGCGTGCTCGCCTCCGAGCAGCAGTTGGAGCAGGTCATCGACGCGCTGCTCAGTCTGGCCCGCGGCGAGCACGGTCTGAAACGCCGCCAGTCCGTCGACTTGGCGGGGCTGGCCGGGAATGTGCTCGAGGAACGCGCCGGGGAGATCGAGCGTCGCGGATTGCGGCTGAACACCGCCCTGGATCCCGCCCGTGTTCAGGGCGATCCGCAACTCTTGGAGCGCTTGGTGGCGAACCTGATCGACAATGCGATCCGCCACAACGTCGCCGGTGGAAGCATCGACGTGAGCGCCACGACCGTCGGCGGGGCCGCAGTCCTGTCGGTGACCAACGACGGCCCGGCGATCCTGGTCGGGGAGCTGGAACGCGTGCAAGCTCCGTTCGAGCGCCTCGGTGCGGCCCGCACCGGCCCCGGCGACGGTCATGGTCTCGGGCTCTCGATCATGCACGCGATCGTCGCTGCCCACGAGGCCCAGCTCACCATCGGCGCGCGGCCTGAAGGGGGGCTTGCTGTGGAGGTGCGTTTTACTCCGAATGTCTAGCGCCAAGGCCGCGGAACGACTCGTTCGATCGGGACCGAAACGTCGCCCACAAGGAGGACTCGCCGTGGCCAGCCCAGCCGACAAGCCGCGCGCGGGGGGCAATCTGGCGATGGGCTTGGAATACTGAGCCCCATGCCTTCCTCGCTCGCCCTCGACTCGACAGTGGCTGTCGTCACCGGCGCCTCCAGCGGCATCGGCGAGGCCGCCGCGCTCGCGCTTGCCGAACAG
>JBAURN010000075.1:0-3334 GCA_049581225.1 Solirubrobacteraceae bacterium
GAGCGGGACAGGCCGAACGCGGAGGCAATCAGCTGGGGCAGGTGGATCGAGCCGCCACCAGCCTCGAAGGCCAGCTCCTCGATCTCGGTGGGCGCGGCCCCTTCGACGAACACGCGGTCGAACTTGCGCTCGGCCTCCGAAGCGTCCTCGGGCGAGTGCAGCCAGCCGACGAGCGCCCGTGCGAGCGTACGCTTGGCCTCGCGCGGCGGCTGCTCGGGGTCGAGCGTGTGGCCGAGAAGCAAGCGGTAGTAGTCGCCCATCGCCTCGTCGGGAATGCTGAGGGTCTTGCCGTACATCTGCTCGGGCTCGTCGGTCACGCCGATGTGGTTGCCCAAGGACTTGGACATCTTGTGGGCGCCGTCGGTGCCGACGAGGATCGGCATCGTGAGGATCGCCTGCTCGGGCTGGCCGTAGGCGCGCTGCAGGTCGCGGCCCATCAAGAGGTTGAACTTCTGGTCAGTGCCGCCCAGCTCAATGTCCGAGCGGATGGCCACGGAGTCATAGCCCTGAAGAAGGGGATACATCAACTCGAGCATCGAAACGGGCTCGGAGGCGGCCATCCGCTTGGCGAAGTCGTCGCGCTCGAGCAGTTGGGCCACTGTCGTGGTGCTCACGAGCTTCAAGAGCTCGGCCATGCTCAAGTCGAGCCACTCGCCATTGCGCCTAACCTCCAGGCGCTCGGGGCTCCCGTCGAGGATCTTCAAAGCTTGAGCTTGGAACGTCGCGGCGTTCGCGTCGATCTCGGCCTCGCTGAGCATCGGGCGCAGGGTCGAGCGCCCTGAGGGATCGCCTACACGGGCGGTGTAGTCGCCGATGATCAGGACCACGAGATGCCCGGCGTCCTGGAACTCGCGCAGCTTGCGAAGCACGACGGCGTGCCCTAGGTGTATGTCGGGCGCGGTGGGATCGATTCCGAGCTTTACGCGCAGCCGGCGACCCTGGGTCGCGGCGACGCGCAGCTTCTCGACGAGCGCTCCCGCGGGAAGGGAGTCGACGGCGTTCGCGCCCAACCGCGCGGCCTGCTCGACCGAATCCGGTCCGGGCCCCGCGGCCATATCGGTCGCATCCTCACCAGGCGAGGCGGCCGTGTTAGTGGGGTTCGTCATCAAAACCCAATGCTAGACTCTCGCCTCCCGGTGGAGCTGGTTGCATCGCCTGCCGGCAGTCGGCCGCGCTTGAAGAGGCTTCGCTTCGTGCTGATTCTCTTCGCCGTCCTGCTGCTTGGCCTCATCTCGTTCGTGTTCGGCATCTTCGTGGCCGTCGCCTCCGACCTGCCGTCCCTGACGAAGTTCTCGCAGCTGAAGGAAGCCCAGAGTTCGGTGCTGCTCGACGACCTGGGGCACCCGATCGGCGTGATCTCAGAACAGAACAGGGTGATTGTCACCCCCGAGCAGATCCCGCCGATCGTCAAGCAGGCGGTGATCTCGATCGAGGACAAGCGCTTCCAGACCAACAGCGGCGTGGACATCCGCGGAATCGCGAGGGCCTTCGTGCAGGACGTGGTACACAAAGGCAGCGTTCAGGGCGCCTCCACGATCGAGCAGCAGTTCATCAAGAACGCGCTCCAGGCCCAATCGCACAGGACGATCCTCGAGAAGCTCAGAGAGGCGGCGCTGGCCTACCAGCTCTCGCACAAGTGGTCCAAGGAAAAGATCATCACGGCCTACCTCAACACGATCTACTTTGGCAACGGCGCCTACGGGATCGAGTCGGCCGCGCAGACCTACTTCGGCTCCGACGTCAACCACCTGGGTTGCGGCACGCCGGGCCACCGCTTGTGCGTGCAGGAACTGGAGCCGGCCGAAGCGGCGCTGCTCGCGGGGATCATTCAGTCTCCGACCGAGTACGACCCGGCCAACCATCCCATCGCGGCGCGGGAACGTCGCGATGTGGTGCTGGGGCAGATGCTGCAGCAGGGCTACATCAGGCGACAGGTCTATGACGAAAGCATGGGCCAGGCGTTGCCCGCTCCGAAGGACATCCAGACCCCCCATCAGCCGCTGGTGGAAGGCGTGGATGTGGGTTACTTCACGAGCTGGGTCCAGCAGCAGGTGATCGAACGGTATGGGGCTCCTCGCGTGTTCAACGGTGGGTTGCACATCAAGACGACACTTGACCTTGGGCTACAGCGGGCGGCTGAACAGGCGATCGCGGGCTACCTGCCGGGTCCGGCCGGTCCGACCGCCTCGCTGGTCGCGATCGAAAACTCGACCGGGCAGGTGCGCGCGATGGTGGGCGGGCGCAACTATGACGAAACGCCGTTCAACCTGGCCACCGAGGGGGAGCGCCAGCCGGGCTCGTCCTTCAAGGCGTTCGACCTGGCGGCGGCATTGGAGGACGGGATCTCGCCGGGCTCGGTGTGGCCATCGCGCGAGAAGACGTTCTTCGTGCACACCCGCCACGGCACAGAAAAGTTTGTGGTGCACAACGACGAAGGCGCCTATACGGGCGAGGACTCGCTGACCAACGCCACGGCCTACTCCGATAACTCGATCTACGCGGAAGTGGGGCTGAAGGTGGGCACCGAACATATCGCCGCGCTGGCGCACAGGATGGGGATCACGACGCCACTGTCGACCAACCCGGCGATGACGATCGGGGGGCTCAAGGTCGGGGTGACGCCGCTGGACATGGCCCACGCATACGAGACGATCGCCCATGGGGGCAACCGCGTTAGCGGCTCATTGGTGTCGGACTCCCAGCCGGTGGGCATCCAGGAAGTGAGCGCGGGCGGGCGCACGCTGTCCGACGGACACCACACCGATCGCAACGAGGTTCGCCTCAAGCGAGTGTTGCCGCCCGAAGTGGCGTCGACGGAGACCTCGGTGCTCGAGACGGTGCTGCAGTACGGCACGGCGCGAGCAGCGGCGATCGGGCAGTTCGCGGCGGGCAAGACCGGCACCACCTCCAACTATGGGGACGCTTGGTTCGTGGGTTGGGACCGCAAGTACACGGTGGCGGTGTGGGTGGGCTACCCGAACAGCCTGGTGCCGATGACGACCGACTTCGGGGGCACCCCGGTGCTGGGCGGCACCTTTCCGGCCTTGATTTGGCACAACTTCATGCTGTCGGCGATTCAGGTGGAAAAGAATCGCGCCAGCGAAGCGGCGGCGGCGAAGGCGGCCAAAGGCGCGGGCGCCGCCAAGGGCACGAAAGGAGGGGCCGGAGAAAGCGAATCGAGCGGCCCCACCGAAACGGGCGCCTTGACTGGCGGTAAAGCAGGGGGAGGCTCGGGCGAAGCGACCAAAACCGGCGCAGGCTCCACGGGCAACCCGACCGGCAACGGCACGGGCGCGGGAACAGGGAGCGCCGGCGGCGACGCGGGAACGGGTGG
>JBAURN010000076.1:0-7727 GCA_049581225.1 Solirubrobacteraceae bacterium
TTCTATGACAGCGAGGTCGTGGTCGACGCCGCCGCGCTCTCCCCCCAAGTCACCTGGGGCACGACCCCCGCGATGGTCGCCCCCGTCGACGCGGCGGTGCCCGCCCCCGAGCAGTTCGACGCCCCCGCTGACCGCGAGGCGACCGAACGGGCTCTCGCCTACATGGACCTGCGACCCGGCACGCCGATCTCCCACATCTCGATCGATCGCGTCTTCATCGGCTCCTGCACCAATTCGCGCATCGGCGACCTGCGCGCCGCCGCCGAGGTGGTCGAGGGTCGCAAAGTCGCGTCCTCAGTCAACGCGATGGTCGTGCCCGGCTCCCAACAGGTCAAGGCCCAAGCCGAGGCCGAGGGCTTGGACGAGGTCTTCAGGGCCGCCGGTTTTGATTGGCGTGTGGCCGGCTGCTCGATGTGCCTGGGCATGAACCCCGACATCCTCGCCCCCGGTGAGCGCTGCGCCTCGACCTCCAACCGCAATTTCGAGGGCCGCCAAGGGCGGGGGGGACGCACGCATCTCGTATCGCCCCAAATGGCCGCGGCGGCGGCCATCGAGGGTCACTTCACCGACATCAGAGACTGGAGCTGAGCATGGAGCCGATACACACGATCTCCGGCAAGGTCACCCACCTCGACCGCGCCGACGTGGACACCGACCAGATCATGCCCAAGCAGTTTCTCAAGCGCGTGGAGCGGACCGGCTTCGGCCAGTTCCTGTTCTATGACTGGGCCAAGGAGCCCGGTTGGGACTTGCCCGCCAACCCAATCCTCGTCGCCGGACGCAACTTCGGGTGCGGCTCCTCGCG
This sequence comes from Solirubrobacteraceae bacterium, assembly GCA_049581225.1. Classification (GTDB taxonomy): domain Bacteria; phylum Actinomycetota; class Thermoleophilia; order Solirubrobacterales; family Solirubrobacteraceae; genus Palsa-744. The sequence continues at coordinate 806 of JBAURN010000076.1, forward strand.
CGAGCACGCCCCCTGGGGTCTGCAGGACTATGGCTTCCAGGCGATCGTGGCGCCGTCCTTCGCGGACATCTTCTACTCCAACTGCACCAAGATCGGGCTCCTACCGGTCGTCCTCTCGGAGGAGGACTGCCACTCCCTGGCCCAAGCCGGCGAAGGCGAAATCGATCTGTCTGAGCAGGAGGTCCGCTTTGCCGCTCGCCAGGTCTCCTTCGAGATCGACCACGAGATCCGCCACCGTCTGCTCGAGGGCTTGGACGACATCGGAGCCACCCTGCTCCAAGAGCAGGCGATCGCCTCATACGAGCATGATCGCGAGCGCTCGGGTCCAGTCACAACCTCTCTCTAAGAAGGAGACACATGGCACACCGCATCGTCACGCTTCCCGGCGACGGGATCGGTCCGGAGATCCTGGCGCCCACGCTCGAGATCTTGCGGGCGGTCGGGGACTTCCACTTCGACTCCCACCCTTTCGGCGGAGCCTCGATCGACCTGCACGGCACCGCGCTCACCGACGAGACGCTCGCCGCGTGTCGTCAAGCCGACGCGGTACTGCTCGCCGCGGTGGGCGGCCCCAAGTGGGACACCACCGACCCCGATGCTCCGCGTCCCGAGCAGGGCTTGCTCGGCCTGCGCAAGGGACTCGGACTGTATGCCAACCTGCGACCCGTCAAGCCGCTGCCGGCCTTGTATGACGCCTCGCCGCTGCGACGCGAGCGGATTGAGGGCACCGACCTGCTCGTGGTGCGCGAGCTGACTGGCGGCATCTACTTCGGGGAGAAGACGCGCACCCAAGATTTCGCCTCCGACGTGTGTGCCTACTCGCGCGAGGAGATCGAGCGGATCGCACGGACCGCCTTCGGCGCCGCCCGCGCGAAGGTGAGCAGCGTCGACAAGGCCAACGTGCTCGAGACCTCGCGTCTATGGCGCGAGGTCGTGATCGAAGTGCACACGCGCGAGTTTCCACACATACAGCTCGAGCACGTGCTCGTCGACAACGCGGCAATGCAACTCGTCTCAGCTCCGCGCCATTTCGACACGATCCTCACCGAGAACATGTTCGGCGACATCCTCTCCGACGAGGCCGCCATGATCACCGGCTCGATCGGAATGCTGCCTTCGGCCTCGCTTGGCGCACCTCCATCATCCTCCCACTCCCCACAGAGTGGGGAGAAGGGTCGGGGTGTCGCCAGCGGAGGCCTGTTCGAGCCCGTCCACGGCTCCGCGCCAGACATCGCCGGACGCGGGATCGCCAACCCCTTGGCCATGTTCCTCTCGGCTGCATTGATGCTCCGCCACGGGTTGGCCTTGGAAAGCGAGGCCGCGGCTGTAGAATCGGCTGTTCAGCGTGCGCTCGACAATGGACTTCGCACCCCCGATCTAGGGGGAGAGACCGGGACAGCAGGGGCGACGCGCGCGGTGCTCGCCGAGCTCTAAGCCAGGAGACGATGACGTGGACACAAGCGACTTCATATGGATGAACGGTGAGCTCATCGCCTGGGAGGACGCCAAGGTCCATGTACTCACGCACGGCTTGCACTACGGCACGGGCGTATTCGAGGGGATCCGCTGCTACGACACCGAGCTGGGGCCGGCGATCTTTCGCAACGCCGAGCACATGGAGCGGCTGCTGCAGTCCTCCGAGCTTTATTACATGCACGTCCCCTACACCGCCGCCGAACTACAGGCGGCCGCGCGCGAACTGGTGGCGGCCAACAATCTGAGCTCCTGCTACATCCGCCCGATCGTCTACCGCGGCTACGGTTCGATGGGTCTGAACCCGATGGACGCGCCGGTGGATGTCACCATCGCCTGCTGGGAGTGGGGCACCTACCTCGGTGAGGACGGCATGGCCAATGGCATCCGCGCCAAGGTCTCCTCGTGGCGGCGCATCTCGCCCGATTCTCTGATCCCGCATGCCAAGGCATCGGGTCAGTACCTCAACAATGTGCTCGCCAAGGTCGAGTCGATGAAGGCCGGCTACCAGGAGGCGATCCTGCTGGACGATCACGGCCACGTGTGCGAGGGCACCGGCGAGAACATCTACATCGTGGCCTCCGGGGAGATCGTCACACCCGGCCACCACAACTCGATCCTGGACGGCATCACACGCCGCTCGCTCATGCAGCTCGCGGCGGACTTCGGCTACCCGGTGGTCGAGCGCAACATCGCGCGCGCGGAGATGTATCTGGCCGACGAGGTCTTCATGTCCGGCACCGCCGCCGAGCTCGTGCCGGTGGTGGAGGTAGACGATCACAAGGTCGGCTCGGGCAAGCCGGGCGAGATCACCCGTCTTCTGCAGGGCGCCTTCGACGACGCGATCCACGGCCGCTCGGAGGCCTACCGCGAATGGCTGGACGTGGTGTCGCCGTCTAGCGGCGCGATGGCCAAGCCACGCAAGGACGCAGGGAGCGTGGTGTGCGCTAGCACACGAGCGACCGAGGACGCCGCGTGGCGCCGGCCAGCGTGACGCTAGAGCTCTACGACGCCACCCTGCGCGACGGCATGGGGGGAGGCGGCATGAGCCTCACCGTGCAGGAGAAGCTGAGGGTCGTCCGTGCGCTGGACGCGCTCGGCGTGCACCTGATCGAGGCCGGCTTCCCCGCCTCAAACCCCAAGGAACGAGAGCTGTTCGACCTGCTCGCCCACGAGCAGCTCGCCGTGGCTGAGATAGTCGCTTTCGGCATGACCCGCCGGCGCGACACCACCGTCGATCGCGACGAGGGCCTGCGCGTCCTGGCCGAGTCGTGGGTGCCGGTGTGCACGATCGTCGGCAAGAGCTCGCGCATGCAGGTCGAGACGGTCTTGGGCGCCACCTACGAGGACAACATCAAGATGATCGGCGAATCGATCAAATTCCTGATCGCCCAGGGCAAGCGGGTGATCTTCGACGCTGAGCACTTCTTCGACGGCTATGCCGCCCACCGCGGCTATGCGCTGGACACCTTGCGCGCCGCCGCGTTTGCGGGCGCCGAGCGGATCGTGTTGTGTGACACCAACGGCGGCGCCCTGCCCGGGTATGTGCGCTCGACGATCGACGCCGTTCGCTTCGACATGTCCGAAACGCCTTTCGGCATCCACACCCACGACGATTCGGGCTGTGCGGTGGCCAACACATTGGTCGCCGTGGAAGCGGGCGCCACCCAGGTGCAGGGCACCGTCAATGGCATCGGCGAGCGCACCGGCAACGCCAACCTGCTCACGATCATCGCCGACCTGCAATTGAAGATGGGCCTTGAGATCCTCGAGCCCGAGCGCTTGGCGCGCCTGACAGAGACCGCTCACCTGGTGGACGACCTTCTCAACCGCACGCCCGACCCGGCCCAGCCCTATGTGGGCAAGCACGCGTTCGCCCACAAGGCTGGTCTGCATAGCGCGGCCGTACGCACCGATGCCGCCACCTTCGAGCATGTCGACCCCGAGCTGGTCGGCAACGCCCACGACGTGCTCGTCTCAGAGCTCGCCGGGCGCGGCACGATCGTCGAGAAGGCCGCCGAGATCGGCATCGAGCTGAGCGCCGAGGAGGCGGCCCGCACGCTTGAGCGGGTCAAGCGCTTAGAGCACGAGGGCTACCAGTTCGAGGCCGCCGACGGCTCCTTTGAGCTGCTCATACGCCAGGAGTCGGGACTGTATGAGCCCCTGTTCGAACTCGACTCTTGGAGGGTGATCGTCGAGAAGGGCATCCGTGGCGAGGTGCTCACCGAGGCCACGATCAAGATCGTCGCACCGCCCGGGCCCAAGGAGCGGAGGATCCTGTGCACCGCCGAGGGTAACGGTCCGGTCAACGCCCTCGATAACGCCCTGCGCCAGGCGATCGGGGAGATCTACCCGCACCTGCGCGACATCGAGCTGGTCAACTACAAGGTGCGCATCCTCGATGAGGCCAAGGGCACCGGGGCGGTTACGCGCGTGCTGATCGACGCGTCCGATGGGGCGCGCATGTGGGGGGCGATCGGGGTCTCTGAGAACCTGATCGCCGCCTCCTGGGAGGCGCTCGTGGACTCGCTGGAGGTTGGGATTCAGGCTCAGGCGCCGTCGGGCACGTTGCTTGGTCCGGCGGAGGACTGAAGCAACCTGTGGTTGAGCACGTTCCTTCGAAGGCCTCCCACCTGGCGAAGGAAAGCGCCCGCCGGGCATCGAGTAAAGAGCGGCTTCTTGCGCTCGCCAAGCCCCTAATCGGCCCTGAGGAGGAGGAGCTTGTGCTGCAGGTACTGCGCTCGGGCAGCCTCTCGCTGGGGCCGCGGGTACCTCAGTTCGAGCGGATGTTCGCCGAATTCGTCGATTCCCGCTTCGCCTGTGCCGTATCGAGTGGCACGGCCGGCCTGCATCTTGCTCTGAGAGCCGTCGGGGTAGGGGAGGGAGATGAGGTGATCACCAGCCCCTTCTCCTTTGTGGCCTCGGCCAACGTGGCTTTGTATGAGCGGGCCAGGCCGGTCTTCGCGGACATCGACCCGGTCACCTTCAACCTGGACCCCGCCGCGGCCGAGGCTGCCATGACCGAGCGTACGCGAGCGCTGCTGCCCGTGCACATCTTCGGATATCCGGCCGACATGCCCGCCTTCGAGGCGCTGGCTGCCCGTCATGGGCTGGCGATCGTGGAGGACGCCTGTGAGGCGCTCGGCGCCGTCCACGCGGACGGAACGCCGGTGGGGGGCCGGGGAAATCCGGCCGTGTTCGGCTTCTACGCCAACAAGCAGCTCACGACCGGCGAGGGGGGGATGGTCGCCGTCGGCGACAGCGCGTCGAAGAACCGCATCGACTCCGAGCGAAACCAGGGACGCGCCCCCGATATGGACTGGCTCGACCACAACCGGCTCGGCTTCAACTATCGCCTGTCGGACATCGCCTGCGCGATCGGGGTGGGGCAGATGGGGCGTCTACGGGAGACGCTCGACGCCCGCGCCCAAGTGGCCGAGCTGTATCGCGACGCGCTTGCCGGGATCGAGGACCTCGGCCTGCCCTGCGAGGACACCGGGGGCGATCGGAGGGGCTGGTTCGTGTTCGTGGTGCAGCTGCCCGCCGAGGCCGAGCGCCTGGATGTCATCAGGGCCCTCTCGCGGGTCGGGATACAGAGCAAGCCCTATCTGCCGGCGATCCACCTGATGAGCTTCTACCGCGAGCGCTTTGGCCACCGCAAGGGCGAGTTCCCGGTGTGCGAGGAGGTGGCGGCCCGTTCTCTGGCGCTGCCCTTCTACCCCGGGCTCGACGAAGGCGATGTGGCGCGCGTGGCCGAAGCTTTGCGCGCCGCCCTCGGGCGCTGAGCGCCCAGAACCTCGGTTTCGACGGGCGCGACCCGTCCCTCGATCATCCGTCCACGGAAAACTGTCTCCGACTCGCGGCCCCGACGGCCCGATGCCGCGAAAAGCCCCTGTATCCAGGGGATACGGCGATCTCCTCCTACAGGCAGATTCCACGACACAGGCACCAGTACAATTCGGACTGGTGGTCCTGGGTGAACTGTGATAAGACTCCCCGTGGCGTCTGCCAACCAACGAGTTCGGCGTCTGCCAACCAACCACAGGACACACAATGGGCGGTCCAGGGTCGGGGTGCTTCGCAAGGCTGGGAAGCGCCCCGACTCGGGCCAAGTGTCCTCCTCGGGTCTGGAGGGGCCGGGTAGCGGGTCAGGGATGTCGGAGGAGCTTGCGCGACAGTGACCGCCGGTAAAGCACGACCGTCACTGTGAGACACTTTGGATTAGTCGGCCATGCCAAGAGATCCCCTATTCCTAACCCTCGGCCCAACAGGCACCTGCCACGAGCACGCCCTCTTGTCCTACCTGGACTTTCAGGGCCTCCCCGACGCTCGGGTCGAGTTTGTCTCTGACTTTCACGAGGGCCTGGAGCGCCTGCGCGAGCAACCCGACGCATTCCTGGTCCAGTGCTCCTCCCATCCCGACGTGCACGTCGTGACCGAGAGCTACCCCCAGGAGATCTTCGTTGTCGACACCTACATGTTCCCGGCCAAGGAAATGGGTTTGATCCTGCGCAACGATGTCGTCGATCCGAAAAGCCTTGGAGTGGTGGCCGCGGCGATGGGCTATACCGATCTCTCTGAGTGGGAGACAATTGTCGAGGAGCCTGCAAATCCGATCGTCGCCGACAATCTCCTCGCCGGCAAGTACGACGCCGGGGTCACCTTCGTCGCGTTCGCGGAGGCCCATCCCGAGCGGCTGCGCGTCGCCGAGCGCTACGGCGAGGTCGACACGACCTGGCTCGTCTACGGACATCGCCGCCGCTACAAAGGCGAGCTGATCGGGCACCGCATCCCGTGGCTGTTCACCGGGGAGCCCCAGCCCGCGTGAGCGCCGGGCGCTTGGCCAGCCAGCGCATGCCTCCCGAGGCGGGTGTCGTCGATCCCGCTCTCTATCCCGACGTGATCGTGGGGGAGGGGTATGCCGTTGGACACGTCAACGACTTCGGCGCCGAGTATGGCTTTCGCAAAGTCCGCAAAGGCCTGGGCGTCACTGCCTTCGGCGTCAACGCGTTGGTCCGCCCGCCCGGGTATGAGACGAAATGGCACTACCACGACCTGCAAGAGGAGCTGTACTTCGTGCACCGCGGCTCGATCGAGATGCAGTTCGGCGACGGCACCGCCCATCTGCTCGGCGAGGGCATGTTCGCCCGCGTCGACGCCTCCACGATTCGCAAAATCCGTGTGCTCGGGCCGGGCGACACGATCTACATTTGCGCGGGCGGCAAGGGTGGCTACATCGGCAGAGACGGACGCACCCCCGAAGGCATGTAATTTGTGAGCAGGGCTCTGTGACCCGACGGGCACGCCCAACAATCCTCACCCAATACGCTCCCAATCGGCATGGACCTGGAAATCTCTGAGAAGACCTTCCTGATCACGGGCGGCTCGAGCGGGCTCGGGCTCGCCTTGGCCCATCGACTGGTCCAGGAGGGCGCCCGCGGGGTGGCGC
>JBAURN010000077.1:0-14719 GCA_049581225.1 Solirubrobacteraceae bacterium
AGCCGAGCGCGCCAGTGCGGCCGGCGGCGCCGCGGGCGCGTCGAGCGCAAGCAACCCCACGCAGCGATACATGGCGCCGCTGTCCAAGTAGGTGAAGCCGAGCCGCTCGGCAAGCGCGCGGGCCACCGTGGACTTCCCGGCGCCGGCCGGGCCGTCGATGGCTATCAGCATCGAACGGTCATCCGCCCAGCGCGCCGATGTCGTCGAGGAAGCCCGGATAGGAAACGGCCGCGGCCTCCATTCCGCGAACGGTCACACCTTCACGCGAGGCCAGCCCCGCAACAGCTCCCATCATCGCCATGCGGTGATCGCCGGCGGCATCGATCGTGCCGCCCTTCAGACCACCCGTCCGCGCTCCACGGGGTGTGCCACTCACGACAAAGCCGTCCTCGAGCGCCTCGATCTCGGCCCCGAGCCCTCGCAATCCTTCGACCACCGTGGCGATGCGATCTGACTCCTTGAGGCGCAGCTCGTGGGCGCCCCGCACCACCGTCTCCCCCTCGGCAAAGCAGCCGAGCAGCGCCACCAGGGGCAACTCGTCGATCGCGAGCGGCACCTCCTCGGCCTCCACGCTCGTCGCCTCCAGAGCCCCGTGAGCCACGTCGAGGTCACAGATCGGCTCCTCGGCAAGCAGCTCGCCGCTCTCCCCCTCCAGGTCGCCGAACACGATGCCCCGCATCCGCTTGAGGATGCGCAAAAAGCCCGTACGCGTCCAGTTGGCGCCCACGTCGCGAATCAACAAGCGTGAGCCGGGCACAAGCACTCCGGCCGCGATCGCGAAAGCCGCGGAGCTTGGATCGCTCGGCACGACCACGCGCTCCAGCACGAGCTCATCCGCGTTGACCACCGTGACGTGGCGCCCGTTGCGATGGATGTTGACACCGGCGCGCAACAGCATCCGCTCGGTGTGGTCGCGGCTGCGGGCCGGCTCCCCCACGGTCGTCGCGCCGTCGGCCGCAAGCGCGGCCAGCAGGATGCACGACTTGATCTGGGCGCTCGCGACCGGCAGCTCATAGGAGATCGAGCGCAGGCGAGCTCCTTCGACGGTGAGCGGCGGGAAGCGATCCTCGCGCGCGATTAGCTCGGCGCCCATGAAGCGCAGCGGCTCGGCCACCCTGTCCACCGGGCGACGGCGGATCGACTCGTCGCCATCCAGCGTGAACGAGCGCCCCTCCTGCGCGGCAAGCCAACCGGGCAATAGGCGCAGCAGCGTGCCCGCGTTGCCCACATCTATCGCCCCGGAGGGAACGCGCGCCTCGCGCAGCCCGGTGCCGCGAACCGTGACGACACCGTCGCGTTCGTCCACCAGGGCGCCGAGCGCCCTGACTGCCGCCAATGTGGAGTCGGTGTCGGCGGCGTGCAGATAGTTCTCGATCCGGGTCGGCTCGGAGGCCATCGCGCCGAGCAGAGCGGCACGATGTGAGATCGACTTGTCGGCCGGAGCCCTCAACTCGCCGTGTAGCCCTTTGGAGGGCTCGAAGCGCACGTCCATAGGTCTAACCCTACGAGCCCGTCAAGCGTTCGCGCTCTTCGCGCACCCGCTCGTTCCAGGCGACCAAAGCATCGGCGTCCTCGGCGTCGAGCGCGTCGCGCACGCCACTCAATTCCCTGATCGTCTCGTCGAGCGCCTCGGCCAGCAGGTCAGCATTGGACATGTATATGTCCGCCCAGATCGCCGTATTGGCTCCCGCCACCCGCGTGGCGTCGCGAAAGCTGGGGTTTGCTCCCACCGTCCTCATGCCCGCGGTGCCCGCCGTCGAGTGCCCCAACGACGCCGAGGGCTCCGCCACGGCGGCCGGTGCGGCGCGCAGGGCCTGGGACACCAAGACGTTGGCAAGCACGTGCGGCAGGTGAGACACGCTGGCCATCAAGCGATCGTGGGCGTCGGCGGCGATCACGACGGGCCGCGCGCCGATTTGCTCGATCAGCGCCGAAATCCGCGCCAGGGCGGCCGCCATACCGGCGACTTCGGGTGTGTCGGCGTCGGCCACGGGGGCCAAATACCAAAGGGCCTCGTCGAACAGGCCCTCACGCGCGCCCTCAACGCCCGCTGTCTCGCCACCGGCCAGCGGATGACCAGGAACGAAACGCGCATCGGAGATCTCGCGCGCCACGTGGCGCTTGGTCGATCCCACATCGCTCACCACGCAATCGCGCCCGGACGCCGCCAGCGCTTCGCGTACGACCTCGACATTGTGGCCCACCGGCGTGGCGACGAACACATAGTCTGCTTCGCCCACGGCGCTCGCCACGTTGTCGGCCCGCCGCTCGATCGCTCCCAGCTCCATCGCCTGGCTCAACGCTTCGGCGTCGGCGTCGTAACCCACGACGTGCGCGCCAAGGCGATGGCGAGCGGCCAAGCCGATCGAGCCACCGATCAGCCCGACGCCGATCACCGCGACCCGAAGGGGCCCACTCTCGCTGCGGCCCCCAGGATCGCTCACGCGGTGCTGAACACCTTTCCGGCGAGCGCCGCAACGCGCTCCACTGTCTCCGCGTACTCGGCGAAGTCCTCGGCCAACAGCGCCTGCGGGCCATCGCAGAGAGCCTCGTCGGGGTTGGGGTGCACCTCGACGATGATCCCATCCGCCCCGGCGGCGGCAGCAGCCAATGACATCGGCGCCACCAAGGAACGTCGGCCGGCCGCGTGGCTGGGGTCGACCACGACCGGCAGATGCGACAGCTCTTTGAGCACCGGCACCGCCTGCAGGTCGAGCGTCGTACGGTAGGAGTTCTCGAACGTCTTGATACCGCGCTCGCACAGCATCACGTCGCGGTTGCCTTCCTTGAGGACGTACTCGGCCGCCATCAACAGCTCGTCGAGCGTCGCCGACAGGCCGCGCTTGAGCAAGACCGGACAGCCCGAGCGCCCGATCTCGGCCAGGAGCGGGAAGTTCTGCATGTTGCGCGCACCAACCTGGATCACGTCGGCCACCTCGAGCACGGCTTCCATATCGCGCGCGTCCATCAGCTCGGTCACGATCGGCATACCGGTGCGCTCCTTGGCCTCTGCCAGCAGGCGCAAGCCCTCCTGGCCCAAACCTTGGAAGGCGTAGGGAGAGGTGCGGGGCTTGTAGGCGCCCCCTCGCAACATCGCCGCGCCGGCGTCCTTCACCACGTCGGCGGTCTCGAGCAGCTGCTCTCGCGATTCCACCGTGCACGGACCCGCGATCAGGGCGAAGTGATCGCCGCCGATCTTGCGCCCCTCGATATCGATCACGGTGCGCTCTCCGTGACGAATCTGAGCCGAGGCCAACTTGTAGGGCTTGAGGATCGGCATGACACGATCCACCCCCGGTTGACCCTCCAAACCGAGGCCCGCGACGTTCACGTCCTGCTCCACGTCGCCTATAGCGCCGATTACGGTCAGGCGAGCGCCCTTTATCGGGTGCGCCAAGGCGCCGGCGCCCTCGATCTTCTCGATCACCGCGCCGATCTCCTCATCGGTTGCGGTCTCCTTCATGACGATCATCATTGCTTCATCCTTTCAAAGTGAGGGTTGGTCGCGTACGCGTAGGACTGGTTTGGTGTGAGCTGGGGCTTGAGCGCGGCGCTCGGTTCCAGGGGAACCCCGATGCGGCCTTGACCGCCTCCGCTCACGGTGGAGGCCAGGCCGAAGCGCCTAGCTAAATCGCCAGGCGCAGCGAAACGACCAATAGGACACGCGAGCACTCGCTGGCGCGAGCGCGAAGGCGGATGTCGAGTCGGTCGTGCGCATGATCGTCTAAGAGGTTTGTAGCAGACACCCTGGGCGCCGTCCAGCCCCGCAACCCAAACCTCTCAGATTTTTCACCCACCCACTCACAACCCGTGCGCTGCTTGGCGCACACGGCCCCTACAGGGATTCCGCAAGCGCATCGAGAAAGATCGCGTTCTCCTCGGAGGTGCCGTAGGTGACGCGTAGAGCGCCCGGTTTACCCAGAGCGCCGCCGCCGCGCACGAGCACGCCGCGCTCAACGAGCCCTTGCATGACTTCATCCTCGCGCGCCTCAGCCCGCTCGGGGTCCGCGCCAGGGAGGTCGAACCAGCAAAAATTGGCCTGGGACTCGGCCGGCTCGATCCCCAGCGCACGCAATCGCTCATCCACGGAGATCCGCTCGGCGATTGTGCGCGTGACCCGATCTGTCACGGCGTCCTGGTGAGCGAGCGCCTCGACCGCTGCCACCTGGGCCACCGCGTTGCAGAAGAAAGGTTGGCGCACTTGGTCCACAGCGCGTGGCAGCGCCTCAGATCCGCACAGGGCAAAGCCAACGCGCAACCCGCACAAGCCGTAGACCTTGGAGAAGGTCCGCAGCAAGACCAGGTTGGGGTGTTGCGCCAGCAGCTCGATCGAGGCATCCGGATCCTCGAGCAAGTTGAACTCGCAATAGGCCTCGTCCACGACCACGCACACATGCTTGGGCACTTGCGCCACGAAGTCGGCGATCTCAGCCAGAGGCAAAGCGGTGCTGGTCGGATTATTGGGGTTGCACACGATCGCCAGACGTGTCGCGACCGTGATCTCGCGCAAAAGCGCATTCAAGTCGTGGCGGTGATCGGCGTCCAGCGGGACCGTCACCGCTCGCGCGCCGGAGGCGGCGCCGAGGTGCGGATAGACCGAGAACGAAGGCCACGCGTAGACCAGCTCGGCCCCCGGCTCCAGCAGAGCGTCGCCCAAGGCCAGCAGGATGTCGCAAGAGCCGTTGCCGACCGCGATGCGTGAGGAGGGGACGCCGTAGCGCTCGGAGAGCCGCTCGCGCAGAAGCGCATTGGTGGGATCCGGATACCGGTTCAGCGTCGGCAGGGCCGTGTTGATCGCCTCGATCACCGCGGGCAGGGGCGGCCAGGGCGACTCGTTGGAGGCGAGCTTGACCTTGGGCGCGCGCTGGGCGTAGCCGCCGGCCGCCGGATAGGAGGGGATGCGCGCGATGCGCTCTGAGAACTCGATCGCCACGATCCCCCTATTGTGCCGCCATCAGGTCGGCTCGCAGGCTCGCCGCCTCGCGCAGGTACACGTGCCTGGCCTCGTGTCCCTCCTCGGCGTAGTAGTGGATCAGAACGCGGATCACGCGCGGTAAGGAGCCGGGCACCGGTATCTCTCGCGCGCACAGCAGCGGTACGCGCTCGAAGCCCAAGGCACGCGCGGCCACGGCCGGAAACTCGGCCGAGAGGTCGTCGGTGACGGTGAAAATGCAGCTCACAACCCGCTCGGGCGCCAGCGAGTTGCGCCGCACGATCTCCTCCATCAGCTCGCTCGTGGCGCTCAGGATCTCCTGTGCATCGTCCCGGGGAACCGAGATCGCGCCCCGCAGGGCATACAGGCGTTGCGGCATCGCGGCGATTCTTTCAGAGCCGGCTTGTGGAGTCGTCGCTCACGAGTCGCGACCCGGCCAGCGCCGCTTGGAGCGAGCGGCCGTGGGCGCCACCGATTGCTTGCGATCCTGTGGCCCGCCACGCAGACGTGCGAGCTCAGCCTCGGTGAGCCGTCGAGAGGCGCCGGACGCGAGCTCCCCGAGCTTCAGCCGCCCGAAGGAGACGCGCTCGAGCTCCACCACGGGATGACCGACCGCCTCGCACATGCGCCGCACCTGGCGGTTGCGACCCTCGTGGATGGTCACCTCCAAGACGCCCTGGGCGAGTCGTCGAACCTGCGCGGGTGCGGTCATCCCGTCCTCCAAGCGCACGCCCGCGCGCAGCTTGGCAAGCGCGCCCTCCCCAACAGGCCCCCCACCCACGCGCACACGGTAGGTCTTGGGCACTTCAAAGCTCGGGTGCGTCAAGCGCTGCGCGAGTGCGCCGTCGTTGGTGAGCAGGATCAGGCCGCTGGAGTCGGCGTCGAGTCGTCCCACCGGGTAGAGCCGCCGCGACTCCCCGGTGCCCTCCGCGAGGAGCGAGACCACGGTGGGGCGGCCGTGGGTGTCTTGTGCGGTGCTCAGCACCCCAAGCGGCTTGTTGACCGCGTAGACAACCGGCTGCTCAGGTCCAGAGACCGAGCGCCCGTCAACGGTCACAGAGCACCGCTCGTCCACGTCTCGGGCTGGGTCGAGCACCACCTGACCGGCGAGGGTCACCCGACCTTCGGCGATCATCGTCTCGGCAGCGCGGCGCGAGGCGACGCCCGCATGGGCCAGATACTTGGCGAGGCGCATACTGCAACGATAGGGCTATGGATCTGCAGCTCCTAGACAGGACGCTGGCCGCTAACGGTCAACCCGCGTTCCGCGCGCGCCAGGTCTGGGAGTGGGCCGCCAAGGGCGTCGAGGGCTACGAGCAGATGACCAACCTGCCCGGCCCTTTGCGCGAGTGGCTGAGTGAGAACGTGCCGTTCTCGAGCCTGGAGTTGCGCGAGCAGCGCACGGCCGGCGACGGCACCGTCAAGGCGCTGTTCGCCACCGGGGACGGACGAGCCTTGGAGGCGGTCTTGATGCGCTACCGCGACAGGCGCAATTCGATCTGTGTCTCCTCGCAATCGGGGTGTCCTTTGACCTGCACGTTCTGCGCGACGGGTCAGATGAAATTCGCGCGCAACCTCACAGCCTCGGAGATCCTGGAGCAAGCGCTCCATTTCAGACGCATGACCACGGTCGATCACTGCGTGTTCATGGGTATGGGCGAGCCGATGCTCAACCTCGAGAACGTGCTTGCGGCGTGCGAGCGGCTGCCCGACATCGGCATCACCCACCGCCGCACGGCGATCTCGACGGTGGGATGGATCCCGGGCATCGAAGCGCTCACCGCGCAGGAGATGCCTTTGCGCTTGGCGCTATCTCTACACGCTGCCGATGAAGCCTTGCGCAGCGAATTGATGCCGGTCAACGAGCGCTACCCCCTAAGCGACGTGATCGATGCGTGCAGGGCCTTCTATGAGCGCAAGCGAAGACGCATATTCGTCGAGTACGTGATGCTTGCCGGCGTCAACGATCGCTACGAGCAAGCGGTGGCGCTCGCGAAGCTGCTCGGTCGACGCGGGGCGGGCCCCCTGAAGGGCACACCCCGTGGGACGCAGGCAAGCGGGCAGCCGCACATGTTCAAGGTCAACTTGATCCCGTTCAACCCGACCGACTCGACCTATGAGGGATCTAGCCGCCAATCGATCGCGGCGTTCAAGGGCGCTTTGGAAGCGCACGGCATCCAGGCAACGGTACGCCTCACTCGCGGACGCGACATCGACGCCGCTTGTGGACAGCTTGCCGCGCGAGCCGCCTAGGTGTAGTTCGTGAGGAGATTGGTGAGCGGCACGAGCTGCCCAAGAGAGCCGCTTGGAGCTACTGAAGCTCGGGCTGGGAGGAGCCCCCTGCCCTCGCCTCGCCCGCGCGCAGCAGACGGTCGCGCAGCTCGGATTCCTCCTCCGGACTGGGATCCCACTGCCCGATGTCGGGCAACTCGTCGATCGAGCGCAAACCGAACAGCTTGAGGAATTGGGTCGTGGTGCGGTACATGACCGCGCCGAACTGGGAGCGTCCTGACTCCTCCACGAGCCCGCGCTCCAACAGGGTGGAAGCGGCCGAGTCGGCGCTCACACCGCGAATGCGCGTTATCTCGGGGCGGGAGATCGGCTGCAGATAGGCGACGATTGCCAGTGTCTCGGCCTGTGCGGGCGTCAACACCGAAGCGCGCGGGCGACTGAACAGGCGCCGGGCGGCGTCCTCGGTCTCGGGATCGCTAGCAAAGGTGAAGCCGCCCCCCAGCTCGCGCAGATGAATACCGCTGTGGCCAGGCGCATAGCGTTCGGCGAGCTCGGCGAGCGCGGCGATCACCGCCAGCTCCTCCGTTGCGGCCGCATCGGCCAGCTCCTGCGGGCTCAGCGGATCGGGCGCGAGGAACAGCAAGGCCTCGACGGTGCGAACGAGCACCGGCTCGGGCTCGGGCAAACCCTCGATATCGAGGGCGCTGACCACGGGCGTCCCGGGGTCGTCCTCGCTCGAAGAAGCGTCGCTGGGCTCGGCGGCCTCGGTGGGCTCGACAGCGTCGACAGATCCGACAGCCTCGACGGTCTCGGCAGCAGCCCCGTCGAAGCCCTCGCTCTCGGTGAGGTCCTCGGTCTGCTCTGACTCGACATCCGTGACAGACATGCCGTCTTGATCGGCAGATGACTGCTGATCCTCAAGTGCCGGTTCATCGCGCCCCGGCTGGTCGATCATCCCGCTTGCCGCGCGCCCATCGGCTGGGCGCGAGCCTGTCTTGGCTCGGCGCCAGCGGCGTGTACTGCGATCTCGCCGAAGTTCTCGCCCTGCTCCCACCACGCCTCGCCGCGCTTGTACAGCTCCAGGAGCGCGAAAACGGTGACCGCGACGGTCATGCGATCCTCGCCCCGGACAGCCTCCTCGAAGGAGAAGTGACCTCGTCTGAGCAGGTCGCGTAGACGGTCCAAGCGCTCGGCGACGGTGACGCGCTGGATCGAGATGTGACGCAGGTTGATCGTGGGCGGCATCCGCAACAGCCGCCCAATCGCCTGACCGAGCACCGCGGGATCCTGGGAACAGTCCACCGGCGGCGCGATCGCCTTGCGCAAATGCGCCGGCAGCGGAGCGCTGCGAAAGCGAACGCCTTCCTCGCGTTTAAACAGGTCGAGGAGATGCGTCGAGGCCGACCGGAAGCGACGGGCCTGCAACATCCGTTCCAGCAGCTCCTCGGCCGCCTCGCCGGGCTCGATGTCGAGCAGATCCTCGCCGTCCTCGGCAAGCATCAGGCGTGACTTCAATTCCAGGAGCGCCGCGATCAGGACGATGAACTCGGTGGCCGTCTCCAGGTCAAGATCGCCGCGTCCCTCCAGGTGATCGAGGTAGGCGAGCACCACATCGGCCAGCTCCAGGTCGAGCAGGTCCACCTCCTCGCGCAACACCAGTGCGAGCAGGAGGTCAAAGGGTCCGTTGAAGATCTCCAGGTCGAGGTCGAGCGCGGGGAGCGTCACCGGGCTACCGTACCGTGCGCGGCGGACCTACACCCATGCATTCCCGTACATCCACGAGCGTGCCGGCGGCGATTGCACGGGCGCCCGCGGCTCCCCTGGCCAGGACGTCCTCCAAGGCCTGCTCGTCGGTGCGCAACTCGACGTAGCGCTCACGCAGGGGCGCAAGCATCTCGGTGACCGCTTCGGCCACCGCGATCTTCAGCTCACCGTAGCCGCGCGCCTCGCGCATGTCCGCTTCGACCTGCTCGGGGGCGGCCTCGCGCGCGACGGCGAGGATTTCGATCAGATTGGAGACGCCCGGCTTCTCCGGCGAGCGTTCGATCTCGCGGCCCGAGTCGGTTACCGCGCTCTTGAACTTCTTGAGGATCGAGGCGGGCTCCTCGAGCACATACACGGTGCCCTGCTCGGAGCCCCCCGTGGTGGACATCTTGCGGGTGGGCTCTTGCAGGTCCATGATCCGAGCACCGACCTCGGGGATGCGGTGCTCGGGGACCACGAGCACGTCGTTGCCGGCGCCGAAGCGGGTGTTGAATCGGCGCGCCACATCGCGCATCAGCTCCAGGTGCTCGCGCTGGTCCTCACCGACAGGGACCTCGTGGGCGCGGTAGGCGAGCACGTCGGCGGCCTGCAACACCGGGTAGAGCAACAGTCCGGCCGACACCAACTCGCGCTGGGCCACCGACTTGTCGCGAAACTGGTGCATCCGCTGCAACCGACCCAGCTCCGTCACCGAGCACAGCAACCACGTGAGCTCGGTGTGCTCGTGCACGTCACCCTGGCGAAAGAGGATGCAGCGCTCCGGGTCGAGGCCGGCAGCAAGCAGCAGCGCGGTCAGGTCGTATACGGCTCGGCGCAGCTCGACCGGGTCATACGCAACGGTGATCGCGTGCAGATCGACGATGCAGTAGAGCCCTTCGCCGCGATCCTGGCCGGCGACGAGTTGGCGGATCGCGCCGATGTAGTTGCCCAGGTGCTTGGTGCCCGTGGGCTGAATGCCGGAGAAGATGCGGGTGGTGCTCACGTGCTGGTGATCCTGACGTATTTCTGATTGGCTGGCATGGACGTGGAGGACAAGCTGGGCAAGGACGCAGGGAGCGAAGTGTGCTCAGCACATGAGCGACCGAGGACGCAGCCCAGCGCCGCCATGCACGTCTATGCCAGCGCTTGGCGGATGACGGGCCGCTTGGCCGCCCCAACCTCGTCCAAACGGCGCACGGGGGTGGTGTAAGGGGCGCTCTGAGCGATCTCCGGGTCCTCCGCCGCCTCAAGCAGGATCTCGGCCAAGGCCTCGGCGAAAGCGTCGAGTGTCTCCTTGGTCTCGGTCTCGGTCGGCTCGACCATCAAAGCCTCCTCCACGAGCAGCGGGAAATAGACGGTGGGCGGGTGGTAGCCGTAGTCGAGCAGGCGCTTGGCGAGGTCGAGCGTCTTGATTTGCAAGTTGCGCTTCATCGGGCCGCCCGAGAGCACGAACTCGTGGAGGCACAGTTCGCCGTAGGCCAAGGGCAGCTGCCCAAGCACACCCAGCTCGCGCAAGCGGGCCAGCAGGTAGTTGGCGTTCAGGACCGCCGTCTCCGAGGCGTCCTTGAGACCCGGAGCGCCGAGCGAGCGGATGTAGGCATAGGAGCGCACGAAGCAGCCGTAGTTGCCTTGGAAGCCCCGCAACCGCCCGATCGATTTGGCGCCGGGCCAGTCTTCGACCAGATCGAAGGTCGCACTCGCACCGTTTGAGCCCGCCCCCCCCTCGCCGGCGCCATCCGATGCCTCGCGACGCACGATCCGCGGCACGGGCAAGTACGGCTCGATGCGGTCCGACACGGCGATTGGACCGGACCCGGGGCCACCGCCACCGTGGGGCTGGGTGAAGGACTTGTGCAGGTTGAAATGGACGATGTCGAAGCCCATGTCCCCCGGTCGGGAGAGGCCCATGACGGCGTTGAGATTGGCGCCGTCGTAGTAGAGGGTGGCGCCCACCTCATGCACGACTTTGGCGATCTCTTGGATATTGGGGTCGAACAGCCCGAGCGTGTTGGGGTTGGTCAGCATCAGACAGGCCACGTCGTCGTCGGCCTTGGCGCGCAGGTCGTCCAGATCGACGCCCCCGCCGGGATTGGTCGCGATCTTGACGACCTCGAAACCGGCCATCGTGACGGTCGCGGGGTTGGTGCCGTGCGCGGTGTCCGGCGTGAGCACCTTGTGGCGAATCTCGCCGCGCGCCTCGTGGTAGGCGCGTGTGAGCAATACACCGGCAAGCTCGCCGTGAGAGCCGGCCGATGGCTGCAGGCACACGTGCGGGAGACCAGACACCTCCGAGAGGGCGCGCTCCAGGTTCCACATCAGCTCCAGGGCCCCCTGCGCGCGCTCGGGATCCTGCAAGGGGTGCAGGCGAGCGTGGCCGGGGAGCGCCGCGACACGCTCGTGCAGGCGCGGGTTGTGCTTCATCGTGCACGAGCCGAGCGGATAGAAGCCGGAGTCGAGGTCGAAGTTGCGCTTGGAAAGGCGCACGTAGTGGCGCACTATCTCCGGCTCGGAGACCTCGGGCAGGCGGGGCGGCTCGGAGCGACGCAGGCGGGCAGGCAAAAGCTCCTCCAACGACACATCGGGAACGTCCAGCTCCGGGCACTGGAACGCGCGGCGACCCGGAGCGCCACGCTCAAAGATCGTGACGGCCGGCTCACGCTGGAGCGCGGTGTCGGTGCCTTGCGTGGGCGGCCTCATCCGCGCGCTCCCACCTCGATCGGACGGCCGGTCTCGCCGTCTGCCTCCCGCGACGGAGGGTTGGTCATGCGCTCGGCGGCGATTGCCCTACCCAGCGTCTGGACCAGCCGGTCGATGTCGGCGCGCGAGCGGCGCTCGGTAATCGCCACAAGCAGTCCGCCCCGGTCGCGCTCGCGTCCGGTGAGCGCATACAGGTCCGCGCCGGGATTGACGCTCTGGGCGGCACAGCGGCGGCGCACAGCGGCCACGTCCACGTCGAGGCGCACCGCGAACTCGCGCACAACCGGTTGAGAGTGCAGCGGGGAGACCCCCTCGAGCGTGCACAGTGCCTCACGGGCATAGTGGGTGCGCTTGAGCAGCAGCTCTCCGAGTTCCGCGAACCCGCGTCGACCCAGCCAGGACAAGTAGACGACTCCTGCCAGCGCGTTTAGCGCTTGGGAGGTGCAGATGTTGGAGGTGGCCTTCTCGCGGCGGATGTGCTGCTCGCGCGTCTGCAAGGTGAGCACGAACCCGCGACGGCCGTCTACGTCGACGGTCTGCCCCGCGATGCGACCGGGCATCCGGCGCAGGTACGCCTCGCGGGCGGCGAAGAAACCGAACGAGGGGCCGCCGAAATCGAGGCGGTTGCCGAGCGATTGGCCCTCCCCCACGGCCACGTCCACACCGCACTCGCCTGGCGAGACGAGCACGCCGAGCGCGATCGGGTCAACTTGGGCGACCGTCACCAGCTGCTCTCCTCCTGATCGCTTGGCGGCCGCCGACAGAGAGGCGGCGTCCTCGATGGAGCCGTAGAAGTTGGGTTGGGCGAAGATCGCGGCGGAGGTGTCCTCGTCGATGGCGGCAGCCCAGCTGTCGGGGTCGGTGACGCCGTCGCGCAGCCCCACCTCGACCACTTCGATGCCGTAACCGTGGGCGTAGGTGCGCAAGGTGGCAAGCGTGTGCGGGTGCAGGCCGGAAGAAACGACGAAGCGCGAGCGACCGTTGTGGAGCTTTGCCAGGTAGCCGGCGGAGGCGACCGCGCTGGGCCCCTCGTACACCGAGGCGTTTGAGACGGGCAGGCCCGTCAGCTCGCAGATCGCGGTCTGGTACTCGAACATGACCTGCAAGCCACCCTGGGAGATCTCGGGCTGGTAGGGCGTGTAGGGCGTCAGGAACTCGGAGCGCTCCATCAGCATGTCCACGATCGAAGGCACGTAGTGGTCGTACATCCCGGCGCCCAGGAAGCACAGCTCGTCCTCGGCGCTGGCGTTGCGCGAGGCGAGCACGCGAAGATGCTCGTAGACATCCTGCTCGCTTTGACCCTGGGGAAGATCCAGCGGACGGGCTAGCCGCACCGCCTCGGGGATCTGGCGCTCGAAGATCTCCCGCACGGAGGAGACCCCTATCGTCGCGAGCATCGCGGCCAGGTCGCTATCGGTGACTGAGGTGTAGGTGGTCAACTGGATCTGAGCCTAGCCGCTGTTCCGGCCGATTCCGGACCCCTGTCGCACAGTGGGGCCCCTACCGTGGGATCCCCCGCCTGCCGCACAGCGCTTGCGCGGGCAGAGGGCTTAGCCGAGGCCCGCACTGTAGGCGTTGGCGTCCAGGAGGGCCTCGCGCTCGGCGGGGTCGGTCATGCGCACCTTCACGAGCCAGCCCTCGCCATAGGGGTCCTCGTTGATCGCGTGGGGACTGTCGGCCAGGGCGTCGTTGACCTCGACGATCTCACCCGACAGTGGCGCGACGACGTCGGAGACGGCCTTGACCGACTCAACCTCGGCGTAGGGCTCGTCCTTGACCAAACGGGTGCCGGGCCTGGGCGGTTCGAAGAAGACGACCTCGCCAAGGGCGTCCTGGGCGAACCAGGTGATGCCGAGGACCGCGAGGTCGGGCTCGGCTGGGTCGATACGGGCCCAATCGTGTTCGGGGTGGTACAGGAGGTCGTCTGGGTAGCTCACCTCGGCCATCGGCGCGGCTCCTCGTCTCGGCGTTGTGCTTGGGGGCGAAAGATATTGACCTGGCGGACGGGCTTAGCGTCACGTGTTCTTGGCCACGAAAGGTTTCGCGTGAACCGTGGCGTCGCGCACGCGGCCTCGCACGTCGATCTGAAGGGGCGTGCCGACCGCTACGCGGTCGGCTGGCACGTAGGCCATGCCTATGCCGATATCCAGACAGGGCGAAAGCGTGCCGCTGGTGACGAGTCCGCCGCCAACGACCGGGTTACCCTGCCGGGCGATCCCGGGGCCGTCGAGCGCGAACGCGATCAACTTCTCGGGCACTCCCGCCGAGCGTGCCTCGCGGATCGCCTCAGAGCCGATGAAGTCGGTGTCCTCACGACAGCACCAGCCGAGCCCCGCTTCGATCGGGTTGCGATCGAGCGAGAGCTCGTTGCCATACAGGTGAAAGCAGGCCTCCAGCCGCAGCGTGTCGCGCGCGCCGAGACCCGCGGGGGTGGCGCCGCGGTGGCAGAGCTCGTCCCACAGAGCGGGGGCGTCCTCGGGGGCGAGCAACAGCTCGACGCCGTCCTCGCCCGTGTAGCCGGTGCCGCAGACCAGGACCTTGGCGCCTGAGAGCCGACGGGGAGAGGCCGTCATGCGTGCGGGCAGGGGTGTGTCGGATATCGCTTGCACGATCTCGCGCGCCAAGGGACCTTGGACGGCGAGCATCGCGTAGGCCTCCAGGCGGTCGAGAACCTGGGTCTCGAAATCGTCGGTGTGCGCTTGAAACCAAGCCAAGTCGCGCTCGTGATTCGAAGCGTTGGTCACGGTCAGGTAGCGGTCGGACTCCAGGCGATAGGTGAACAGATCGTCGAGAACCCCACCCCGCTCGTCGCACAGCACGCTGTATTGCGCGCCCCCCACGGGGATCTTCGACACGTCGCTTGAGAGCAGCCTTTGCAGCAGTGCCTGCGCCTGCGGGCCGACGGTCTCGATCTCCCCCATGTGCGAAACGTCGAAGATGCCGCAGCGCTCCCGCACCGCCATGTGCTCGGCGCGCACGCCGCCGGGATACTGAACCGGCATCTCCCAGCCGGCGAAGTCGACGATCTTGGCCCCGGCCGCGAGGTGGCGCTCGTACAGCGAGGTGCGCTTCAGCGCGCTGGATGCCGGGGTCGCCACGGCGGGCAGGTTAGCG
>JBAURN010000078.1:0-5897 GCA_049581225.1 Solirubrobacteraceae bacterium
GGCCGGCGCTCTGCTGGGCTCGCGTGCTGGAATGCTCCCTCCGTGGGCACGGAGGCGGCTCTCCTTGGAGCGTCGCGCCGGCTTTGCCCCCCTGCACCTGGATCGAACCACGAGCGAGGACTACCCCAAGTGAACGACGAGGACCGCAAGGACAGCCGACCGCCGATCGCCGCATCCGAGCGGATCGCCCAGAGCGCGCTAGACGGAGAGTTCAAAGGGCCTCTGGCGGGGCTGCGCAGGCGCATCTATTTGACCGTGCACTACCTCGGCTGGCGCACACTCGTGTTCCGAGTGCTCACCTTCCCACTGCGCTTCACGCCTCTGCGCAACCGCTTGGCGTTGCGCTCGCGCATGGGCCACGACCTGTACCGGCGTGCGCTTGCCTGGTATGGCGAGCACGGGGAGCCGGTCGGCGTGGTGATCCCAAGCTACCGCGACGCCGAGCGTGTGGCCACGCTGGTGGCGAGCATCCATCGCACGGTTCCCAAGGGGATGGTCCAGATCGTGGTCGCCGACGACGCCTCCGGGCCCGAGCACATCGCCGCGCTGGGGACGATCGCCGGGATCGAGGTGGTCGAGGGCGAGCGCAACGAAGGCTTTGCCGCCAACGTCAACCGCGGCCTGCGCGCCGTCGATCAGAGCCGCGACGTGGTCGTGCTCAACTCCGACATGGAGGCCCGGCCCGGCTGGCTTGCATGCCTGCAATACGCCGCCTCCCAGGAGGACGACGTGGCGATCGTGGGCGCCCGCCTGCTCTACCCCGACGGGCGCATCCAGTTCGCCGGCACCGCCCGCAACCTGGGCGCGCCCGAGTGGTTTGACCACCGCTACCGCTTCAAGCCTTCCGATTGGGGGCCCGCCGCGCTGCCCGGCCCGGTATTGGCGGTGACGGGGGCTTGCATGTATGTGCGCCGGGCCGCGATCGAGAGGATCGGCCTGCTGGACGAGCGCTACCCGATGGCCTACGAGGATGTGGACTGGTGCTTGCGCGCCTGGCAGGCCGGGATGCGGGTCGTCTACTTCCCGGGCGCTTCGCTGACCCACTACGAGTCGGTCACGCGGGGCATCGACGTGGGCGAGCGCGAGCGCGAGTCCCAGCGCTTCTTCTGGGAGCGCTGGGGGCCGTTCTTCGACGCTCGCGATGTCCGAACGCCGGAGGGCAAGCTGCGGGTCGCCTATGTGACCGAGGGCACCGGCGTCGGCGGCGGGCACCGCGACATTTTCGAGCACCTCAACCGTCTGGCCGCGCGCGGGCACGAGGTGGCGCTATACACGCTCGGTGAGCAGCCCGAGTGGTTCGAGCTGAAGGCGCCCGTGCACTCCTACGAGTTCTACGACGAACTGATCGCCGACCTCGCCGACGTGGACGCGATCAAGGTCGCCACCTGGTGGAACACCGCGATGCCCGTGTGGCGCGCTTCCGTCGTGCACGGAATCCCCGTCTACTTCGTGCAGGACATCGAGACCTCCTACTACCCCGACGACGAGTCGGTGCGCCACGCCGTGATCGACTCCTACAGGCCCGAGTTCACCTACATGACGATCTCCGGCTGGAACCGCGAGCGGCTGCGCGAGCTCGGCCTCGACGCCGTCCTGATCCCGCCGGGGATCGACCTCGACTGCTTCCGCGAGCGCCCCGAGGTGCGGCGCCGCGAGGACATGGTGCTCGCCCTGGGCCGCACCAACCCCCTCAAGAACCTGCCCCTCACGATCGCGGCCTGGCGGGCCCTGCCCGAGCCGAGGCCCGAGCTGTGCATGTTCGGGATCGAGCCCGAGCTTGCCACCGACGAGGGCATGCGCTACATCGAGCAGCCCACCGACGAAGAGGTGGGGGAGCTGTTCAGCCAGGCCACCGTGTTCATCCAGACCTCCACCCACGAGGGCTTCTGCCTGCCCGCGTTGGAGTCGATGGCTACAGGAGGCGCGGTCGTGTGCACCGACGCTCACGGCAATCGCGACTTCTGTGAGGACGGCGCCAACTGTCTCATGCCCGAGGCCACCCGGGAGGCCGTCAGCGAGGCTTTGGCGCGCTTGTTGGGCGATCCCGAGCTGAGGGAGCGGGTTGGGCGCGCCGGAGTGGCCACGGCCGCCGAGTATGCGTGGGAGCGGCGGATCGACGCTTTGGAGGGGTTTCTTGAAGACGCCGCTCGTCCGCGCGAGACGGTTGGGTCGAGCGAGGTTGTGCCCGGTAGGCGGACCGGCTGAGGTAGGCGGGCTTGGACAGGAGACCGGCTGAGCGTCCATAGGGCTGGCGGAGTCGGTCCGCTCTATAGGTCCTCGGCGATGTGCGGCGCGGCGCGGTTGAAGACCCAGAAACCGATCGCCAGGATCGCGGCCACGATCGCAAGTGGCTCCAGCAGATAGATCCAACCTCCCAGCAGTTGCCCGGCGCTGAGAGTCGCGTGGTTGACCATCGCGTGGCGGAACTGCTGGAAGACCGTGACCAACGGGTTGAGCAGGTAGATGTGCCACAGCAACTGATGGTGGAGCAGTTCCCTGCGCACCGTTTCGGCGGGAATGATCAGCGGCGAGGCGTAGAACAGGATCTGTGCGAACACTTCCCAAATCGGCTGGATGTCGCGAAATTTCACGAACATCGCAGACAGCCACATCGCCACGCCTGTCGAGAACAGAATCAACATCGTCAGGATCAGCGGCAGCTCCAACCAGCTGAGCATGGGCCTCACACCTGAGATCAGGGCGAAGATGAGCACCACCACCAGGTTCATCGCAAGGTTGAAAAGCCCTAGCAGTGTGATCGACAGCGGGATCACCAGGCGCGGAAACTGGATCTTGCGCACCAGATTCTCGCGGTCCACCACGCTGCGCACAGCGCCACTTGTGGTTTCGCCGAAGAAGGTGAACAGCACGATCGAGCCGAGCAGCTGCACGCCATACAGCGCTTCCGAGGGCTTGCCGCCCTTGCCAACTTTGCTGATCACCACGAAGAACACGTACAACACGGTGAACAGCAACAGTGGACGCATCACCTGCCACACATAGCCAAGCGCCGAGCCGAAGAACTTGAGCTTGAATTCGTTGCGCGCGATGTTGTAGGTCAGGTGCCAGAAGCGCGACCAATCGTCGGTCAGCGCACGCGGCCCGCGGATCGGTTGGCCAATCGGCGCCCCCAGCTCCGTGGGGTCGATCAAAGTGGGCGTGCTCACCGCGCCTGTCCCGCCCTCTGGATTGTGGCCGCGTTCATCGGACCTGGCTCGCGCTCGGGATCGGCTCGGGCGCACTCGGCACGAGCTCGCCGCGAGTCACCTCGGTCTGCACCGGGATCTCGACCATGCCGCCGCTGGCGACCACGCCCCGCACGACGAAGGACATGCCGCCCGCGAAGCGATCGATCACGTCCAGACCTGAGCCGCGGTGGCTGATGGTGAGGACGGGGTGGTAGCGCCCGGGCGCCAGCATGTTGTGGAAGGAGAATGAGAACAGTGCGCGCTCGCCCGGGAGGAAGCTGCCGGTGCGCTCGCTGCGCTCGGCCGTCGTGGCGACCACGACTGGCTGGCGGTGCTCGTTGAGCAAGGACATCGTCACCGCCGGATCCTCGACCTCGGCGTTGAAGCTCACCAGCACGTTCAGCGTCAGGGGCTCGGATTGGGGCGCGATCGCGCTTCGCTCCTGACGGTCGTCGCCCAACCACACGTCGCTCACGCGCGCAGTGCCGTCACCCATGCGGGCGCTGCCAACGTCCTCGTCGTCTTCGTGGGCGACGTTGCGCCCGAAGGCGATCTCCAGGTAGCGGTCGGCCACGTCGCGCGGGTCGCCGATCGTGACGATCTTGCCGCGCTCTAGCAGCATCGCGCGATGGCAGAAGCGAGTGACCGCGCCCATGTCGTGGGTTACGAACACGATCGTTCGTCCTTCGTCGCGCATACGGTTGAACACGTCAAAGCACTTCTGCTGGAAGGCCGCGTCGCCGACGGCCAACACCTCGTCGATCAACAGGATGTCGGCGTCGACTTGGATCGCCACCGAGAAGGCCAGGCGCACGTGCATCCCGGAGGAGTAGTTCTTGAGCTTGAGATCCTGAAATTCCTCCAGTTCGGCGAACTCGATCACGCGCTGGTAGCGGGCCCGCGCCTCGCTCGGGGAAAGCCCCAGCATGATGCCGTTCAAGGCGACATTGTCGTAGGCGGCTAGATCGGGGTTGAAGCCCACGCCGAGCTCGATGAATGTAGACATGCGCCCGTTGCACCAGATCTGTCCCGCGTCGGCTCGGTAGATGCCGGCCAGGCACTTCAGCAGGGTGCTCTTGCCGCTGCCGTTGCGCCCCACAATGCCAAAGAACTCGCCCGGCGCGACGGCGAAGGAGATGTCGCTGAGCGCCTTGAACTCGTCGTGTCGCGAGCGGCGCAGGGGATGCAGAGCGCGCTCCTTGAGCGTGTGGGTGCGCTCCTCTGGGATCTTGAAGGTCTTGTGAACCGCCTGGGCGGCCAAGGCTGGAGGCGTGGCGTCATGGTTTTGGGTGATCGTCATCGTGCTAGAGGGTATATCGGGCCTCGGGCGCTCGGCGAAGCACCGTCCGTGGCCATGCTCGTTTTCGCGAGGGCCGCTCCAGCGCGAGGCGGGCTACAGTGCTGTGGCCCGATGACATCAGCGACTGCCTCTGAGCTGAACCCTGTTTCCGAGCGGGACTCGACCGTTATCTGCGTGCCGGTGGCTGTGGCCGACGAGTCCACGCTTGCCACGATCGCAGCGGTGCTCGAGCATTCCGCTCCGGGGGCCCCGATCCTGATCGCGGGTGCGACGGCGGCCATTGAACAGCTCCTGGAAAGCTGTCCCGCGGAGCCGCCGAAGCAGAGGTTGTCGAGCTTGGCGGTGGATGGTGGCGGTTGGAGCGGGGCCGTCAACCAGGCGATGCGCTGGGCCCATCGCGCCGATCTGGCCCTGGTGGCGCCGGGGTGTGTGGTCAGCTCGGAGTGGCTGGAGCGTCTGCGCGAAGCCGCCACCAGCGACTCGGTCGTGGCCAGCGCCACCGCGCTGTCGATCGGAGGCGCCGGCGTGGAGTTGTCGGCGTCCGAGTCCGGTGTGCCCGCCATCGAGCAGGCGGCGCGAGAGGTGCGCGCCGGCTCGTTGAGATCGCGCCCGCGGATAGCCACGATGGGGCCGGGGTGCGTGTATATACGACGTGCGGCCTGGGACCTGTGTGGCCCGCTCGAGGCGCTCGGTCTCGGCGATGCGCTCGAAGCCATGGGCCAACGCTTGAGGAGGCTCGGGCTGGTCCACGTTGCCGCCGACGATGTGCTCGTGTCCGGCCGGCTCGCCCCGCCCGGAGAGGCGCGCGGGCCACGGGCGCAGGACGAGTCGCCGGCGTTGCGCCGCTCGCTCGATCGAGCACGCTTGACCTTGCGCGGATTGTCGGTCACGATCGACGGCCGTTCGCTGACCGCCAAGGTTGGCGGGACTCAGACCTATGCGATCGAGTTGATCTTGGCTCTGGCGCGCGAGCCCGGCATCGAGGTGCGAGTGCTGGTCGCGCCTGACATCTCCGCCCGCGCCCGCGAGGCGTTTGCGGGCACGCCCGGGATCGAGCTGCTCACCTACGAGCAGGCTCTGGCGGGCGCCCCGCTGAGCGACGTGGTGCATCGCCCGCAACAGGTCTTCACGCCGGATGACATGGTCCTGCTTCGACTCCTCGGTCGCCGCGTCGTGGTAGGGCAGCAGGACCTGATCGCCTACCACAATCCCGGCTATCACCACGACGCCGACAGCTGGCACGCCTACCGTCGCACGACCCGGCTGGCCCTGGCCGGCGCAGACCAGGTGGTCTTCTTCTCCGAGCACGCCCGGCGCGACGCGCTCGGCGAAGACCTCGTGTCCGCGGGCCGCGCACACGTCGTTGGTATCGGGGCCGACACGCTGGCGCCGGATGGACCGCCCGGCGC
>JBAURN010000079.1:0-8701 GCA_049581225.1 Solirubrobacteraceae bacterium
CACCCTCACCGCCGAGCCGGCCCGGCGGCTGGCGCGCGCAAGCCGTGCGCGTCGCGAGCATCCGTTCGCGTTTGTCTTGGATTCCTCCGAGCCCATGGTCACGGGGGTGCTCGACCTGATCGTGGTGGAGGAGGATGGAGCCAGCCTGATCGTGGACTACAAGAGCGACAGACTCCCCGACGGCGCAGAATCTCCCGGCACGGAGGAGCTCGAGCGGCTGGTCGAGCGCGACTACTCGATCCAGCGACTGCTCTACGCGCTCGCCGCGATCGAAGATGGGGTCGAGCGCGTCGAGGTCGCGCACTGGTTCCTGGAACGGCCCGGAGCCTGGGTATCGGCACGCTTCGTGGCAAGCGAACGCTCCCATTTGCGCGAACGGTTGCTATCTCGCATCGCCGCCGCGAGGGCAAAAGGTTTCGAGGTGACGAAAAGCCCGCACCGCGGGCTTTGCCTGACCTGTCCCGGCCGGGGAAATCTTTGCTCGTGGGGCGAAGAGCGGACCATGGCCGAACCCTCGCCCAGTCAGAATCCTGACGATCGCTGAGCTTTCGCGGAGCCGAAGCTCTCGCGAGACGAGCGCCGGCCGTCGGGTGCAAGCGCTTGCTTGGGGGAAACCCGCAGCTTCAGTGAGCGGTCCGCCACATTGGAATCCTTTCGAGAAGGGGGTAATCTCATAGGGAATCGCTTGCTCCGCGATCGGGCGAAGCATTCGAGGCCAGGAGGAGCACCGCAGTGGAACTGATGCCAGCGCCAAGATCGACGGCTACGGTCACTCAGATGTCGTCGCTGGTGCCCGACCTCGAGCTGTTTGCTCGGATGCGCATAGACGGGGATCCAACCGCCCGCGAAGTGCTGGTGGAGCGCTATATACCGTTGGCTCGCCGTCTGGCGCGGCGCTATCAGCACACCGACGAGCCGATCGAAGATCTCGTACAAGTTGCCTCGATCGGATTGCTCAAGGCGGTCGATCGATTCGACTGCTCGCGCGATGTGATGTTCTCCAGCTACGCGGTCCCCACCATCCTCGGTGAGCTCAAGCGCCACTTCCGAGATCGCACCTGGTCGGTGCGAGTTCCGCGCGACCTGCAGGAGCTCGCTCTGCGAGTGGATCAAACGGTCACGCGCCTGTCCCTCGGGCAGCGGCGCTCGCCCTCGATCGCCGAGATCGCGCAGGCCGTCGAAGTCTCCGACGAGCAGGTGCTCGAGGCGCTGGAGGCGATGGGGGCCTACCGCACGACTTCCCTTGACTCCCCGCGCTCCACGCGCGACGAGGAGACCGAGAGCGTGGCCGAGGGGCTGGGCGCCCCCGACCACGGCTTCGACAGGGCCGAGGAGCGCGCCACCCTGGAGCCTTTGATGAGTCGCATCTCGGCGCGCGAGCGCACGGTCCTGCGTCTTCGTTTCGGCCAAGATCTGACCCAGGCCGAGATCGGCGAGCGGATCGGCGTCTCCCAGATGCAGGTCTCGCGCCTGATCCGCCAGGCCT
The DNA here is from genome assembly GCA_049581225.1 of Solirubrobacteraceae bacterium. Classification (GTDB taxonomy): domain Bacteria; phylum Actinomycetota; class Thermoleophilia; order Solirubrobacterales; family Solirubrobacteraceae; genus Palsa-744. The sequence continues at coordinate 1,487 of JBAURN010000079.1, forward strand.
TGACCCGTCTGCGGGCCGGCGTCGACGCCGGCGCACTGTCCTGAGCCTTGTTTTCCGTGGCGCGGCCCCGACGCGGGGGGTTGCCACCGGCGATTCCGATGGGCTTCCGCGCGACCTTGACGATAAGGCTTGACAATGTCTCGATTTGCGGTCAACATGTTTCTTGATGCAAAGAGCCATGTGGATGGGGACCCTCAGCTTCGGTCTGGTCAGCGTGCCGGTGAAGCTCTACAGCGCCGTCACGCGCCGGACGGTCCACTTCAACCAGATCCACTCGCTGGACAATGGGCGCATTCACCAGAAGCACGTCTGCTCGCTCGACGGCGAAGAGATCCCCCTGGAGGAGATCGTCAAGGGCTATGAGATCGCGCCCGACCGCTACATCCCGATCGAGGCGCAAGAGCTGCAGGCGCTGGAACCCCTGTTCACGCGCACGATTCAGGTCGAGGACTTCGTCGAGCTGGGAGAAATCGACCCGATCTATTTCGATCGCCCCTACCACCTCGTGCCCGGCATCGCCGGCGCGCACCCTTATCGCCTGCTGCTGCGCGCGATGCAGGACACCGGCAAGGTGGCGATCGGGCGTATCGTCATGCGCTCCAAAGAACGCTTGGTGGCGATTCGTCCACGCGGCGAGGCTCTGCTTATGCTCACCATGAGCTACGGCGACGAGGTCAACCCCACAACCGGCCTGCGCGAGCTGGAAGGGCTCGACGGAGAGATCGACGAGCAGGAGCTGGACGTGGCTCGGCGCCTGGTGGCGTCGGTCGCCGAGCCCTTTGACATCGACAAGTACCAGGACGACTATCGCGACGCCGTACTCGAATTGATCGACCGCAAGGCCGCCGGTGAGCCGATGCCCCTCCTCGCAACGCCCGAGCCTCCGCCTGACTCACCCGACGTGATGAAGGCGCTGGAAGCGAGCCTCGAGCGCGTCGGCTAAACGGTGAGTTGGCTCCTCAGCACGAGCGCGAGCTGAGATCCGCCATCCGGCTCGGCCAGCACCGACACGCTCTCGGCGATGCCCTCGAGCACGTTGCCCACCACGGGCAGCGTTGCGTCTCGCAGAAGGTCGGCCGCTCCGCCCACGCGCAGCTCGCCCACGCGCAGCTCGGCTTCGCGCTCGTCGGCCCTCAGGCTCAACGCCAACCATCCAGCGCGGGCGTGTCCGGGTGCATGGGCGCTCAATGCGTCGCAGACCAACAGCGCGTCGTCGAGGCAGTCCAGCGGCCAGTCGGCGCGCGCGAGCACGATCGAGACCATTCGCCGCAGAACGGGTCCCACGAGTGGGCCGTCACCGACCCGAAGGCTCACCGTTCCGCCGGCCACGGAAAGCCCCCGCTCATGTCCGTCGCTGCCGTCCACCGTCGCCTCGGCCGTCTGGGTGTCGCTGATCGCCTCGCTCACGCACCCTGTCCAGTCGTGCCTGTCAGGGCGCTTGTCCTGACGGGGTCCTTCAGGGCGAAGGTCATCTGAACCTCGGTGTGCTCCTGCTCTCCGTGGCCGAGCTGCACCGACTCGGCCAGCGCCGCGATCAACGACAGGCCAAGACCCAGCCCGGGGCTGTCCGGACGCGGCCTGATCCCGCAACCCCAGTCGCGCACCAATACGGTCAGCCTCTCATCCTCCATCGTCGCGATCACTTCCATCTGGCCTGTTTGATCGTCCGGATAGGCGTGTACCACCACGTTCGCGCAAGCCTCGGTCACCGCCAAGCGGATGTCCGAGAGCTTCTCCTCGGGCATCTCATACGCCTCGCCGAGACCGCCAAGGACGTGCCGAACTATCGCGATGTTCTCCGCTCGCGCCTCAAGCGCGAGCTCCATGTCCGGCGTCATTGCCTCTCCTGGCGGTCTGCCGTGGGGATACTGCCTGTTGTCCTCGCACATAGTGATGCCCGCCCGGGACGGATTTCACACCTCGCGAGCGTGGTTCGCAAGCGATCTCGATGCTACCCTTTCAGGCTCCGCCTCAGGTGCCGACCCCCCATGCCACGAAGGTGTCGCAGTCCGCCTGGACGCGTAGCCCGAGGGCAGCACTCACATGACTTCGCACACATTGCCATCACAGGCCGCTGGACTCTACGACCCCCGCTACGAGCACGATGCGTGCGGCGTGGGCATGGTCGCGCGCCTGGACAACACCCCCACGCACGAGGTTGTGACGCGCGCGCTGGCCGCTCTCGAGAACCTGGAGCATCGCGGCGCCTCAGGAGCCGATCCGCTGACCGGGGACGGCGCGGGCATTCTGATGCAGATGCCCGACGAGCTGTTGCGCGCGGTCGCTGGCTTCGAGTTGCCCGCCCACGGCGCCTATGGCGTGTTGATGTGCTTCCTGCCGACCGACGACGCCACGCGCGCGCGTATAGAGGAGATGCTGGACCGGACCGTCGCCGCGGAGGGCCAGCGCGTGCTCGGTTGGCGCGACGTTCCCGTCTGTCCCGAGCACACCGGAGCGACCGCCGGGGCCTGTCGTCCGGTCATCCGCCAGCTGTTCGTGGGGTCAGACGCCGCGCTCGACCAGGACGCCTTCGAGCGCAAGCTGTATGTGATCCGGCGAGTCTGCGAACAGGCCATCGCCGCCTGGCCCGAGGCTGAGCGCAAGGGCTTCTATGTCACCTCGTCCTCTTCGCGCACGCTCAACTACAAGGGGATGCTCATCTCCTACCAGTTGGGCGCCTTCTATCCGGACCTGCGCGATGAGCGCTGCAAGAGCGCCCTGGGCTTGGTGCACTCGCGCTTCTCCACCAACACCTTCCCCTCCTGGGAGTTGGCCCATCCATACCGGGTGATCTGCCACAACGGCGAGATCAACACGGTCATGGGCAACGTCAACTGGATGCGCGCGCGCGAGTCCGAGCTGGCCTCGGAGCTGTTCGGCGAGGACTTGGAGAAGATCCTGCCGGTCGTCACCCAGGGCAACTCCGACTCGGCCACGTTCGACAACGTGCTGGAGCTGCTGATGCTCGCAGGACGCTCGCTCCCGCACGCCGTGATGATGATGATCCCCGAGGCCTATCGTTCGCGCGAGGATCTGCCGGATGAGTTGAAGGGCTTCTACGCTTTCCATTCCTGCCTCATGGAGCCTTGGGACGGTCCGGCCGCGGTCGCCTTTACCGACGGGCGTGTCGTCGGGGCCACCCTCGACCGCAACGGGCTGCGCCCCGGCCGCTGGGTGATCACCAAGGATGGTCACGTCGTGCTCGGCTCCGAGGCGGGTCTGCTCGGCGTGCCCGCCGCTGAGATCGTCCGTCTCGGGCGCCTGCAGCCCGGAAAGCTGTTCCTGGTCGACCTGGAGCAGGGTTGCGTGGTCGACGACGGCGAGGTCAAGCGCCGCATCTCCTCCCAGCAGCCCTATGGTGAGTGGTACGCGCGCAACGCGGTGCGCTTCGCCGAGCTCGAGCCCTCCGAGCAGGTCACGCTCTCAGACCAGCCTCTGCGCCGGCGCCAGCAAGCGTTCGGCTACTCCCAGGAGGATCTGCGCGTCCTGCTGGAACCGATGGCCCGCGAGGCGGCAGAGCCGATCGGCTCGATGGGCAACGATCTTTCCCTGGCCGTGCTCTCAGACCAGGCGCCCCCCCTGTTCTCCTACTTCAAGCAGCTGTTCGCCCAGGTCACCAACCCTCCGATCGACCCGATTCGCGAGGAAATCGTGATGAGCCTCTCCACGAGCCTCGGCACCGAGCGCAACCTGTTCGACGAGACGCCTGAGCATGCCCACAAGCTGGAGCTCGACCAGCCGATCCTGCTCAACCGCGAGCTCGAGACGCTGCGCCACATCTCGAGCGATGTCTTCTCCTCGCGCACGCTCGACATCACCTGGCCAATCGCCGACGGTCCGGAGGGGCTGGCGCCCGCCTTGGAGCGTGTTTGCGCCCAAGCTCACGAGGCGATCGCCGAGGGAGTCAACATCATCATCCTCTCCGACCGTCTGCTCAACCCTCGTCGCGCTGCGATCCCCTCGCTCCTGGCCGTCTCCTCGGTCCACCACCACCTCGTGCGGGAGGGCACGCGACTGCGGGCCGGCATCGTCCTCGAGTCCGGCGAGCCGCGCGAGGTGCACCACTTCGCCACGCTGATCGGCTATGGGGCTTCGGCGATCAATCCCTACGTGATGCTGGAGACGCTGGACGAGCTGGTGGCCCAAGGGCACATCGTGCGCACCGAGGACGGAGCCACCGTCGCCTTGACCCCCGAGCAGGCCGCCCAGAACACGGTCAAGGCGATCGGCAAGGGCCTGCTCAAGACGATCTCCAAGATGGGGATCTCCACGATTCAGTCCTACCGCGGCGCCCAGATCTTCGAGGCCGTGGGCCTGGAGCGTGGGTTGATCGACCGCCACTTCACCGGCACCGCCTCGCGCATCGGCGGGGTGGGCTTGGAGGTGTTGGCGATCGAGGCCCTGGAGCGTCACGCGCGCGCCGGTTGGGTGGAGCCCTCTCGCAAGCCCGAGGGGCTGCTGCCGGTCGGCGGCGTCTACGCGTGGCGGCGCGACGGCGAGCACCACATGTGGAACCCCGAGACGATCGCGCTCGTTCAGCACGCGGTTCGCTCGGCCAATGGCAACGTCACCGCTGCGCTTGAGGGCGATTCCGCCGCCCACGAGGAGGTGCGCGAATCGCCCGCCTTCCAGAAGTACCGTGAGTACGCCGCCGCCGTCAACGACGATGCCGCCCGCAAGGCGACCCTGCGCGGACTCTTGCGGATCGGCCCCGGGGAGGGCGCATCAAGTGCGATCCCGCTATCGGAGGTGGAGCCCGCCAAGGAGATCGTGCGCCGCTTCTGCACCGGCGCGATGAGCCTCGGCTCGATCTCCCGCGAGGCCCACGAGACGCTTGCGATCGCGATGAACAGGCTCGGCGGGCGCTCCAACACGGGTGAGGGTGGGGAGGACCCGGCGCGCTTTGAGCCCGACCCCAACGGCGACCGCCGTCGCTCGGCTATCAAGCAGGTCGCCTCCGGCCGCTTCGGGGTCACGATCCACTATCTGGTCAACGCGGACGAGCTTCAGATCAAGATGGCCCAGGGCGCCAAGCCCGGGGAGGGCGGTCAGCTGCCGGGGCACAAGGTCGACGCCTACATCGGCTCGATCCGCCACACGACTCCCGGCGTGGGCCTCATCTCCCCGCCGCCTCACCACGACATCTACTCGATCGAGGATCTCAAGCAGTTGATCTATGACCTGCGCTGCTCGAATCCGAGCGCTCAAGTGTCGGTCAAGCTCGTCTCCGAGGTTGGCGTCGGCACGGTCGCCGCCGGCGTCTCCAAGGCAAACGCCGACCGGGTCCTGATCGCGGGCCATGACGGCGGCACCGGCGCCTCGCCGCTGTCTTCGATCCAGGCAGCCGGCATTCCATGGGAGATCGGACTCGCCGAGACTCAACAGACCCTGTTGCTCAACGACCTGCGCTCGCGCATCGTCGTGCAGACCGACGGGCAGCTGAAGACCGGGCGCGACGTGGTCATCGCCGCGATGCTCGGAGCGGACGAGATGGGCTTCTCCACGGCGCCGCTGATCGCGACCGGCTGCATCATGATGCGTGCCTGCCACCTGAACACCTGCCCGGTCGGGATCGCCACACAGGACCCCGAGCTGCGCGCTCGCTTCAAGGGGCGCCCCGAGCACGTCGTCAACTTCTTCTTCTTCGTGGCCGAGGAAGTCCGCGAGATCCTGGCCTCGCTCGGACTGAAGACGTTGGATGAAGCGATCGGCCGCGTCGACCTGCTGGGCGCGCGGGAGGCGATCGAGCATTGGAAGGCTCGTGGCGTCGACCTCACCCATGTGCTTGCACACATCGAGTTGCCCGAAGGCTCGACGCGTCACCGTGTCGAGCCGCCCCCACCCGTGCTCGAGGACGCGCTCGACTGGGAGCTGGTGGAGCTTTCGCGCGCGACGATCGAGGGTGGCGAGAGGGTGAGCACGGAGCTGTCCATCCGCAACGTCAATCGCTGCGTGGGCGGCATCCTCTCCAGCCACATCGCGCGAGCCCGCGGCGCCGAGGGCTTGGCGCCCGACTCGATCGTGGTTCGCTTCAGGGGATCGGCCGGTCAGAGCTTCGGCGGCTGGCTGGCTCCCGGGGTGACGTTCGAGCTGGAAGGCGACACCAACGACTACACCGGCAAGGGACTCTCCGGCGGCGTGGTGTCGGTGCGCCCTCCCCGCGACATCGGCGAGCACTTCGTGGCGCAGGAGAACGTGATTGTCGGCAACACGGTTCTCTACGGAGCGACCGCCGGGCGCACCTTCTTCAGGGGGCTTGCGGGCGAGCGTTTCGCCGTGCGCAACTCAGGCGCCTGGGCGGTCGTGGAGGGCGTGGGAGACCACGGCTGCGAGTACATGACCGGCGGGCGAGTGGTCGTGCTCGGTGCCACCGGGCGCAACTTCGCGGCCGGCATGAGCGGCGGGATCGCCTACATCCTCGACGAGGCCGGCGGGTTCCCGGATCGCTGCAACATGGGCATGGTCGGCTTCGACGAGATCTCTACCGCCGACGCGATCGAGCTGAAGGCGATGATCGAGGAGCACGAGGCCTACACCGATTCGCCGGTCGCGCGTGACGTGCTTGCCCGCTTCGAGCAGCTGCTGGCGGATGGGGCGTTCGTAAAGGTGATGCCGCACGACTACAAGCGCGTGCTGCGCGAATTGGCCGAAGCCGAAGCCGACCAGTCCGAGGGCGAGCAGGCCGAGGGGGTGCCGGCCTGATGGGCAAGCTCGGCGGCTTCCTGCAGATCGAGCGTCACGGGATCCCCTATCGCGATCCAAGCGAGCGCGCGCACGACTACCAAGAGTTCCTCGTCGAGCGCCCCGTCGGAGAGCTGCAAGACCAAGGCGCTCGCTGCATGGAATGCGGGGTGCCCTTCTGCCACAACGGCTGTCCACTCGGGAACCTGATTCCCGATTGGAACGATCTCGTCTACCGCGACCGCTGGCCCGAGGCGATCGCGCAACTGCACGCCACCAACAACTTCCCCGACTTCACCGGCCGGCTTTGTCCGGCTCCATGCGAGGCCGCATGCGTGTTGGAGATCAGGGAGGGTGACTCGGTCACGATCAAGCAGATCGAGCTGGCGATCGTCGACAGGGCTTTCAGGGAAGGGTGGATCGGACCCGAGCCGCCCAAGCGCGAGCTCGGCCAAGCGGTGGCCGTGATCGGCTCCGGTCCGGCCGGCATGGCGGCCGCCCAGCAGCTGCGCCGCGCCGGCTATGCGGTCACTC
>JBAURN010000080.1:0-1681 GCA_049581225.1 Solirubrobacteraceae bacterium
GTGTGATGCGCCGGCCGGGTGGCCTGGATGAGCCGCTCTACAACCTCGTGATGGGTCCACCGCTGCTCGCTCCGGGCTCGTTGGCGCTCGTCGGTGCGCTTGGGATGCTCGCCGCGGTCGTACCGCGCGAGCGTTGAGGGAGAGCATCGATGGCTCCGAGCTTTCGCGACGCCGAGCACCTCCCGCAGAACCGCTCCGGGCGCAAGCCCAGCGACCCAGCGGAGCTGCCGCGCCAGCGCCGGGGCATCACTCCCCAGCTGCATGGTCGCTATCCGGACTACGACGTCATGGCGCACGCCGAGCACTGGGACGAGGAGACACGTCGAGTGGTGATCGACCGCGTTGCCCGCCCTCCCGCCTATCGCTTCTTCGAGGCCGCTGAGGTGTCAACGCTGGTCGCGTTCTGCGATGTGCTGCTCGCACAGGACGCGGAGCCGCGCGTGCCGGTGCTGCGCTACATCGACGAGCGCATGGCCGAGGAACGCTTCGACGGTTTCCAGTACGTCGACATGCCCAGCGACGCGCAGACCTGGCGGCTGGTGGCGCGCGGCCTGGACGAGGCCGCCCGCGCTCGCGGACACGAGAGCTTTCATGCATGCGACGCCGCCCAGCGTCTGGCGCTGTGTGAAGCTTTCGCAGACGGGGAACTGAGCGATGGCGCCTGGGAGGAGCTTTCCGTCAAGCGGGCGTGGAAGGTTGTGATGCGCTACGTGCTGAGCGCCTTCTATGCGCACCCGTGGGCATGGAATGAGATCGGGTTCGCCGGTCCCGCATATCCGCAGGGTTATTCGCGCCTGGGGCCGGGCCAACGGGAGGGCTGGGAGGGCGCCGAGGCGTTTGAGCGCGACCCAGTGCCCAATACCGGTCGGCAGGGGCCACGGTGAGCCGAACATGGCTGAAAGGGGCAGTCGGCCCCGAGGAAAACGACTCGCGCTGGCTGCTCGATCCGCACAAGCGTGGCGTGCCGGGCGTGGAGAGCATGCGTCGCCATCGCGACGAGGACGAGGTCGACCTGGTGATCGTCGGCTGCGGCGCCGGGGGCGGGGTCCTCGCACAACGCTTGGGGCGCGCAGGCTGGAAGGTGGTGGTGCTCGAGGCGGGACCGTTCTGGGATCCCGACCGCGACTGGGTCTCCGACGAGGCCGGCTCCCATCGGTTGTACTGGACGGAGAATCGCCTGATCGGCGGCGAGGACCCGGTCGAGCTGGGCCAGAACAACTCGGGTAGGGGCGTCGGCGGCTCGATGATCCACTACGCCGGCTTTGCGCCGCGCTTTCACCCCTCCGACTTCCAGACCGCTACCCGCGATGGCGTCGGCGCCGACTGGCCGATCGCCTACGAGGATCTGCGTCCGCACTACGAACGCCTCGAGCGCGAGCTGCCGGTCGCCGGCCAACACTGGCCGTGGGGCGACCCACACGGCTATCCGCACGGACCGCACCCCGTTGGCGCGGGAGCGCTCGAGGCATGGCGCGGTGCCAAGCGCCTGGACATCGAGCTTCGCGTCGGCCCCGTGGCGATCGCCAATGGGGCGTTTGGCAACCGTCCCCATTGCATCTATCGCGGCTTCTGCCTGCAGGGCTGCAAGGTGGGCGCGAAGGCCTCACCGCTGGTTACGCACGTGCCCGACGCGCTCGCACACGGCGTCGAGATTCGCGCCGAGTGCATGGCGGTCGAGGTG
>JBAURN010000081.1:0-1624 GCA_049581225.1 Solirubrobacteraceae bacterium
CGAGAGCAGATCCGACTTGATCGATTGCAGGAGCTCGATCATGGCGCCTTCACCACCGCCGGCGCGGGAGCGCCGGATGAGCCGCTGGAGGTGCTTGCGGCCTCGGTCGCCGTCGTGGGCCCGGCGGGACTCGCTCCGGCAAGGGTCGCGGCGCCGGCCGGCAGGACGTAGGCGGTCGCGTCGATTGTCCCCGTCAATTCGGTCGCTTTGGCTTTGGAGCCCGACTGAGCGGCGCTGGAGCTGGGCGCCAGGTTGACGTCGTCGATCGTCAGCAGGCGACCGTTGACGTGCAGCGTTCCGCTGGGCGTCTGGGCGGTGAAGCCTTCGAGCTGGTCCAGCAGCTTGTAGAGGTCCACGAAGCTTCCGTTGAACACGAACGTGAACGGCATCTGGGTGAAGGTCGCGGCGGCGCTCGCGCCGGTGGGCGTGGCGCTGGAGCTGGAGCTGGCGGCGCCACTGGTGCCGGTCGAGATCGAGGTGAACTGGACGTCCCGACGGTGCGTGGTGCGGTCCAGCGTAAAGATCAAAGCCGGTGTTTCGGGAGTCGAGGGGACGGCTTGTCCGAGGCTCACCAGTGAGGCGTATGCCGCCGAATATTGCCCGCGTGCGCTGAGCGCGCTGTCGGCTTGCGATTCGGCGCTGGCGACCTGCTGATGCGCCGCCTGCACTTCGGCGTTCAGCTTCGCGGCGCGCTGGCGCTCGGGCGCGACTGTCGTAAACCACGCGCCGAGGAGGACGGCGAGCAGGACGATTCCCATCAGCATGAGGCGATCGCGGGAGGTCATGGCGCCACCGATTTCCCTGGCGAGGCGACCTGTACGTTCGAGCCCGCGCTCTGCGCGGCCGCGGTCGTGGTGGAGGCCGTGCCCACGCGGGGCAGTGGGCCGGCGGGCAGGCCCGTGAAGGTGATCTGCACCGCGAAGCTGGGGTCGTTGCCGGGACAGCTGCCCCCGGCCGAGCCGGCGCTCGAGCCGGAGCTGGAGCTGCCCGACTTGGTGGAGCTCTGCAGCTGAACTTCGCTGGCGCCGTCCATCAGCTTCAAGCGCTGCAGCGTCTGAGCGACCACCGACTGACTGGTAGCGCAGCCGTTCAGGGTGAAGGCGGGTGTGCTTCCCGGAGGCGTGCTCGAAGCCGGCGTGCCGCTCGAAGTCGCGCTTGTCGAGGAGGAGCTTGAGGAGCTGCCGGCGCCGGCGGGACCGACCTCGCCGTGCAGCGTCGCCAGCGAGGTGCCGGCCGGCAGTACGCGACCCAGCTCGTGCAGCGCGTGAGACCAGTCAAAGCGGGCCTGCACCAACTGCGCGACGGTTTGGGTCCGCTGGTCGGCCATCGACACGAAGTCGGTGTAAGGGGTGAGGCGTCCGGCGCGAGCGCGGATCGCGCTGGCCTGCGCTTCGAGCGAGGCGACCTCGCCCGTTTGGCTTGAGATGGAGTGGCTGGCGCTGCCGTACATCAGGATCATGACGGCCACGCCCGCGACCAGGCCGAGCACGATCAGCGCCGCCCCGCCGGAGCGTCCCGTGAGCGAGCCGGAGCCTTGGCGCTGTTCGCCGGGGATCAGGTTGACGGCCCTCATCGGGGCGCCTCCTCGACAGCCAGGCCGGTTGCGACCGCAAGGCGCTCGGGT
>JBAURN010000082.1:0-2167 GCA_049581225.1 Solirubrobacteraceae bacterium
GTCTGGAACCGCCCAGCCCGCCTGGTCCGCGAGATCGCCCCGCGCAGAGCAAGCTCGTTGGCAACTCCAGGCGCAGCTGGATGACTGGCACCGCGGCCAGCGCGGCCGGCCCCACGACGCCACCGCCTGCCGCAGCTTCTTGGAGGAGATCGGACACATCGTTCGAGTCGGCGCCGACTTCAGCATCGACAATGAGCGGATCGACCCGTACATCGCCGAGATCGCCGGGTCGCAACTGGTGGTGCCGGTCAGCAACGCGCGCTACTCGCCGAACGCGGCGAACGCACGCTGGGGTTCGCTGTATGACGCCGTCTATGGAACGGTCCTGAGCCGGAATCCTATGACGCCGGGGCGGCGCTCAGGTGGTCGCCCGGCGCGCCGGCTCCCCGACGACATCTTTCCGCTGGCGAGTGGCTCACGCCCCGACGCGGGCGGCTACTCGATCAGCGGCAGCGGCTCACTCGAGGTGATCCTGGACCAGGCCACGACTGTGCTCACGCAGCCCGCATGCGCTGACCGCCTATACGGGCGCGCCCAGCGATCCCGCCAGCCAGCTGCTCTCCAACCGCGGGCTCGGCGTCATCCGTGAAATCGACCGCGACAAGCCGGTCAGGGCCGTCGACGCCGCCGGGATCAACGACATGGTGATCGAGTACGCCGTCATCGTTCCGCCCCCGGACTATCCCACACGATTCGATCAACGTGCCGGCCTCGCGGTGCGTTCGGGCAGGAAGCTCACGGCCGCGAGATACACCGCGGTGGCGGTGAATGATGCCGCCGGCCACGCCCACCAGCTTCGAACCTGCGCTAGCCCCGCTGCAGCCCCGACCGCCGCACCCGCGGAGGCCCGGCCGAGGCTCCCGGTGAGCAGTCTTCCACCGCTTGAACCTTTGTAATCAGAATGTCCGCGGACGAATCGTCCGAGCGACGCCAGGAGCGCAAAGGCGCATGAGGAGCCCCCGATGAACGCGAGAACATCGACGAAGTTGGGTACTCCCCGGTAACGCAGCAGGAAGGCCCCGGAGCCCCAGATCGAAAGCGTGTATCCGGGGGGATTGCTGCTGCCTGCAGCGCAGTCGTCAGCGAAGAGTTGCCGGGACGTGAACCGCTCGCCCCGGGCCCGCTCGAGGCGCTCTCAGGGGTTGGCGGTGACTCAGACCGAAGTCCGCTCAGTCGCGCACTGATCATCAGACAGCGTCTGGCCGAGGGCGTCGAAATAGAACAAGTGCTTGAGGGCAGCCTTGGTTGCGGAACATCTCGATCTCTGAGCACCGCGTCGCTCGGTCTCCATGCATGCTTTGCCTGCTCCTATATGATAGTTTGACCGTGGAGCGGGGCCGCGCGGCCGTGCTTCGGTGTCCCATTGCCAGGAGGTTTGATGCGCCGTATCGAGCGCCGTGATGAATTCGTCTTGCGTGTCGAATGGCCCGAGGTCGCGAAATACCTTGCCTCTCAGGAGTCCGCTGACTTTGATCGCACTCGCAGTCACTTCGCGGAACCTCACGAAGCACTCGTCGGGTTCGCTCATCACAACGCGCTGTAAGCCATGCGAGGGGAGCTGACCTCCTGGTCAACACTTGCGCGGCGGTGGTCCCGCGCCGTTGGCTCGGCAGGTGAGTCCACATTCCTCGAGTTTGAAAGGCCTGGGGGCGAGATAGCGGCCTGGAGCTATTACGAGTTCGCAGGTGTCGTCGAGGAGGCACGTCGCGCAATAGCCGGGGCCGGCGTCCGCCAGGGAGACCGCATTCAGCTCGTATTGCCGAACTGTCCCGCGTTCATCGCCGTCATGTTGGCGGCTACGCAGAGTGGCATCATGTTCTTGTCTAGCGATCCGCGCTCCACCGGTGAGGAGCTGCGCAGGCAGGCCGCGCGAGTGAAGCCGGCTCTAATTGTTTGCGGACCTGAGCAGAGCCAAGCCTATGGGGAGTCTGACTTCCCGGCGCCAGTAATCGTCGTCGACCCCGACGATATGGCGTTCACCGCGCTGCGCGACGACGCCCAGCATGACTCGGACGTGGTGTCACCAGGGCCTCTGGACACGATCGGGTTGATGTTCACGTCAGGTACGACGGCACGGCCCAAGATCGTAGAGATAACTCAGGCGAACTATGCCTTCGCGGGGGATACGATGGCTGCTGCGTGCGGGCTTCGGCGCGGATCACGCTTT
>JBAURN010000083.1:0-11555 GCA_049581225.1 Solirubrobacteraceae bacterium
GGCATAGGCCACGACGCCTCCGAGCACGTACTCGGAGGCGCCGGGAGGGTTGATCAGGCGTGCCGCGAGCAAGCCTCCCGTACACGACTCGGCCACCGCGATGGTGCGCCTGGGACCGGCTGAGCCACGCGGCTCAGAGTGCTCGGTCGTTTCAAGGAGGGACGGGTTGGGTGAGCCTCTGAGCAAGGACGCGACCTGCTCGTCCACGCTTGAGCCATCGGTCGAGTACAGCGTGTCCGCGTGGCGCTCGGCCACGATCGCCGCGAACGCCTCATACGCCAAGTCTCCGTGGGGCTCGTAGCGGGTGACGATCTCGATCTCGCCGCCGCGCATACAGGTGGTGATCTCCAAGCGCTCCATCTCGACGCCCCGGCGCTCGGCGTGGCGCAGAGTCTCGGCGATCTCCGACTCCGGGATCCCGAACAGGCGCAACATGTCCTGGCGGTAGTCGCGCGCTCCGGCGACCGCGGCCCGCCAGGCCTCGGTTGTGAGAGCCTGCTTCCACATCGGCTGCAACTCGCGGGGCGGCCCTGGCAAGACGACCACCGTCGGCCCATCGCGGCCCTCCGCCGGTGCCACGACCAGGCCCGGAGCTGTGCCGACCGGCTCGAGGATCGTCGCTCCCTGCGGAATCGTGGCCTGCTTGCGATTGCCGTGCTCGATCGCCTCGCGGTCAAGGTTCGGATAGCGCGCCGCCAGGGGACGCAGGATCTCCGCGATGCGCTCCTTCAGAGCCTCGTCGAGCACCATCTCGCGGCCCTGGAAGCGGCCCACCACCTCGGCGGTCAGATCGTCGGCGGTGGGCCCCAGGCCGCCGCTGGTGATCACGAGGTCATAGCCTTCGCCGGCCATGGCGCGCAATGTGCCCTCCAGGTCGCGCGGCCGGTCGCCCACGATCGCGGTTTGGGCCAAGTCGACGCCCGCTTCGAGTAGGCGGTCGGCCAGCCAGGGGCCGTTGCGGTCGCGTACGCGCCCGGTCAGGACCTCGGTGCCGGTGACGAGGATGCCGGCGCGGGGCGGTTGGGTGGGATCGTCATTCACTGACACTTGGGCTGCCGGGCGGCGCTCAGCGTGTGGCGTCCCGTGCTCGTGATCGAGTAGGCGATCGGCTTGCTGGAGGCGGGCACGGCCTGAGCTTTGCCGTCGACGTACATCGTCACCGCGTTGTTGCCGAGCAGCAACTCGAAGCGAGTCGAGTGATAGGTGCGCGAGGTGTAGGAGCCAGGTTCGAGCGTGAGCCCGGGGATGCGCTTGGCGCCGGCGGCGTCGATCAGGCAAACGTAGATCGCCGCCGTGGGCTTCAGCGAGAGCGCCACGCGGGCGGTTGTCGTGGAGTGGGTGGACCGGGCCGAGCCATGCGTGTGCCGGCGCGGACCGCGAGTCTGGTGGCTGCTGGTGGAGCTCGCCTGCGAGGGCGGGCTACCCCCTTTTTTGCCCGTGAGCAATCCCACGATCAAAAGCAGGATGACCACGCTGAGCACACCCAGTGCGACCGCATAGGAGCGCGAGAGCCCGCCGCCACCACCGGAGGCGCGTCGATCGCGGGCCGGCCTTCCGCGCGTGCCCCGAGCGGAGGACATCACCGGCTGGTGCTCGAGCTCGCTCGGCTGCTCGTACTGGCGACGGTATTCGTCGACCAGCGCCTTGTCGTCGAGGTCGAGCGCCTGGGCGTAGGTGCGCAGGAAGCTGCGCACGAACGTGGGTCCCGGCAACAGGTCCCACTCCTCGTTCTCCAACGCCCTCAAATACTTCGCGCGGATCTTCGTCTGGGCCTCGATCTCGGACACGTCGATGCGAGCGCGCATACGCGCTTCTCGCAGTGTCGCCCCGATTTCCGCCATCTCAGCGCAACAGGCTAGTGACTATCAGGCACAAAGGCCTTACACGGATATCGAATTGCGCCGTCAACTCAGATCCGGCACGCGCGCCGATTCCTCGGGAGCCACCGCGCCGCCAGGCCCAGCCAGCATCGCGATAACCCGGGGCACGTCCCCCTCCCCAATCAAAACCTGACGCGGCTTGGAACCCTCATAGCCGGAGATCACCCCACGGCGCTCGAGCATGTCGATCAAGCGACCCGCCCTGGTGTAGCCCAGGCGCAGGCGTCGCTGCAACATCGAAGTGGAGGCCGTCTGCATTTCCGCCACGAGGCGGATCGCGTCGCTCAATAGCGGATCCTCGTCGGGGTCGAACTCGTCGTCGCCGCTCTTCTCGGGCTCGGCCGGCTCGACCTCCTCCAACAGCTCCTCGCGCAGCTCGGGCTCGCCCTGCTTGCGCCACATGTCGGTCAACTTCGCGATCTGGGCCTCGTCGATGTAGGCGCCCTGGATGCGCTGCAAGCGCGACGATCCAACCGGGCTGAACAGCATGTCGCCCTGGCCGAGCAACGACTCGGCGCCGTTCTGGTCGAGAATCACCCGCGAATCGGTTTGGCTGGACACCGAGAAGGCGATCCGCGAAGGCACGTTCGCCTTGATCATTCCGGTGATCACGTCCACCCTCGGGCTCTGCGTGGCCAGAACCAGGTGAATGCCCACCGCGCGCGCCTTCTGGGCCAGGCGGATGATCGAATCCTCCACGTCGGCGGGCGCGACCATCATCAGGTCCGCGAGCTCGTCGATCACACACAGGATGTACGGCAGCGGGGCTTCGTTGCGGGCCTCGCGGGCCTTGTTCAGCTCGATAAGGCTGCGCGTGCGCGACAGGGACATGATTCCGTAGCGCTGCTCCATCTCCCTCACCAGGTTCTGCAGCGCGTTCGCGGCCATCCTCGGACTCGTGATGACGGGCGTGAGCAGATGGGGGATCGACTCGTAATGGTTGAGCTCCACCTGCTTGGGGTCCACCAGCACGAGTCTCAGCTCGTGCGGAGTCGCCCGCAACAGCACGCTGCACAACATCGCGTTGATGGCCCCCGACTTACCCGCGCCCGTGGTGCCCGCCACGAGCAGGTGGGGCATCTTCGCCAAGTCGGCGCCGATCGCCTTGCCGGCCACGTCCTTGCCCAACCACACCGTAAGCGGCGACCAGTCCGCGGGCGGCTCCTGGAAGACGTCGCCGAGCCTGACCATGCGCCGCTTGGCGTTTGGCACCTCCACCCCCACCGCCTGCTTGCCCGGAATCGGCGCCAAGATCCTGATGTCGGTGGCCGCCAAGGCATAGGCAAGGTCGTCCTTCAGTTGCGCCACCTTGGCGACCTTCGTACCCGGAGCCAAGCGCAGCTCATAGCGGGTGATGTGCGGTCCGGCGACGGTCCCGATCACCTTCGCCTGCACCCCGAAGTGGCCCAGCGCCTCGATCAAGCTGGTGGCGGTGCGCTCCTGGCCGGCCGTGTCCGGTCTGGCCTGCTCGGCCGTCGAGCGAGTCAGGATGCGCTCCGCGCCCGGCAGCTCCCATTCGAAGTTCGGATCGTCGGTCACCTCGTCGCGCAGCCGTCCTTGCGGGGTCAGCATCGACTCGTCGAGCGATCCCGCCTCGGCGTCCTCCCCCGCGGGGTCGGGCTCGTCCCCGCCGCGCAGATCGACCGCCGCGAACGCTCCCTCCTCGGCCTCCTCCGCGTCGGCGTGCGCGTCGGTGTCCCCGTCAAGCTCGGCCTCGGCGTGCCCCGGTTCCTCCTCGGCCGCCCACGGGTCGAGCGTCGGCGCTGCGCCGTCAACCGACGGAGCCTCCACATGGGTGGCTCGCACGATCAGCTCCTCAGGCCCAGGCTCGGGCGGCTGTATCGTCTCCTCGCTCGCGCCGCGCCCGCTTGCCTGGCCTCGCTCCGAGCGCTCCTCCTGGATGCCTTGCGTTACGCGTTCCAGCGCGCTCGCGCGGTCTCGAATCACACGACTCGTGTCAACCAGGCCGTTGCCGGTGGCGCGCAACACCGCGGCCAGCGAGGCGCCGGTCAACAACACCACACCCACAACCAACAGGAACAGAATCAGGATGTCCACGCCCGCGCTCTGCACGAGCCTGTGCGTCACCCAGTACAAGCCTTGACCCAGGAGCCCGCCGTGGGTCTGCAGGTGAGCCGACCGCCACTGCGCCGAGGCCGGAGCACCGGCCGAAGTGCCACTGCTCACGCCCAGAACCCCTGCCGCAAGCGCGAGTGTGACCGCCGCGAAGATGCACAAACCCCCAGTCCGCAAAGGCCGGCGCGTGACGATCAGCTGATCGAGCAACAGCGCGCCCCCGCCCACGACCAGCGCGATCGGCGCCAGCACCCTGGCTTCGCCCACAGCCCAGCCGAGCGCGGTGGCCAACCCTTTGCCCACCTTGCCGCCGTCACCGTCGCCGTAGAGCACCACCGCCATGAACACGCCCAGCGCGATCAGTGCGAGCCCCAGCACGTCGCGCTGGCTCCGGGTGAGCACGGGCCACTGGAGCCTCACACCGTCGAGAAGTCCCTTGGAGCTGCCTCCCCTGCCCCCTCGCGAGCGCGCCCTGGAGCTGGATGAGCTCCGCCGGCGAGCCGTCTGCTTGCGCGCGGGCTGGCGCTTGGGGCTCTTGCGGGTCGCGGGCATCAGGCCAGGCTTCGACGTCGAAGGCCCTGCCCCTGCTTGCGAGAGGTCCGCTTTTCTGCGCCCAGACCCTTACCATCGCTTAAGTGCGGCTCGATACACAGTGGTTGACATGAGCGAATTCACCCGTGCCCCCCGCGTGCTCGTGGTCGAGGACGACGAGGACATCGCCCAAGCCCTGCAGCGCTCGTTGCGCATGGAGGGCTATGAGGTGCGCTCCGCCGCGGACGGGCCCGCGGCCCTGGAGCACGGACGCACTTTCGCCCCGGACCTCGTGATTCTCGACCTGGGCCTGCCCGAGCTGGACGGGATCGAGGTGGCCAAGCGCCTGCGCAGCGATGACGACGTGCCGATACTGATCCTGACCGCACGCGACGCTTTGGAGTCCCGCGTAGAGGGCCTGGACGCCGGCGCCGACGATTATCTGGTCAAGCCCTTCGAGCGCCAGGAGCTGCTGGCGCGGATGCGAGCCCTCCTGCGCCGTCGTCCCCCCCGCGGCTCGGCGCCCCTGCGCGTGGGCGACCTGTCCCTGAACGTGGACACCCACGAGATCGCCCGTGGCGAGCGACCGATCGAGCTGACCCAGCGCGAGTTCGAGCTGCTCGAGTACCTGATGCGCAACGAGCGCATCGTCATCTCCCGCCAGCGGCTGCTCGACGAGGT
Organism: Solirubrobacteraceae bacterium; assembly: GCA_049581225.1. Classification (GTDB taxonomy): domain Bacteria; phylum Actinomycetota; class Thermoleophilia; order Solirubrobacterales; family Solirubrobacteraceae; genus Palsa-744. The sequence continues at coordinate 5,169 of JBAURN010000083.1, forward strand.
CTGGGGCTATGACCCCTTCTCGACGACCAACACGATCGAGGTGTTCGTCTCCAACCTGCGCCGCAAGCTGGAGGCCGAAGGCGAGCCCAGGCTTTTGCACACGATCCGTGGTGCCGGCTACGTCCTCAGGGCCTGATCCTTCGGTCGAGCCCCCGAGTGTTCGGTCCCCGGGCGCTCTGCGTGGCGCCGTGGAGCGGGTGTCCGCCGCGTTCGACCGCCTGCCGATCCGCACGCGCCTGGCCGGCGTCTCGGCGCTGCTCACGTTCACGATCCTGTGCGCCTTCGCGATCGTGGTGGGATCGCTCACCGTCCACCGCATCAGGACCAACTTCGACCGCGAAGTCGCGGTCGCCGGCGACAACCTCGCAGGACTGCTGCAGGTCGAAGTGACCGGCAGCTACATCGAAGGCTTCAAGCTGAAGATCGTCAACCCGCCGGACCTGAACAAGTTCGCCTCCTCCGAGGACGCTGCCGTGCGGATACTCAGCGACGCGGGCAACACCCTCGCCAGCACGAGTGGCGCCCCCGCCGCGCTCGGCCTCTCCACCGAAGCCAACGTCGCCGGCTACCGGGTCCACACCAGACCGGTCGCGCTCGGCGGTCCGGTCGGCGGCAGCGTGATCGTCCAGTACGGCCGGCGCCTCTCCGACCTTGACGCAACGATCGCCCGGGTCGAGCTGCTGCTTCTGCTGGGAGTCATGGCGGGCACCGCGCTGGCGCTTCTGGCCGGCATCACGATCGCCCGGCGCGCGATGGCGCCGATCGCCCAACTGACGAGCACCGCCAAGGAGATCGCTCGTACCCGCGATCCCAGCCGCAGCGTGCCAGAGCCCTTGGCCGACGACGAGGTAGCCCAGCTGGCGCGCACGCTCGGGGGCATGTTGCGCGAGCTAGACGCCGCCCGCGCGGAGACCGAGGCGACACTCGCCCGCCAGCGCCAGTTCGTGGCCGACGCGTCGCACGAGCTGCGCACACCGCTCACCTCCGTCCTGGCCAACCTGGAGCTGCTCGCCGAGTCGCTTCACGGCGAAGAGGCCGACGCGGCCCGCTCCGCGCTGCGCTCCTCTCAGCGGATGCGTCGCCTGGTGGCCGACCTGCTGCTGCTGGCTCGCACCGACGTCGGCAGGATCGTGCGTCGCCAGCCGTGCGACCTCGGCCAGATCGTGGTCGAAGCGGCCGCCGAGCTGGGCCCCGTCAGCACCGAGCACGAGATCTCTTTGGGCATCCATCCGGCTCCGCTCGAGGCGTCGCGCGATGAGCTGCACCGGGTCGCGCTCAACCTGATCGAGAACGCTTTGCGCCACACGCCCCGTGGCACTGAGATCCGCGTATCCACAGGCATCGATTCCGCCGGCAACGCGTGTCTCACCGTCGAGGACGACGGCCCCGGCGTACCCGAGCGGCTCTCCGCGAACCTGTTCGAGCGTTTCGTTCGCGGGGCCGGCGACCGCGGCGGCTCCTTCGGTCTCGGCCTCGCGATCGTGCGCGCGGTGGCCGAATCCCACGGTGGCACGGTCAAGCTGGAGCAGACCCATCCAAACGCCGAGCATCCCGGCGCGCGCTTCGTTGTGTGCCTGCCGGGCCTAGACCTCGACGACGACCGGGAGGACCATAGGCCGGCGGCGCAGGCGGTCGTAGACTAGTTTCGCCAGGTCGTCGTGGAGCATCTGCTGCAGCAGGTCCACCTCGCGGATCTCCTCCTGGGCGGCCCTCGCCAAGGTCGTGTCTACGGTGCCCCTGATCTCATCGATCAGGTCGCCCGCCTCCTCGGGGAAGGGCACACCTCTGAAAATGACCTCCGGGTCGGCGACCGAGCGGCCGTCCTGCTCGGCGATCGTGACGACCACGATGAAGATGCCGTCCGCGGAGAGCATCCTGCGGTCGCGCAGGGCCACGTCGGCCATGTCGCCGATCTCCACCCCGTCGACGAACACCATGCCCGATTGCTCGTGCTCTTTGAAGCGGGCTGAGCGCTCTGTTATGTCAAGTGGCAAGCCGTTCTCGCCCTGAAAGACGTCGTCCGGGGAGATGCCTACGGCCTCGGCCAACTGGGCGTGCAGGCGCAAACGCTTGTAGTCGCCGTGGAAGGGCATCACGTAGCGAGGTTTGACGAGGTTGAGCATCAACTTGATCTCCTCGGCGTAGCCGTGACCCGAGGCGTGCACGGGAGCGTCGCGCGCGGTCACCACGTCGCAGCCGATGTGGTAGAGCCGGTCGATCGTCTCGTTCACGGCCCGCTCGTTGCCGGGCACCGGGGTGGCCGAAAAGACCACGGTGTCGCCGTGGCGCAGCTTCACCTGGGGATGGTCCCTATAGGCCATGCGCCGCAGCGCCGAAAGCGGCTCGCCCTGGGAGCCGGTGGAGATGATCACGATGCGCTCGTCGGGGAAGTCTTCGACCTCGCGCGTTCCCACGAGGATCCCCTCCGGCACGTCCACGTGGCCGAGCGTGCGACCGATGCCCACGTTCTTGCGCATCGAGCGACCCACCAGCGAGACCTTGCGCCCCAGCGCCGCCGCCGCGTCGATCACCTGTTGCACACGGTGGATGTTCGAAGCGAAGCTCGTCACCACGATGCGACCCTCGCAGCGCGCGAAGGTCTCCTCCAAGTGCGGTCCCACCAGCGACTCCGACGGCGAGAAGCCCTCGCGGTCGACGTTGGTGGAGTCCCCGCACAACAGCAGCACCCCTTCGCGACCAAGTTCCGCAAGGCGCGACACGTCGGCCGGAGGCCCATCCACGGGCGTCTGGTCGAACTTGTAGTCGCCCGTGATCAGCACGGTGCCCAGGTCGGTGCCCAGCGCGACCGCCGAGGAGTCGGGGATCGAGTGGGTCATGTGGATCAGCTCGAGTGAGAACGGACCCAACTCCAACGCTTCGCCCGGCGCCACGTCGCACAACTCGATGTCGCGCAGCTTGTGCTCCTCGAGCTTCGAGCGCGCCATCGCGATCGTGAGCGGGCCGCCGTAGACGGGTGGAGCGACATCTGAGGCCAGCTCTCGCAAAACCCAAGGCAAGGCGCCGAGATGATCCTCGTGGCCATGGGTGACCACGATCGCCTCGATGTCGCGCGCGCGCTCGCGCAGGTAGGAAAAGTCGGGCAGCACCAGGTCGATGCCCACCATCTCCGGTGTGGGGAAGCGCAGACCGACGTCCACGACGACGATGCGACCGTCGTACTCGACGACTGTCATGTTCTTGCCGATCTCTCCCAGCCCGCCGAGGGGCAGGACGCGCAGCCTCGATTCGCTCACGCGGGCGCGCCTGCCATGAGTCCGTGGCGGACGAGCATTGCGCGCACGGCCTCGAGCTCCTGCTGGTCGGCCTCGACCATGGGCAGGCGCAATCCCCCGACTTTGTGCCCGAGCATGTTCAGGGCGGCCTTCGTGCACGTCGGGCTGGCGGTCATGAACAGCGTCTCGTAGACGTCCTGAAGCGTTGCGTCGATCTCGGAGCGGTGCTCGGGCTCCCGCACCATGCGGCGCATCTCATCGCCCACTATGTGGCTGGCCACACAGATGCCGCCCGCTCCGCCCATGTCGAGCGTCTGCGCGAGCGTGGCGTCGTCGCCCGTATACAGCGCCAACCCGTCGATCAGCTCCAGCTCGTCCTCGTTTGACTGCTTGACGCCTTCGATGTGGTCGATCTGAGCCAGGCGGGCCAGCAGCTCCGGACCCATGTTGACCGCCGTGCGGCCCGGGATGTTGTAAAGCAGGATCGGCCTGTCGGTGGCCTTGGCGACCTCTTCGTAGTGGCGCACGATCCCGCGCTGACTCGGCTTGTTGTAGTACGGGGTCACGCTCAGGGTCGCGTCCACCCCGAGCTCGGTCGCGCCCTCTGTCAGATGGACGGCGTGGTGGGTGTCGTTGGAGCCGGTCCCCCCCACGATCGTCGTGCCGGCGGGTCGCTCGCGCACGGCCAAGCCAATCAGACCGAGGTGTTCGGAGTCGGTCAGGGTGGCCGCCTCGCCGGTGGTTCCGCACACCACGAAACCGTCGGAGCCGTGCTCGGCGAGATGGTGCATCAGGGCCACGAACGACTCCTCGTCCACGCGGCCCTGCTCGTCGAACGGGGTCACGATTGCCGTGAGGATCGTGCCGAGACCGCCAATGCCCTCCAGGGTGCTCATGCGATGCAGTATTCCACTTGGCTCGGAGGATGCGGGTGGCGTGGCGGCGTCATTCACGCGTTCTCGAACAGAACGTGCTCGAGGCCCACCACCGGCTTGCCCGCCAAGGCCGGAACGCTGCGAACAGCCAAGAGCACGCCCGGCATGAACGACTCACGCCCGGTCGTATCGTGGCGGATCGTCAGGGTCTGCGCCTCGTCGCCGAGGATGACCTCCTGGTTGGCCACGACGCCCGGGAGGCGCACCGAATGGATCGGTGGCGGCGCGCCGCCGGAGGATTCCGCCATCAGTTGCGCGGTGCGCTTCGCCGTGCCGCTGGGGGCGTCGAGCTTGGCTTCGTGGTGGAACTCGACGATCTCCGCCTTGGCCATGTGCTTGGCCGCCTCGGCGGCGAATCGCATCATCAAGACGGCGCCGATCGCGAAGTTGGGGGCAACCAGCAGGTTCGCCGGAGTGTCGCCCTGCGTCGCGGCGATCGCTTGGGCTTGCTCGATGAGCGCTTGCAGATCGAAGCCGGTCGTCCCGATCACCACATGGACCCCTTTGCGCAGACACCGCAGGGCGTTTTCCGAGGCGGTGTCCGGACGAGTGAAATCGACGACGACCTCGGGCGAAGCTTGCTCCAGCATCTGGGCGAGCGTGCAGTCGAGCCTGGGGTCTGCGCGCCCAACCAACCCCATGTCAGCCGCCCCTTCCACCGCGGCGCAGACCGTCTCACCCATGCGCCCGGCGGCGCCCGCCACACCGACCCGGATCACGAGACCGCCACCTCCAACGGCGCCAAAGCTGCGCGGAAGAGGTCCTCATCGGCGCCGACTCCGGCGACCGAAAGTCGCTGTCCGGCAAACAGCTCGCCGGCCAGCCGGTGCAGGTCGTCGGCCGTGACGGCGTCGATCCGCGCAACGATCTCGTCGATCGAGAGGATCGGCAGCTCGCCGAGCAGTGAGGACCCAAGCCGGTTCATGCGCGCTGCCGTGGACTCCAAGGCCAGCGCCACGCGCCCCTTGACGTTCTCGCGCGAGCGCGTCAGCTCCTCCTCGCTGATCGGTTCGGCCACGAAGCGCTCCAGCTCGGTCGCGATCGTGGCGATCGCCTCGCGCAGATTGTCGGGGCGCGTGCCGACATACAGGCCGACCTCGCCAGTATGGGCATGCAGGTTGGCGAACGAGAAGATCGAGTAGGCAAGACCCCGTTTCTCGCGCACCTCTTGGAACAGGCGTGAGGAGGAGGTTCCACCGAGCACTCCTTCCAGGACGCGCAGGGCGAAGCGTCGCTCGTCGTGGCGGGAGATGCCCAGACCGCCCAGGCACACGTGGTACTGCTCGGTGTCCTTGCGCAAGAAGCGCACGCGCCGCTCGAAGTGGACCTTGCCTCCCACCCGGTCGGCCGTCGTCTGGGATGAGCCGTTGTGCTCGGATGTGCTCTCCACGGCGCCTGCGCCTGGTTCGCTCACACCCGCCTCCGGGTCGCGGGAAGCACTGGACGCGTTTGCGCTCGCGACCAGCTCGACCAGCTCCTCGTGATCCACCGAGCCGGCTGCCGCCACCACGATCTGGTTGGGCAGATAGCGTTCACGATGAAAGTCGCGCAACCCGTCGAGCTCGACGGCGCGCACCACATCGGCGCGTCCGATCACCGCTCGCCCAAGGGGATGGTCGCCGAAGACGGCTTCGCCGAGCGCGTCGAAGACCCTGTCCTGGGGGTCGTCTTCGTACATGGCGATCTCCTCCAGCACCACCTCGCACTCGGCCGCGAGGTCTTCAAAGCGCGGCTTCCAGATCATCTCGCCCATGACCCTCAGGGCGCGCGGCAGGTGACCATCGAGCACGCGTGTGAACAGCGATGTGCTTTCGCGGTCGGTGCCCGCGTTGATCTCGGCTCCCATCGCGTCGAAGATCTGGTCGATCTCCTCCGAGCGGAACGTGTCGGTGCCGCGGAACAGCATGTGCTCGAGCAGATGAGAGAGCCCGGCCTGATCCTCTGACTCCATCGCCGAGCCCGTGCCGATCCAGAAGCCGAGCGCCACCGAGCGCACGTTGTCCATGCGCTCGGTCACGACCCGCACGCCGCTGTCCAGCGTGCTTGTCCTGTGCTCGCTCACTTGAAAGGCTCGCCGGAGCGGCCCGGGAAGATGCTCCCGAGCCGACCCGCCGTATCAGTCGCGATCGCGATCCCTACCGCCGTGGCGGGGACGGCCCGAGCCGCGCTCGCCGCCTGATCGAGCCCCACCCGTCCGGCCTCCCTCGCGGCCGTTGCGT
>JBAURN010000084.1:0-28542 GCA_049581225.1 Solirubrobacteraceae bacterium
CAGATGGTGTTCGCGGGCGAGCGCCCCGGAGAGGACGGCCCAGCCGCCGGCGCGCACCCGTGCTTCGGCGAGCGCAAGCAGGTGGGGGTCCACCAGTTGACCGGCGGGCACCGCGTGAATGGTGTTGGCGGGCGGCGCGAGGACCCACAGCCGGCGAGCTCCCCAATCGAGAAAGCTCCCGCGATAGGCGCCCACCGAGGCGACGCCAGCCGTGCGCGCGATCGCACTCGTGTCGATGGCCTGGAAGGGGGTGGTGGTGAGCAGGCTGGTTTGGGGGGCGGGGGCGATCCATATGTCGGCGCCCGCGTCGATTCCTCTCGCGGAGCTTCGCAAGCCTTCCCGCAGGTTGACCTGGGCTCCGCCGACGGCGACCGCTCCGAACACGGCGATCGCGCCCGTCAAGGCCACCGCGAGCGAGCGGACGCGGGTGCGAGGGTTGCGCAACTCGCTAACAGCCAACGCGGCGGCCGCGCCGTCCAGGACGCGCTTGCGGAAGCCCTCGAACAGCAGGACCACACCGTCGAACAGCAGGGGCAACAGGCAAACGAGGGCGATCATCAGCGCGATCGTCCCGATCAGCCAGCTCTGGTTGTGGACGGCAAGCACCACCGTGGTCACTCCCAAGCACACCAGACCGATCGCCACTCGAGCCCGGGAGTGGGTGTCGTGGCTCGCGCCGATCGAGCCCTCGGCGTGGGTGGGAGCGCGGGCGAGGACGTCGCGCAACGGCCACAACACTCCCACGAATGCGGCGGCGAGCCCCGCCAAGCAGGCGAGCAGGATGCTCTGCCAGGTGACGATCCGTTCGCTGCCCACCGGAAAGGCGGAGGACAGGTACCCGGGGGTGGAGCGGAACGTGGCGATCGAGAAGACCTCGCCGAGGGCCAGTCCGAGGACGCAGGCCAGCACGCCGATGACGAAGGCGTCGAGCAACAGAATCTTGAGGATCGCCGCGCGCGTGGCGCCCTGGGGGCGGATGTCCTCGATCAGTCGCCTTCGCGCGGGGGCGGTTACGAGCATCGCGTTCAGCGCGAACATGAGTCCAACCAAGGCGCTGATCGCGGAGAACACGGTTTCACCCTGGTTCTCGGTGGTGGAGGCGACCGAGAAGAGCGTCGAGTCGAAGCCCGACGGTTGCAGGTTTGCTCCGAAGCGGGCCGCGAGTCCCCTCAAGCGGGCGCTCACGAGGGCCGTCTGGCCAGGCTTGGTGTGCACGAAAACGCGGGAGATCCGACCCTGCATCCCGGCGAGCCGCTGGGCGTAGGCCACGGGCGCAGGCATCACCTCGCCGTTGGCGAGGGCCCCGATGGCGCTCTGCCCCAGCACGGCGCCGAGCAGCGCCTCGGAGCTGCGTCCCCGGATTTGCACGCCCACGTCTTCAAGCGAGTCGGCTCCGATCGCTTCGGCGATGGGAGTGGGCAGCGCAACCGCGTGGCCGGCCGACAGCTGCCTGGAGGAGAGGCGACGCAACAGCGGGCCGCCCAGGTGGATCGCGTGGGGGTCGACTCCCAGCAGCTCGACCGAGCGCTCGCCGTGCGGTCCGTGCACGACGGCCTGCTGTTCGACCACCGAGAAGGCGTCCTCGACGCCGGGTGTGTGACGCACTTGGGCGAGCACTCCTTCGCCGAAGCCTCGTGGCCCGCGCGCGTCGATCTGCAATTGGGTGTCACCCACCACGGCATGGGTGAGGCGCTGCACCGAGCGGGTGAGGCTGGTGCCGGCGACCTGGGAGGAGAACAGCAAAGCGACGCCCACAGCGATCCCGAGCACCGCGAACAGCTCTTGAATCAGGACCGACCGGGCCGCCATGCGGGCACGGTAGAGACGGAGGATGTCGGGGAGGCTCATCTGCGCTTACCGCTGGGCGCCGGGCAAGGGCTCCGGGATGGGCACATGCCCGGGCCGAGGCCGGCTTTCGGGCGCGTACGGCCGCAGGTGTCCGTCGCGCAGTTCGTGTACCTGATCGGCGTACGCGGCCGCCTCGGGGTCGTGGGTGGCGAGCACCAGGGCCATCCCTCGCTCGTGGCAGAGTTTTCGCAGCAGGCCCAGGACCTCGTGGGTGCGCTGGGTGTCGAGGTTGCCGGTGGGCTCGTCGGCGAGCACCAGCTTGGGGTTCATCGCGAGGGCTCTGGCGATGAGCACTCGTTGGCGCTCACCCATCGAGAGCTGCTCGGTGCGATGTCCCAGGCGGCCACCGAGGCCGAGTTGCTCGAGCAGGGGCGCGATCGTGTGCTTGGCCTGACGGGTGCTTGACAGCCAAAGCTTCAGGGAGGCGTTGTCGATTGCGCGCGCGCCGGGGATGAGGTGGTGGGGCTGGCCGATCACGCCGAGCAGGTTGAGCCGGTAGTCGTCGCTTTCGCGGCGCGACATGTGGGTGACGTCGCGTCCCGCGACGAGCACGGAGCCGCTGTCGGGGGCTCGCAAACCGGCGATCAGCTCCAGCAGGGTGGTCTTGCCCGATCCGCTGGGGCCGTACAGCGCGACGAACTCGCCGGCCTCGACGGACATCGAGAGGCCGTCGACCGCCCGGATCGGCTCCTCCACGCCGACCCGGTAGAGCTTGACCAGCTCGCGGATCTCAAGCACGCCCGGGAGCCCGCGAGGCGCGGTTTTGGAGCGACTTGCGCGAACGGGAGAAGCTCACCTGTGCGCGCCGCTGGCTCACCAGCTGGGGGAGTTGCATAGCCAGGACATGCTAAACGAGTCGGCCCACCCAAATCCCGGTTTGGGGAATCGTTCTGGATAAGTGCCTGCGCTCCGTAAGCAAGACGCCGCTCAGTTTGCCGAGCGCCGTTGTGCTTTAGCCGGCTTATCCGAGCCGGCAGCTAAAGCGGTGGGACCTGATTGTTGACCTGGGTTCCGTGGTACAGCCGGTCCTGGTCTTTGCAGGAGGCGGGGAAGAAGAACTGGACGCTGTCGCTGCGCACGCCGTTGTAGCTTGCGTAGAGGGTGGCGCGACCGAGGGTGCCCACTTCGCAGCGGGGGTCGCTGCTGGTGGTGACCCGGATCTTGATCTTCATGATGTTGCCGGAATAGCTCCACATCGTCGCGAAGTGCGAGTGGTACATGAGGTGGTGTTGAACCGACATGACGATTGTGCCCGCCCGATCTTGCTGGCAGATGACCCCCGAGACGGTGTTGGCTTGGAGGTCGATCTGGCCGTGGCCCTTGGCAAAGCTGCTCGCTCCGGTGTAGGGGCCGGTGTGAAAGCCCCATGGGGGAATGCCGTAGACGGTGGGCACCTCAGAGCAGGAGGTGGCTCCGTTGGCGGGGCCGGCCAGAATGGCGAGCGCCAACAGCGGCGCGAGCACCAGGGCGGCCGGTCGGAGGCGCCGCGTGATCGGGTTCCTTCCCATATCGGAGACGACTATAGCCTTCGCTGGTGAATCGGTTAACGCGGATCGCAGAAAAGACTCGTTTTGTGGAGATAGGGTGAGGATTGTTGGGCGTGCGTTTCTCGGTTCCCGGCGGCTGGTTGTTTCAGATCTGGTGTGCCGCGTCTGTCAATGCGAGGGCGTAGTTGTCTTCGAGTGTTTGGGTGGTGTGGTGGCTGGAGGGTGCGGTGACGCTGATCGCAAAGGGCCGGGTACGGCCGGGACGGGGTATGTGTGTGGCGATCGATCGGACGCCCCAGGCTTGCTCTTCGTCGCAGGAGGCGATTCCCGTGGCGCGTATGTTGTTGAGCTCTTCAACGAGTCGCTTCTTGGTCGCAACGGTGTTGGGTCCTTCTTGCTCGAGGGTGAGCAGGGCGACCGAGGCTTTTTGTTCTGTTTGGGAGAGACTTGCCAGCAGGGCCTTGCCGATCGCGGTGGCGTGGAGGGGGACGTGGGCGCCGACGCCGTGGTCGAGGTCTGCGGAGTACTGGTCGGGGCCGTGTGCGTGCAGGCGGAGGGTGTAGAGAGCGTGGGTGCCGCTGATCGTGGCCATGCTCACCGTGTGTCCCGTGTGGGCGCGCAGCTCTTCGAGGATGGGGCGCGCCTCGGGTGTCTCCAGGCGCAGCGCCTCGATCGCGTTGGCGCCTGGCTGTGCGGCGCCCTGGGCGAGGCGGTAGCGGCGCTTCGGGTCTTGCTCCAGGCGCTCCAGGACGAGCAGTGTTTGGAGGTAGCGGTGTGTGGTGGAGCGGCTGAGCCCCAGGAGGTCGGCGAGGTCGCTGATCTGTTGGGCGGGGTGCTGTGCGGTGAAGCATTCGAGGAGCACCAACCCGTATTCGAGGGACCGCGAGAACTTGGGTTCGGGGGCGCGTTTGAGGCGGTTGGCGGGATCGTCGGCGCGGTTTGGTTTGTTCATGACGCCTACGATGATGCGCGCAGTCAGTTCTGAATAGGGACGCGTCCCTATCTTTCGTGTGCGGTCCGACGCCTCGAATCAGCCTGATGACACAAATGGTGCTCGACGCTGCCGGACGCGGGCTCAACGCGGCTCGAGTATCACCGTGGAGCCGGCGTGGGGAGCCACGATCACGCTGCGCCAGCGCGGACGCTCGACGCGCTCGGAGGCGGGATGTACGGTTCGCTGGGCGAGCACGGTGCGCAAGACGGTCTTCATCTCGAGCATCGCCAGGTGTAGCCCGGGACAGCGCTTGCGCCCACCGCCCCAGGGAATCCAGACGCGAGGATCGGGTGGGGTGCCGAGAAATCGCTCCGGACGGAAGGCGTGCGGGTCGGGATAGATCGAGGGGTCGTGGTGCAGCAGGTAGATACAGGGGAGCAGATGCGCCGGTACGTGATGGGTGTAGTCGCCGATGTTCACCGGCTTGGCCACGGCGCGGGGGATCGCGAAAACGAACACGCAGCGGTGGCGCAGCACCTCTTGGATCGTGGCGGTCAGGTAGGCGTCGCTGTGACCCTCATCGATCTCATCGTGCAGGCGCTCGCATACGGCTGGATTGTGAGCCAGCAGTTGAAAGGCCCAAGCCAACTGTGCGGCGGTCGTCTCGTGGCCGGCCAGAATCAGCGACATCATGTTGTCTCGTATCTGCTTCACCGATTGGGGAGAGCCGTCTGGGTTGGGCAGGGAGGACAGGGTGAGAATCAGGCCTTTCGGTGCTTCTCCGCTGCGCTCGATAAGCCTGTAGAGCATCCGGTCGACCTCAGCGCGACGGTCAAGGAAGCTCCGCCAAGCTCGTCCGCCTGGCCTGCGGCGGAGATGGGGGACGACAAAACTCGGGCTGACGGTGACTTCCATCATGTCGAGAAGCACACGGTGAAATGCGCGTGCCTGCTTGTCGGGCTTGTTGTCGTCGCGGCCGGTCAGCGCGCGCAGAATCAATTGCAGAGTCAGCGATCTCAGGTGAGGGTGTAGGACGACTTTGGTGTCTGTGGGCCAGCGTGCCAGGGCTTGCTCGGCAAGCTGGACGATTGTCTCGACGTGACTTTCGATGGCGCTTGCGTGAAATGCGGCGAGCGTCGTCTTGCGTCCGACGCGATGCTGCTGACCGTCCGACAGCATGAACGAACGTGCTCCCACGATCGGCTCGATTACGTCCCCTCCTTCGCCGGGATGCAAGACCTCCTCTGAACTCGCCATCGTGGCGCGAATATCGTTGGGATCGCTGAGAAAAACAAGCGGCCCTTGGCTAGTAGCGTTAAGGGTAAAAATGGGCCCATACCGATCGCGACAATGCTGCAGGTAGGCAAAAGGGGATCTCCAGAAGAGCAGCGTCTGAACTGGAGCGGGCAGAGGGGGTTGGGGCGGAAGCTTATGGCCGGATCGCGATGTCGAGCTACGCCTTATCGGTCGAGCGTATAGGACTGAGATCCCAAAGATGCGAACCGAGGTGCTCTTGAGGGAGGCCGGCATCCGCCGGTCGGGGACAGTCCAGGGCTCAGCGCGAGCGATCTAAGGGCGCGGCGCCACGCTTGCGACTCGATAGCCGGGTATGGCGACGATGATGCCCCCGGCGACGCTAACAATGACGAAGCTGCCGATCGCGAGCGCCGCGCGTGGGGAGAAGACAACGGGCATCCCCGTGACCGAGAGCAGGGCGTGGCTGAGCAGGAGCTGTCCATAGATCCCGAGCGCCGCACCCAGCAAACAACCCACCAGCAGCAGCGACGCCGACTCGCAGATCAGGGCGGTCCACAGTACCCCGGTCGCGTAGCCTTGTACCTTCAAGCGTGCGAACCTACGACGGCGCTGCCAGATCATCGCACCCATTGCCGTAACCGTGGCAAGTAGTCCCGCCAACAGCACAAGCGTCGATATCTGGCTGAGTCGCCCCAGACCTTGACGTGATGCGATCCGCTGCAGCTGGTCGCGTTGTCTGGCGCTTTCCACCGTCAAGCCGCTGTTCGGACCGAGGGCCCGCTGGATCTCACCGCGTACATTTTCGGCAGAGTATCCAGGCGACAGCGCGACCTCATACGCACTCGGATCGGCGCTGCCCCAGGCGCGCTCGTAATCGCGACTGTTGAGGATCACCGCCCCGGGTGGCCATCCCAGGTTTGTGCTCAAAGCTGCGATCCTTAGTACGATCGGTCGGGGTGCGGGTAGCGTGAAAGATTGTCCTATGCGCAGGTGGTGCTGGCTCGCAAGCGCCTGGGATATGACCGCCCAGCCGCCATCGTGCAACTCGGTGTCGGCATTTGTGATGGCACCGGAGACCAACTGCTTGACTGGTACGGGCGCCTGCGTGGTCCCTGGTGGCGCGAGCACCCATACGCGACGATCACCGTATTCGAGCAGGCTCGCCCGATACAAACCGACTGACTTCACGCCGGGAAGTCCTCGCAGCTCGGGCAGGATTGCACTGTGAAACGGGTAGGTCGCAAGTAGGTTTTGCGATCCAAAGGGCAACACCCACACAGAACTCGCGCTCGTGACTTCGTGGAAGAGTCTGTCGAGGCCGCTTTGCAGGTTGCTATGGGAGCCTTGGATCGTGACGCCGGCAAATACGGCTACCGCGCCAGTGGCGGCGATGGCCAGCGAGCGGGCGCGGCTACCGCGCTCGCGCAGTTGGATCGCTGCGAGGCGGTTCGCTCCGGCAAAGATTGTCTCGGGTAGGCGGTCGAGGATCGCCAGGAAACCGTCCAACAATGGTGGCAGCAGACAAACAAGGGCGAGGATCAGGAGGGAAATGCCGAGGACCGCCGATTGGGGGGTGGCGATCAGGATGATGGTCGTAGCGAATATGCAGGCCAGGCCAGCCAGGGTCATCGCGATGCTCTGAGCAAGCCGCGTATGTCGCGGTCGTGTCGACTCATCGCGGCGTGGACGCGTCCAGATCTCGCGCAATGGCGTGAACACTCCTATCGAGGCCGCAAGGAGCCCGCCGCAAACGGCGATGAGGACGCTCGGCCATGTGACGATCCGGTGTGAGCCGACTGGGAAGCCGAAGGAGAGGTAGCCGGTGTTGGAGCGGAATACGGTCACCGACAGCAACTCGCCTAGGGCGAGGCCGAGCAAGGATGCCACAACGCCGAGGATGAGAGCGTCGAGTAGGAGCGCCTTGACGGTATATGGCCGTGTGGCTCCATTGCGGCGCAGTTCGCGGACGAAGCCCCGGCGCAGATGCACCGTCAAGAGCATCGAACTGTAGGCGAACATGAATCCCACCAAGGCGCAGATTGCGGCGAAGGCGTTGGTGGATTGGTTGATCGGCCCGGCGGCTTGGCTAAATACTGTTGAATCAAAATTTGCCGGCTCGACATTCTCGTGGCCGGCTGCTATGGCCACCAGAGCTGTCTTTACTGACCGGTCGAAGCCTGCTCGGGGCCTGACCAGGATCCGAGAGATTCTGGCGTGCATGCCCGTCAGTCTCTGGGCATAGCTGAGCGGCGCGATCGCGATCGGGCTGTAGGCGAGGGGGCCGATCTGTTCGTTGCTGAGTTCGGTTGCGATCAGACCTGTGGTCAGCCTGGAGCCGATCTGCAGGCGAACCGTTTCCAGCGGACCGGCGCCGGTGGCGGCGGCCACGGAGACGGGCACCGCCAACGCTTTCGCATGGGCGAGCCGGCTTGCGCCGAAGCGAAGCAACAGGGGGCTCGCCAGTCGTACCATGCGCGGTTCCACGCCGATTAGGTCCACGTTCTCGCTGCCCTTGGGGCCGATCACACCAACGCGCTGCTCCAAGACCGGCACGGCTGTCTGTACGCCCGGAGTCCGTTGAACCTGGCCGAGTAGGCGTTCGCTGAAACCGTAGGAGTCGCGTGCCTCCAGTTGCAGGGTTGCTCTGCCGATCACCCCGCTCGTCAACTGAGCGACCGATCCGTTGAGACTCGTGCTCGCTACTTGCGAGGCGAAAAGGAGAGCGACACCCACGGCGATGCCGAGGATCGCGAACAACTCCTGGACGAGTACCGCGCGAGCTTTCAAGCGAACCAGATACAGGTGGGCAAGGTTCGCGAGTCCCCTCACTGACCGATGACCTCACCCTGGTGTTCAGCCGGGACCAAGGCGTCCTCTTGTAGCGGTGTGAGCCGCCCATCACGCAACGCCAGAACGCGATCGGCGAACGCCGTCGCTTGGGGATCGTGCGTCACCAAGAGCACCGAGGTACCGTGCTCCCGGCAGGCCTGGCTCAGGAGCTCCAATACTTCTCGACCGCGTCGGGTGTCCAGATTGCCGGTCGGCTCGTCCGCTAGCACGAGCTTGGGATGGGTGGAGAGGGCGCGAGCAATCATCACTCGCTGGCGCTCTCCTACTGAGAGCTGATCGGCGCGATGGTGTAGGCGCTCACCCAGACCCAGCCGCTCGAGCAGCGGGCGCATCCGCCGTTCGGCAGCACGCGTGTTTTCGAGCATCCACAGCTTCAGGGCAGCGTTTTGCAGGACCGTGCCGCCGGGCAGCAGGTCGAAGGTCTGGTCGATGAGGCCCAGTTCTCGCAATCGGTAGCTGGACTGCTCGGAGTCTGACAGCGAGGCGAGATCTCGACCGTTGACGATCACCTTCCCCGCGTCGGGAGGCAGCAGCGCGGCAATCAACATCAACAGAGTCGTCTTGCCCGATCCGCTCGGCCCATACAATGCTACGAGTTCTCCGGGAGCGATAAAGAGCGACAGATAATCAACGGCACGGATCGGCTCGTCGTCGCCGACGTGGTAGTGCTTTACCAGGCCGCTTATTTCGAGCATCGTCAGGATGCGCGTCGTGAGGGGTCGCCAGGGAAGTCGATCACGTTCGCCCCGGGGCCCGGTCCCGGGGGAGCCAGAAGCAGCTCGCCGCCGGAGAGCGATGCGATTCTGTCAAACCAGGTGCTGGCGTCTGCGTCGGAAACGCTCATCAAGACGGCCAAGCTGTCTTCGTGTGCGATGGAGTGCAATAGCCGGCCGACGCTCTCGGTTGCACCAATGCCGAGAGTCACGGTGAGATCGTCGACAAGTAGAAGTTCGGGCTTGCGCACTATCGCTTGAGCGATTGCTGCTAGGGCGCGCTCGGAGTCCGCCAAGCTGCTCCACGATTGCTCGGCCCACTCGGCTGCGCCGACGCGCTCAAGGATGTCGCGAGCCCGAGCGTAGGCTTCCCGCTTCGTCTTGGTCGCAAGCAAAGGCAACGCGACATGTGAGACCACTGGCAGGTCGATATCGGGTCCAAGTGGCTCGGCGAAGCCGATCCTGTGTCCGAGTAGACCTGAGCGGCGCCTGTCGGAGAGCGTGTAAAGATCCTGGCCTTTGAAGAGCACCTGACCGCGGGCTGGCCGGTCCATGCCTGCGGCGACGCGCAAAAGCGTGGTCTTGCCTTGGGCGCGCTGGGCAAGCACCGCCACAAGCTCGCCAGCGTCGACATCGAGCGATACGTTGCTGAGGATCGCCACCGCATGACGACGACCGCGGGAGAAGCTCAAGGAAACGTTGCGCAGCGAGAGTAGCGAGGTCATGGTCAGGTCTGCCGTACAACCACTGGCTCTCGCAGCTGCGCCGAGTAGCGCGCGCGCTCGTCTTCCAAATAGATGCGGACACGCTGAAGCCACTTGATCCGGCTCTCCCACCAGGCCTGATCGCCGGTGCTGACGACGAGGTCCATGCGTCCCCTGAAGTCCTCCTCGTCCAGCGTCCCGCGATGTGCGCGGACCTGATGGTTGAGGCTCTGCAGCTTGCCGGCACATACGCTCTCGGCATCGCGGACGATGCACACCATGCGAGGGAGATCCGGCGGGCGGCACAAGGCGATCTTGGCGTGAAGCTCCTCGCGGACCGGTGGCGTGGAGACGGCGGCCCACATCCATTCTTCGAAGCGTTCGATACCGGCGGGCGTCGGCTCGTAGACCGTGGCCCGTGCGCGTATGCCACCGGTGGATGCCACCCGCGATCCACTGCGGGCATGGACCAAGCCGTCGTCGACGAGGCGCTTGATCGCTTGTCGAGCGGTCCCGTCGGTGTATCCGGCCGAGCCGAAGCGCTCCTCCAAGCGTCGGTCGAGTTGGTAGCAGTTGGCGGGCTGCTCGGTGAGCAGGCCAAGGATCAGCTCACGTCCAAACCCGTCCGATCCCCGAGACCCACGTGTCATAGTCTGGAATCGTATTGAAGACGCGGGGTAGCTGCGAGATTCCGGTGGATTGGAGCGAGGAGGCCCTTGGAACTTGTCGCCTTTCGGGCAATCTGATTGCCACCGGACATCCCGTCACCTCAGGATCGGTA
This sequence comes from Solirubrobacteraceae bacterium, assembly GCA_049581225.1. GTDB lineage: Bacteria > Actinomycetota > Thermoleophilia > Solirubrobacterales > Solirubrobacteraceae > Palsa-744. The sequence goes on from JBAURN010000084.1 coordinate 10,575, forward strand.
GCACGCGCGTTACTCGATATCAATGAGTCGGGCCTCGACGTTCATCGCCCGGTAGGTTCCAAGTGCTCGCCGGTCGGCACTCAGAATCTCGGCTTCGTGGCTGGCGGCGGTTGCTGCGATCAGCGCGTCATATAGGGCGCCGCCGCGCACCCCGGCATCGACGGCTTTCCGTAGGGCGTGGCGCAGTGAGTCGGCGTCCATCGCAAGCCAGGGCTGAGTGAAGCCGCGTTCCAGGGCCTCCAGGACGACGGCTGGCGCTATCCGGCGTCCCTCGGGCATACGACTGAGCGCCGATGTCGTCTCGAGGGCGACATGAGCGGGTAGCCTGATCTGACTTTCCGCGAGCGCGGCACGCGCCTGCTGGTGAGCTTCGTGCCAAGGCGCAAGCGCCGCGATCACGATACTCGAGTCGGGTGCGATCACCGCCGCGCGCGCTCGACCGCCGCCCGCGTCTCCGCGACGCTCATAGGCATCATCGGACGGTCGGCTACGATCACTGGAAAGTCGCCTCGCTCCTCGACGTGGGCCGACACATCGGCGACCGTCAATTCCAGCCTGCCGTCTACGGCGGTCAACTCCAGGTCAGTCGGGCCGCGTACCCCCAGCTCCTCCCGGAGAGTCTTCGGGATGACCAGACGTCCTACCCGGTCAATGGCAACACGCATACCATTAGATTACCAAAGAGCATAGAGGGCGAATCGGTTCGACGGCGAGGGCAACACCAGTTCGACCAGATGCCAGGCGTGTCCGCCGGGCTTATCAACTAGGGCGCCCTCCATGAAGCCACGCTACGGGTTGTCTATTTGGTTACTGGAAGGTCGCGTCGATCATCGCGTCGCTTCCTGTCGAGGCCTGCCGCGCCGTGGCTGCTGGTTCTGATCGAAGGGCGGCCAGGAGCTCGACGATGTCCACCTCGGGGTCTCCCGAGTCCGCCACGCCGCGGACCGCGTCGAAGTCGATAGGGGTTGCTCTCTGGATTCACGCCGAATGTGCTCTGAAGCCTTCTAAAACGGTCTCAAAGAGGTTTTAGACGGCGATGGGGTGCGTGGAAGAGGACGTAGGCGAGTGTTCTACGCGGGTCTAAAATGATTTTGAGAAGATTTCAGGCTCGCTTTTGACCCGTCGCTCCTCCCGTTCCTGACCCAGCTGGTCGGCGGACAGGCCGACGGTCGAGCTTCGGCCGTTACTGCCCTTTGCGCGAGAGCGTGACCTTCCCGAGCAGCTCGCGGATGCGGGCGAAGGCAAGCGCACGGCGGCGACGGCGAGCCGCCTCACGTTCGAAGATCCACGGTCGCGGGGCTCCGCGGGTCTCCTCGATGCCGATGTCCCACGTGGGAAGGGTCCTGATCTTCTCGGGGATGAGGCCCTGAAGCAGCGTCCGAGAGCAATCCAGCAGAACGGCGACAAACCGCGACTCTGAAGGGTGGTGCTTCCAAGAAATGAGGCCACAAGGGCGTGAGCCGCGAGCAGCGTGCCGGTGCGTTGGCGGATACCGCCAACAAGGGACCGCGCGATCACTGTCTCGAGAGTGAAAGTTGGCGCGAAAGCGCTAGTCGGCTGATCGAGACGCGGCGGCAGACATCCGTGTTTGTGTTGGGAATCGAGGTGGCGGCCGCGCAGGCGGTGACCCGGGCTGGAGTGCACTGCGACGACTGCCGGTCAGGCTGTCCTCTCGGGCGACCCGGGGTTGCGGTTCGGCCGTGGGTTCAGCCTGCGAGGCGGAGCTTGGCGAGTGGTGCGAAGATCACGCGATCGACGGCGTCCAGCGCGGGCATAGTGATCTCTACCAAGGCCGTATCGTGGTCACGTAGTTCCAGGACGCCACCGCGGGCTCCGGCGGGAATATCGTCGACCGGCTCGATCAGCTCAACCAGGTCGTAGGGGGTGATCTTGTGGAGCGTTGGCATTGGCTTGATTCTAGGGCCTCGGGTATGCGGTCACCAAACGCGGTGCGGCGCTTGCGTGTTGGTAGTGCCAGGAGGTGCGTATCAACGCCGTGCGGGATCGGATGGTCAGTCGCATATCGACGCCGCACACGACGCCGTCTTGGCCGCGATTGACGATCTTGTAGACAGGGGCGTGGAGCACGGCATTGAGGATCTCCTGCCACACAAGTTTGACATCGGTGTGGTCTACGCGAAAGACTCGTGCCCATTCGCGTCCGTGTCCGCGGTCGGCCATGATCCAACGATCCCACTTCTCCTGGGACGAAAAAGCGTCGCCACCCTTGGAAGGGGCTGTCTGAGCAGCGGCTTCGGAGTGGCGCCAGACATAGGGCGGGCAGGCTACTCGGCAGCCCCGAGACTTTTTCCGCGGCGATATTGACACGCGTAGGTCATCTCGTGCCGCCGGTGGTTGGTCTCTGAACGCCAACTCCGGCGGCATGTTTGGGTTTTTGGGTCGCATCCGCGCAGGTGTTCGCGAGGCCGGATGTCTACTGGGGCGGGGCCTCCGTGCCCCGCCACGAGTGCTGGGTGGGGCTCGCCGTGAGCTGGCGCCACGCCTCGTGGGCTGGCAGGCGATCGCGAAGATGAATGTGTGTGGCGGCAGAGCCTCCATGCCACGCCGCCGGAGGCCGCCGGCCGAGATTCCGCCCCGCGCCACCCCGTACACTCCCCCACGGAGAGGGCGCGGCCAAGCCTGGGAGTGAGCGCAGCCGCCGCGCCGCTATCGCCAATTGCGAACAGGAGGCTGAATCGTGCGTGCTCGTGTGCTCGTCGCCGGTGTAGCGACATCTGTGTGGGTATTGGGAATCGGGGTGGCGGCCGCCCAGGCTGTGACCCCGGGCTGGGAGTGCATTCCGACGACCGCTGGGCAAGCTGTCATCTCGGGTGGGACCGGGGGAGCGCCGTCGTGCGGTGGCGGCACCACGGCGGTGCTTGCGCCGACCTATGTCGCCTCTGGTGTGGGTGGCAAGCCTACGGTCGAGTTCTCGGCGCTGAACGTCCAGATCGTCAACGGGATGGCCTCGGAGGCTACGACCAACGGGGAGGGCAACCTGATTGTCGGCTACGACGAAAAAGGGGGCGTGCAGACCGGCTCGCACAATCTGTTGCTTGGCGGGGGTAACTCTTACTCAAGCTACGGTGGACTCATCGCTGGTACGGGCAACTCCCTCACAAGTTCATTTGCCTCGGTGCTCGGCGGTTCCCAGAACGTCGCTGGCGGCGGCAACAGCACCGTTCTCGGCGGCTACGGCAACCGCGCGGCCTCCTCGTTTTCGACAATCGGCGGCGGCTGCTCGAATTTGGCGGGCGCAGGCATGCTGCCGGTGAGCGCGAACTGCAGCAACACAGCCAGCTACCCCGCAGGGTTCGCGGCGGTTCTTGGTGGCTCCGGCAACCAGGCCTCTGCGACGGCCGCGAGCGCCTCCGGGGGTGACTTCAACCTCGCCTCCGACCCCTATGCGAGCGTCGACGGCGGCTGCCGCAACCTAGCTGGAAAAGCCGCGGCTCCGGGTGGAAGCTGCGCAGCGGGCGCCGAGGCCGTCCTTGGTGGAACCGAGAACACCGCGAGTGCTCTGGAGGCAGCCGTGAGTGGCGGAAGCAACAACAACGCCAGTGTTAACGAGTCCTCGATCCTCGGTGGCGAGGGCAACACCAGCTCGACCACCTGCCAAGCGATTCCCGCCGCGCCCATCAAAAGCCCCTGCTGAGGTCCGTTCGGACTGAGGCTCGCGTAGCGCGGTCGAGTGCCGCCGGCGTACAGTCGCCTAACCGCAACCGCCGGCGGCACATTAGTTTTTTGCTCCGCGTCCGCGCGCCCTGTGGCGGGTTGGTCGCCTGTAGAGGCGAGGTCTCCGTGCCCCCCGCGAGGGCTCCCGGGTGCATGAGGAGGGCACCCTTGCTCCCGTCAGTCGTATGATCGCGACCGGCAGGATCACAAACTCGGTGTCGGGCACTCGAGAGAAGGAGAGATCATGAGCGAAGTCACAAGTGTCAACGGCCAGACCGGTGCCGTTGTCCTCACGGCCGCAGACGTAGAAGCCGTTCCAACGTCGGCCGAGGGGCAGCCAGAAGGCGTGGCAACGCTAGATGGCAGCGGGCTGCTGTCGGCGGCACAAGTGCCGAGTTCGGTGGAAAGGGGAAGTGCCGAAGGGACTACCAAGATGGGGCTCGTGCCCCAATCTCAGGGGTCGGGCAATACCAATGCCTACGTCCCGCAGCAGATCAACGTGAGGGCTTTCGGTGCGAGTCCGGGCACGAACTGCACGGCGGCCGTCGAAGCCGCGATCACGCAGGCCAAAGGCGAAGGGCTCAAGAACATCTGGTTGTACTTTCCGGCCGCGGCGTCGGCCTACAAGCTCGCGCTCGGCACGCTGGGCAAAGAAAAAAAAGAAGAAGGCGTCAGCGTCAAGATCACCGGCGACGGGCACTCCGCGAGCCGCATCGCGCCGGTATCCGCCACGGAACCCATCTTGACCGTCGCGGGGCCGCAGGACTCAAGCAACGATGGCTTCACGATGGAAGACATTGGCTTGGAATTGCAGGAAGATCGGCGATACGACAGGCCGCTGATCCAGCTCAACTTCGCCAAGAATTGGTGCATTGATCGCGTTGGGCTCTGGGCCAACAATCACACCGGCACCTTCTTCGGCGCCGAGTCCAGCTACGAGTTCCACTGGAGACTGGTGCGCGGCTTCGGCTGGGCCTACGCGATCCCGCTGATACACACCAACGAACGGGAATACCCCGAATCCGGAGGACCGCTCGCGCAGGCCGACAACTTCCTGTTCGAGCGCTGCACATTCAATGGCCCCAACGGACCTATCTTCCGCAACGCGCTTGATGAGGTCCACGGCGTCATTGGCATCAGCCTGAAGGTTCAGGCCTCCACGTACTACCCCGAAGGCTGCAAGCTCGTTACGACGCTCACAGAAGAAGCGAACGCTGGCGCGACGTCGTGCAAGCTGGCGTCCGTCTCTGAATTGAAAGTAGGCCAACAGCTCAGGATCGGCCACGACGCCAACGGCAACGCCTCGGACTACGTCAAGATCACCGCCATCGAAGGGCTCGAAGTCAAGTTCTCCGAAAAGACCCCGCTCCTGTTCAAACACGCGTCAGGGGCGGCAGCCCAAATGGGAGGTATTGGGCTCTCCCTCGGCGACAACACGCACTCGTGTCTCCTCATCCAGCCCCACTTCGAGCGGCTGAACGCCGCGGTCGCAGTCGGCAACACGACCGGACTGAAGATTGTCGGCTACTACGGCTCCACGAACTCGATCGTCCTGCTGGCCGGCCCGAGCGGCGGACATCACCGCGTCATGGGACCGGACTCCGTAGGCGGTCCACTCTCCAACAAGATCTGGGAAAAGTCCTCCGACAACACGCTCACCAACATGGCCGAATTGTTCTCGGAGCCGCCCTACACAACCCAGATCGGCGCTGCGTTTGAATTGAACCCCGAACCGCCCGCAGCCGTGCAGTTCATGGCCGCCATTGTGGGTGCTGGGGGCGCCTACGCGATGCGGAGAAGCGTCGCCCTCCACTCCGGCGAAAACACGCAATACAAGGCCGGCGCCTACGAAGCAGCTGAAGGCGGCACGACCACCACCGCAAAGATCACCTATGGCGGTCGAGGCTACTTCAAGGACTCCATCTCGATAGGGGACCTCGGCAGCATCACTGGCAAGACCAGCGCCGAAATCGACGCCCTCTTGAAACTCTCGCCCACCGACGCGGCCTCTGTCGGCACGCTTATCGCTACAGCCGAACGCGAAGCCAAAAAGGTGGTCCTCACCCGCAAGACAGGCGCCGGCAACAAGTGGCAATTCGCGGCGCTGACGGAAATCGCCTAGGACTGCCGCTATGCGTGAGGAGCGTCAGACGGCCAACCTTCGGACACGAGTTCGCGTGTGTTGCGAATGTTGGCCTTGCTGGACGCACCGAAGACGATTGCCTCGATATTTGGTTGCGCGCAGATCCACTCGATAGCCTCGCGGGGAGGTATCGCTCCCGAGGCATAAACCGACATCGCGATGGCACGAAAGCGACGCTCGCGTAGGGCGGCCTCGTAGGCGGCGAGTCCACCGCACATTCGGAAGCCGATCTTATTGATGTTGGAGCAGATGATCGGATTGTCGATCTGCAGCTCTTCGAGTACGTCGAGCAGAGCGGGCATGTTCATTGTGATGAAGCCCGGCTCGGCTTTATAACGCTCTTTGACGTGTTCAGCGAAGACGCGGAATGCGTCCTTGAAGCCGAGTCCAAGCAGCAGGTCTACGACCACGTTCTGAAGGAAGATCACTGGAGCGTTGAGGCCTTGGAACATCTTCATCTCTGCGTCGATCAAGAGCGTCGTGAGGCCCTCAATGTCCTTCTTGGCCACCGAGCTCCCGCCGCGGATGGCGGCATTCATCAGGCCCTCGTCCGGCAGGAATCGCCTGACCGCGCCCAACATGCCGTTCTCGGTGACCGCGTTTGCGTACTTGTGGGCGTAGGGCATCCCCGGGTAGAAGACGAAGTCGGGATAGCGATCCGGGTTGGCCCGCACGTGGTCGCAGACGAGCGAGATACGGTCGTGGGTTGTGCACATGAAGGTCCGGATGCCCTCGTCGTAGGCCGTGTCCAAGACGTCGATCACCGCGCCGATGTCCTGAAAGCGAAGCGCCTGGGCGCGAGCCTTCTCCTCAGACATGTGGTTGACGCCGAAGAACTGGTTATCGCCGAACAGCAGCCGGTCCATTACGAGCGCCTCCGAAGCTGCCGCGAACGGTGATTGGCCATCGAAGCGCTCATCGTTTCCACAAGCGGAACTTGCGGGGTCGCTTGGTGGGAGGAGGTGGGGGCAGCTGGCCGCTGGTGGCGGTCGATGCGCCTTTTGCCGCGTCGGCGACCAGCGTGGCGATGACCTTGTCGGTAACGGCCGCCGTCGCGAAGTTGCTGATGCCCCCCGTCTGGCGCTCCTTGACGCGCTGCACGAAGTAGTCGATCTGGGCGCTGTACTCCTCACCACGCAGGTAGAACCAGACGGGCTCGGTCAGCTCGGTCGTGTAGCGGACGTTCCAGCCCTCCTCGTAGCCTGGGGGCATGCTCGCGGTGTCGCGTAGGTATACCTGGCATTCCTGCCTGTCGGCGTAGATGCGCCCGGCGGTGCCCCAGATCGTCACGCGCGTCGTCATCTTGCGGTAAGACTCGTCTGACCAGTTGACCGACAGCTGGCCTGTTTTGCCTCCTGGGAAATAGAGAGTGCTGAAGACTTCGTCGTCGATCTCTCGCGAGAAGACTCGATTGAGGGCTGTGCCACCGACGCCGCTGGGCTCGCCGACATACCAGGTCACCAGATCGATGACGTGAGCCGCGTAGTCGTAGAGGCAGCCGCCGCCCTCCGCGCGCTGGCTTCTCCAGGTCCCGCCCTTGGGCTTGAGTACCACCGGCCCGTATGCCTCGCCGAGGATGTGGGTCACCTCTCCGATGGCGCCTTGGTCGAGGACCGACTTGACCTCGCGGAAGGCTCCCACGAAACGGTTGTGGTAGCCGACCTGCGTCACGAGATTGCGTTCGCGCCCGAGGGACTCCAGGGCCTCGGCGTCGCTGACGCTCAACGTGAAGGGCTTCTCGCAGAAGACGTGGATGTCGCGCTCCAGTGCCTTTCGGACCATACGCGCGTGGGAACTTGACGGCGTGGCGATCACGATCGCGTCCAGGTCGACCTTCTCGAGCATGGCGTCGAAGTCGTCATAGGTCTTGACGCCCGTGTACTTGCCAAGCACGCCGAGGACATAGCCTGAGGAGTCGCAGACACCGACGAGTTCGACGTCCGGGTGCATGTTGACGATGGCGTGGTGGGAGAGGCCCATCTTGCCGAGGCCGACGATTGCGACTTTGATCACGAGGCGCTCTCCACCGCTACGGGCTCTGAAGAGCTTCGATCCGCACCTGGCAGGAAGCGCAGCAGTAGCTGCTCGTATTGGCCGGCCACGTGCTCCCAGGTGAACTCCGATTCGTAGCGGCGCAGGCTGGCCGCTCGCATCTCCTCCAAGCGGGTTGGCGAAGCGAGCAACTCGTCTAGATGTCTGGCCACGTCGTCCTCGGTCGTGAAGTACACCGCGCCGTCCTGCGCGACCCAGCGATTGTATGGATTGTCGTGCGCGAGCACCGGGTTGCCCGCCGCCATCGCTTCCACGAGCGATGGGTTGGTGCCGCCCACAGTGTGCCCATGCAGGTACATGGCCGAGTGGAAGCGCAGCGCCTCGACCTCGGCTTTGTCGTAGATCGAGCCAACAAACACGACCTCATCGCTGGCGGAGTCCAGCACGGCGCGATGATACGGGTCCTCATCGGGCGTGTAGTCGCCGAACACGGCCAGCTTGAAGCCTCGCTGGCTACGTGAAAACCCCCGAATCAGCTCGGCGATGGAGTTCTCAGGGATCGGACGGCAGATTAGGGTCATGTACCGACCGGGCTCCAGCCCGTGGGAGGCTGGAACTGAAGCGGGAGCGTCCGCGACCGGATCGGCGCCATAGGTGATCGTCGTCAGCTTGCGGCGCGGGGCACGCGTCAACAGGAACTTCTCGATCTCGGGGTGGTCGGCGATCAGATGGTCGCCGACGAAGCAGGCGATACGCTCGTTCGTGTAGAGGATCGCTTGGCGAAAGAACCCCCAGCGCGAGCGCGACCACTCGATGCCGTCCATGTTGATCACGTTCGGAATGCCCTTGGCGCGCTGGATCACGTTGAAGATCGCCGTGTTGTAGCCGAAGGTCAGGCAGAGGTCACGTGACTTGGTGGCGTGCCGGATCGAGAGGAGATCGAACTTCGAGGTGCCCAGCCAGCCGTCGACGTCGATCGGGATCAGGACTCGCTCCAGTCCGCGCCATGTGTCTTCCTGGATGGGGCCTGAGCCATTGACCTGGCAGTACACGACGACGCGCCATCCCTTGGCCGCAAGGAAGAGGGCGACGTTTTCTGCCGCGGTCTCGAAGCCGCCGTAGTTGGCGGGCACGCCATGCGTGCCTAGGATGCGTACCGCCTTGGTCATAGTCGGGGTTACCGATGTTGCCATGAATGAGCTGTTCGCAGTGAAGGGACCAACGGACACTAAGCGTTGTTTGTAGGTGCGAAAAGCATTCGTCTTGGAAGCAGATAGGGTCTCGTACGCTACTCTATTCCGCTCCTATGAGTCTGGCGATAAAGACCTTCCGATCCTTTGAATTCGTAGACTGCGATCACGGGGCGGATCTCCTCGTGATCACCAATATGTGGCCCGAGCCAGAACGCCCAGCCTATGGAATTTTCGTCCAGCGTCAGGTGCAGTCCCTCCGAGAAGCCGGCCTTGGCTGCGACGTCCTCTATATGAGGGGGTACATCTCAAAGATGGTCTACGTGATGAGCGCCTTTTCTTTTCTAAAGCTAAGTGTGTCGGCACGGAGCCGTTATCGGATGGTTCACGTCCATGGAGGCGAGACAGCGCTGGTGGCGCGATTTCTTCTGGCACGACCAATGATCACGACATACCACGGGGATGATGTTCTCGGATATAAGGCAGATGACGGGCCTGTTCCACTGTCGAGCAGGATACGTTCCTTTGTTATTCGCCACCATGCCAGATTGTTTACGGCCACCGTCACGCAGTCGAACGAGATGCATAGGACCCTTCCGGCACTTGCTCAGCGGAAGGATACCGTTATACCTTGTGGCGTCAACGCCGAACGGTTCAGTCCTATGGATAAGGCGGAGGCACGGCGTCGGCTCGGCTGGAACGAGGACGAGCGGATTGTGCTGTTCGCCGCGACCAAGCCATACGAGCCACGCAAGAGGTTGGATTTGGCCAAGCTGGCGGTTGCAAGTGCGGAAACGGTGTTGGGACCGATACGGCTGGCCATAGCAGAGAACCAGCCACCAGACTCGATACCCCTGATGATGAATGCGGCCGACTGTCTCCTCTTGACGTCTATGGCAGAGGGCAGCCCGGTTGTCGTGAAGGAGGCCATTATGTGCAATCTTCCTGTAGTCGCAACGGACGTAGCGGACGTTGGGGAGATGCTCTCAGGTGTTTCGCCATCTGCCGTATGCAGACACGATCCCCCAGAATTGGGAGCCGAGCTAGCCAAGGTGCTCGTCACTAACCAACGCTCGAACGGTCGTAAAGTTCGTACCGACCTAGACCAGGAGACGACAGTTCTACGGCTCCTGCAAGTATATCACGCGCTGGATGCGAGCTTTCGTGCTCCCACGGAATACTCCGAAATTAGAAGCCGGTGAGCTTGCACAAGCGGAATGTCGTGTCGCTCGCGCGACTACCCAAACACTTAGCGCGATTTACTAAAGGCTCCAAGTCGGGAAACGCTTGCCGGTCAATTCGCGCAGACGAGTGACATCGGAGCTGTAGACAGCTCGCAGATGATGCTGAAGATCATCGTCGAGGATAGGCTTTTCAAGGGGACGTGAAACTACCTTTTCTATCGACTGGCGCGCAAATCGGCGCAACCGTCTGGGTAGACGATGCACTAGCGGCGACGCTTGAGCGCGTCTCTGCAACACAATGAACTTAGAGTATGTGCGCTGTTCGTCGCCTGTGTTCTTCTCCTCATCAAATACGGGAGAAACAAACGAGCTGTCCACTTCCAGAAACGCAAACATCTCCTGCAGCGTGTCACGTCTTCTAGCAAGGAGGTCTGCCTGGTCCACCACCAAGATCTGATCTTGTCGAAAATAATGAAGGTACTGTTCTATCTGGACCGCATAGAAGCCGGGACATGTATAAAGGGAGTTAGGGTCCGAAAGGTCTTTAAGCGCCTCGTGCACTGAGCGACGCTCGGCTTCGACTGACACACTAAAGTGATATTGAGACAAGGCTCGCGCGACAGGATCGCGTACGAGGTAAATGAGCTTTGCCTCGGGCATGAGTGCACTTATCCTCTCGGGCGTGCCCTTGCGCCGCGGATAGAGCGTATAGCACGGCGAAGCCTCCCCGCGAACTCGATACGTGGGATCAAACAATTGTTCATACGTCTTCAAATCTTCTATACGCTTGGACCCGGGCGGATAGGGGATACCGTCCGCCGGGCCGGAGAAGAAGTTGGTCTCCTTGATGACGGGCATCTGGATCTCGGGATGCTCTTGTAGGTAATGATGCACGCTGGTTGTGCCGCACTTCATAGCACCAATGATTGCGAATGTCGGTAGGGCCATCGCTTAGCAAACTTTCTGTGTTCGTGAATCATCACCGATGTGAGTTAGACAGGAAATGGAAATCCTAGCTCCCCTGCGGTACGGGCTCTCGATTCTCATATTCGACACTCCAATGCTCTGTCTGGCCGCCTAGCTTGGCGGACCGACGAGGAGTAGCGAGGATCAAAATGGCGAGGAGGGCGATCACTATCAGTAGGGGTTTATGTCCCTCGATCGCGTTAAAGCCTGCTATATCGACGAGTATTGTCAGCAAAGCTGCCGCCTCCCCGACTACGATGTCATTCTGGAGGCCAAAAACAACAATACCTACGAGCAACGCAACCACCAAGAACAGCCCTACCAGCCCGATGCTGACGGCCAGCTCCGCATAGCTGTTCTCCAGGTCTATTTCCCATCCCGGCAGCTGCTTGGCTGCGCGATAGCCGTCCGACTCGCCCGGGCCGGCACCAAACGGCTCGACGAGACGAAGTGTTTCGGCCGCTCGCTTAATAACAGTTACGCGTACCTCCGCAGAGCTTTGTCCCTGTTGGGATTCGTTCCGCGCCTGTAGGCCATATATCAGAAAAGCGCCTCCGACTATGAAGCTGACGATGAGAACGAGCCGCCTCGTCTGTTGGCCTTCTCCTCGCCCGCGACTGAATGCGATCACAACTATGAGCCCTACGGCCAATGCGATTGCGGCACCGCGCGAATGTGTAGCTATAGTGGCGCCGATGAGAACGGTGAGCCGTAGCAACGCAATCCGTGATCTTGCCGACTTGTGGACCATCTCGCTGGCCGCAAGGACGGCGGCCGCAGAGAAGATCGTACCGTTGACCAAAGGATGGCCTAGAAGGGTGGTCGCGCGATAAGACGCACTATGCTGCTGAGTTACCCACCAACTGTCGTGTTCGAAGAGCACGCCGAACAGGAAATTATGGTGCAGGAGAAAGCCTTCGAGCAAGGCGTAGGCGCCGAGCGCGGTTGTTATACCGAGGAACAGGCTTCGGAAACTCTGTGGCTTCAGGCCCGACGGCGTATAGAGCACGACGATTATCATGGCAACGCTGGCCGTTATCAGCCATTCCCAGCCGTGGTGGCTGTGAAACGGCGCAAAGATCTCAGATAGCACAAGCCAGAAGGCGAGGGCCAATGCCAGGCCACGAAGTGCGGCCGGAGCCTTTGCGGAGGTGCGTGCGCGAATCATCCAAATGCCCAGGGGTACAACGCCGGGTGCTGTGCCCTGAAGCAGGTGGGGGAGAAAAGTGGTCTCGGTTGGTACTAGCAAAGTGACGAGCAAAGCGATTAGCGGCAAGGCCCTTACTGGGACGTAAAAAAGCAGGACCAAGATCGCACCGGCGGCAAGGCCGCCAAAGAGATACGTCAGTCCGTGAGTATGCGCTGAGGCAAGAGCGATTGCAGAGCCAAGAACGAGCGGCGCGATCACAAATAGAAATGCCGGTAACAGTTGCAGAGCCGCGCGGAAGTCGCCCGTACCAGCACGAGATAGATAGCGTGGATGACGCTCACTTGCAGTTGACATGCCAGCTAACTCCTCGCTTTGGATCTGACGGCCGCAGGTTGGGGTACACTGGTGCTAGGCCTGTGAGAGTCGCCGACACTATTCGCCGCCAGTCGTGGGACATCGACGTTGCTCCGCGGCTTCTTCGTCTTGGCAGAGCGAATGCCGATTCCTTCAAAGTGTGTGTTCAGCAGACGGCGTATAACTATGAGGTAAAGGATCGCATTAACGCAACGATAGATTGTACTGGACAGCGCGATGCCCTGTACGCCAAACCAGCGTGCTCCAAGGATATCGAATACAAGGTTTGTAGTGAATGAGCAGACAGCAAACCAGGGTAGTAGATATGTAGATCGCGTTGAAGCGAGCAGGCGCGCTCCGGCACTAATGACGAAGGCGGCGGGCAGGCCCGCTAGAAGGAGCGAGATGATAACGATCACCTTCTTGGTGGGGACTCCAGCAAATGTTGGCCCCGCTATCACGGCGAGAAGGCCAAGCATCGCAAACATACCGACCAGCAGTAGCAGACAGATCAAAATGCCACGAGCAATTGTGTGGCGGAAATGCCTCCGGAGTACGGGTATGTTGCCTGTCAGCATGCTAGCCCAGTGCGTTCCGGCTACGAGCACAAGGGATGTCGAAATGATTGTGAGGGGAAGCTGGAACGTCTTCTCGCCGAGATCGATGAGCGTGATCGAGCCGGCTGGCAGTGAGGCCGCCACGCTACGGTCGATGAGGGGGCTTGCGGCCGCGATAAGCATGGAAAGGCCATGCGGCCCGGCGACTCTCCAAAGAGGCAGTTCAGTCGCGTAGCCCTCGGGCGGCTCAACGGCTGGAAGTGACGGTAGTACGGTCCGAAGATGTATGTAAAGGTAAATTGTGCGAGCAAGTTCGCCAGCGGCAACAAGGCAAGCTATAATTAGTAGCCCACTTGCTTGGGTCGGCACGAAAGCGATAATCGCGAGCGGCACTAGCGACTTCATGGCTTGTGTTGCGGCTGGCACTAGAAAACTGTCGAGCGCGTTGAGGGCGGCAGAGAGAATGCTGTTGACGGCGCTCGCTACAACGAACACTGCAAAAACGATGATCGTTACAAGAAGGACCGTATGTTGCTGGCTGGTCCAGTGCGATTGATGGTCTACATAGATGATCGAGGCAAATGCAGCTATGGCGTAGAGTATCGAAGCGATGCCGGTAGAGGCGATCGTGATCGACTGAAGTCGATTTACGAGTGCCGTCCTTCCAAGATGCTTCATGCGTTGCAGGATCGGCAGGACGTTGGACTGCAAAACGACCACAAAAACGCCTGAAGCGAACATGGCAACGCCAAGCGCGAATGCGTATGCATCCGTCAAGCGTCCTATCTGGAAGTGTGCCGCGATGGCGAATGGCAAGAGAAAGCCCGGCGCATTGCCAACGATTGTCCCGAGAAGCGCGCGACCTGTCGCTCGGCGAAGGAGGCCGTGCAGCTTAAGCGACAAAGCGCGTAGAGGTCCGTTCGGAATCATTTGGATGCTATAGTCGTTTTGCGGGTCGCGTTGTGATGCGGTTGGGGCAAAGTGTCAACTAGATGGTCGCCAATCATGGTGCGGAGTGCGGTGAGGAGTGTCGCGGTGCTGCTCGCCATTGAGAAATGCTGGAGCCACGACTGTATGTTGATGACAGGAGTGCGGCAGAGTGGAGCTGCGTCCAAAACGGCGTCCGCATATGCCTGAGGACTATCCGCTGTTGCGAACTGTCCAGTTACCCCAGGCACGATCGCGTCGGCGACACCGAGTGCGCGAGAGGAGGCTACGGACGGTATGCCGGCGGCCGCGGCCTCCACCAGCACATTGGCGAATCCCTCGGCGTTTGCTGTAAGGACGAGACAATCCACATCCGATACGGCGTTCCACCACGGTTCTCTCCATCCGAGGAAGGCGACATTGAGGCCCAATCGAGAAGATTCGAGTTCGGTTGACTCGCGTAGAGGCCCGTCGCCAATAACGGTGCCTCGAATACTTATACCGCGCAAGGTAAGCTCGCGGAGCACGGCCAAAAACAGATGTGGTCGCTTCTGCTTGGCCTGCCGCGCGACAAGGACAAGATGTAGGTGGTCGGGGGCGGGTAGGGCTTGTGTCGCGACGGGGGATGGGACGACTGGGTTGGGGACCACGAACACGCGCTTAGCCGGAACCCGGAACGCCGAGACCAGCTCGCCGGCGACGGGATGGGAAATCGCCAGCGCTCCGTCGGCGCGGCCATATAGGCGACGCGCCAACCAAATAGTAAGCCTGTCGCGTCGCCTAACGTTTGCTGCCTGCAGGGCTTGCACGTTGCGCTCCGACACCATGAGTGGCACAGATTGGCGGGCCGACACCTTAAGCGCAAGTAGCGCAATGATGTTGCTAAATGTCATCAGCGATAGAACCGCGTCAGGCTGATCGCGGTGGACACCCCGGCGCAACCAGAGTGGCATAAGGGCTAGGCGGAGCAGACCGTTGATCCGAAGTCCACCTCCGTAGGATGGAAAGCTACGAACGACCGTGCCCGGTGGGAGCTCAACGTCTGGCTGCTGACGGCCATGTACGTAGACGGTGACCAAGCGTCCCTGCCCACGAAGCTCGGTGATCCACTGCCGAGCAGCGAACTCGGCCCCTCCGCCATGAAGGCCTGGGATGACGATGGCAATATGCCTAGGCTGAGGGTCGGCCGTGTGGGTGGCGTCCATGCGTATGGGAGCCTAATGGAGTCCTCAATGTGTTGCTGTCCGCGCTGGCTCGACAGCAGGCTGACCTTCAGTGCTAGGCGCTTCGCGTGCTTCGCCGTAGGTTCGCGCGGTGCTCGTAGGCCCTGGTGGTTTGATGGTCGCTCGACGACTTCCTTGAGGGCGTCTCTTGGGGCTGTGGCGCTTGCGTCTCAAGGGGTTTCTGTCGCTTGCGCTTGTGGTCATAATTGTCGCCATCGTCGGGGCGGTGGCAAATAGCAGGGGTGCGATGGCGATAGTTCTGGTAGGGATACTGCTAGTGGTAGGTGTGTACAGCTTGGAGGCAAGTGCGATCACCAAACAAATCTCCACTTACACGTCATCGGAATCAACCGCTCGGGCACAGCTCTACATTATGGGTGAGCGCATCGCGGGCGACGATTTTCCATTCGGCGCTGGGTTTGGCAGGTTTGCGAGCTATCCGTCACGCCTCTTCTACAGTCCTGTCTACTATCAGTACGGACTGAGCAACGTTTATGGGCTGTCGCGGATATACCCGCATTTTATTGACGATACATCTTGGCCGGCTGTCATTGGAGAGACGGGATTTGGCGGCTTGACTGTCTACGTCGTAGGTCTCGTGTTCATTATCGTGGCCATTGCCAGGCGGTTGCTGGCGAGAACAGGCAGGGTCCAATGGGCGCCGTTGGCCGCTCTTTGTGCTGTCGCTGCCCTTCTGGTCGATCCGCTGGGAGACCCGACGCTGTTCGACTGGCTGGCGACGACAGCGCTTGCCATGATCCTGGGACCAGTATTGGTCACGCCTCACCCTACGCTGGATGGCTCCAAGTTAAGGCCTGTAAGGCCTGCCTTGGACAACGACGGAACGACTACGGGTCGCAGTCCACAACTTCTAACCGCCGAGGGAGTAATGAATACCCGTCTAGGAGCCGCTGGTAGCGTAGCTTCGAGCCAAGAACAAGTCGCTGTCGAGCGAGAGAGCCAAATATAACCGAAAGCATCCTGGAACACAACGCACCATGCGAAGATCGTTTAGGATAGCGCATCGTAGCGGCGCTATGCGATCTGGAAGGACATAGCCTACATGCAGCAAGATGTTGAAGGGCCAAATCTTGAGCGTGCTCTGAGCGTCCTACGTCGACGTGCGCCGCTCATTGTTCTCTGCGTGGTTCTTGCGGCCGGATCGGCCTATGGATTCTCCAAGCAGCAGACCAAGAAGTACACCGCGACGGCCTCGCTTGTCTTCAACAACAGCCAGACCAACCAACAAGCCGCAGGACTCCAAGCGGTCAGCAATGGGGGCAACCAAGTGCCCCAGCAGGACACGAACTTGAAGCTGGTCCAGCTCGGCGACATGGCGGCAAAGACCGCCACTCGACTTGGTCAGGGGCTGACCGAAGAAGGAGTTCGCGAAGATATCAGCGTTAGCGCTGAGGGCGAATCAAACGTTGTTGACGTATCGACTACGGCTACCAGCCCGCAACTTGCGGCCGACATTGCGAACGCTTACACCAAACGGTTCGTAGCCGAGCAACAAAACAACAACCACGCCTACTACGCGGCGGCGCTGGCGCTTGTCAACAAGCAGCTAAGTAAGCTGTCGTTGAAGCAAAAGCTTAGTCCGTCCGGGATCGCCCTTGCGGGACGGGCTCAATCTCTCGGCGTCCTTGCAGAATTGCGCAACGGGAATGTCGAAATTGCGCAGCCAGCGCTAATACCGACTTCCCCTTCGTCGCCCAAGACATCACGCAACACGGTCCTCGGCGCCGTCCTCGGCCTCCTTCTCGGCATCGGCATTGCCTTCCTCCTAGAGCGCCTGGACCGCCGCATCCGCGAGCCCAAGGACCTCGAGAAGGTCTACGGCCTGCCCCTGCTCGGCGTGGTCCCCGAGAGCTCGGCCCTCCAGCGCTCGGGCGGCGGCCAGGGTGTCCCGGGCGCGGCCCTGCCTTCGGGCGAGTCCGAGGCCTTCCACCTGATCCGGGCCCACATGCGCTACTTCAACGTGGACCGCGAACTGCGCACCCTCATGGTGGCCTCCGCCGCCCCCGGCGACGGCAAGACCACGATCGCTCGCCATCTCGCTGCCGCGTCCGCGCGCGTGGGCGCGCGCGTGTTGCTGTTGGAGGCCGACCTGCGGCGCCCCACGATCGCGCGTCAGCTCGGCATCACTTCGGGACGCGGGGTGGCAGACGTGCTGATCGGCAGCGTCCCCTTCGCCCAAGCTTTACACACGATCCAGCTGGTTGCGCCCACGACCGACAAGCCCGACGGGCACTCCTTCGATGTTCTGGTGGCCGGCGCCACACCGCCGCCCAATCCTGGAGAGCTGATCGAGAGCCACGCGATGGAGAGCCTCCTGGACGAAGCCAAAGCTATCTATGACCTGGTTGTGATCGACACGCCGCCTTTGACTGCCGTCTCAGACGCTTTCCCCTTGTTGAAGAAGGTTGATGGTGTGGTGATCGTGGGTCGTGTGGGGCGTAATCGTCGCGATGTCGCCGAACGCCTGCACGAGACCTTGACGGGCGCCGGTGCTCCCTTGTTGGGTGTGATCGCCAACGGCTTCAAGTCCGGCCGTCGCGGCGGCTACGGGTACGGCTACGGCTACGACTACGCGCCCGCCAAGCC